>CAKZVB010000080.1 GCA_937922015.1 uncultured Granulosicoccaceae bacterium
TAGTGCTTCACCCGGGCGCAATGCGAATACCATGGATGTACTGGAGCAGAAATTTGCGCAACTTCTTAACGATGCTTAAGGTGCTGTTGCTTCGTGTGTGTCTGACTCCTGCGTTTATTCAACACAGCCCACTAGGTAACGATTTCTGCGGTTTCCACGACGGCGTGAAACAACACGTCGGCAGCGGCAGCGGCCCACTCAGGGGTGATCTCTTCGGCCTCGTTATGTGAGAGTCCGCCAACGCAGGGACACATCACCATCGCGGTTGGTGCTACCTGATTTATCCAGCACGCGTCATGACCTGCACCGGATACCAGATCCCGATGCGTATAACCCAGACGTTCAGCAGCATTGCGCACACTTGCAACGCAGCGTTCATCAAAGGTTACCGGATCAAAGCCACCGACCTGTTCAATCTCAAGGCCGAGACCAATGTTATCTGCTATTTCTTTCGCACCGCTTCGCAAACGATTTGTCATGTCGGCGATAACCTCTTTTTGCGGGTGCCTGAAGTCGATGGTGAATACCGCTTTACCGGGAATAATATTGCGTGAGTTAGGGTAGACATCGCAATGACCAATGGCTCCGACCGCCAGCGGTGCATGACTCAGGGCAATATCATTGACCAGTTCGGTAATGCGCGCCATTCCCAGTCCGGCATTGAGGCGCATGGGCATAGGGGTTGACCCGGTGTGTGATTCACGGCCGGTCAGTGTCAATTGCAGCCAGGCTAGTCCCTGACCGTGGGTGACGACGCCGACCTCTATGTTTTCATTTTCGAGTACAGGGCCCTGTTCTATGTGCAGTTCATAAAAGGCATGCATCTTTCGCGCGCCGACAGGTTCATCGCCCAGATAGCCAATGCGTTTTAATTCGTCGCCCAGTCTGAGGCCATCGGCGTCTTGTCTGTCATAGGCCCAGTCGAGAGTGTGAACACCTGCAAAAACCCCGGAGGCAACCATCGCCGGTGGGAAGCGGGCGCCTTCTTCATTGGTCCAGTTGGTGACAACAATCGGATGTTTGGTCTTTATGTTGAGATCATTTAGCTGGCGCACAATTTCAAGCCCGGCCAGCACTCCCAGTACCCCGTCGTACCTGCCACCAGTGGGCTGGGTATCCAGATGGCTGCCCACATAGACGGGCAGTGCGTCAGGGTCAGTGCCCTCACGACGCGCAAACATGGTTCCCATCTGATCTATACCCATGGTGCAGCCTGCTTCATCACACCAGTGCTGAAATAACCTGCGGCCCTCGGCATCAGCATCGGTAAGTGTCTGACGATTGTTGCCACCGGCCACCCCGGGGCCGATTTTTGCCATATCCATCAGGGAGTCCCACAACCGCTCACTGTTTATACGCATGTTGCTGGTAATCTGCATTTTCAACGCCCTGTTTGAAGCTGTGAATAATGGCCCGACAAGAGCCGCTGATCACGCTATCTTAAGTTGACCACACGGTCAACAAACGCTCGATACATGTCGTGTCGGGTGTCAGTCCGGAGGCACATCGAACTTCCGGCGTTATGGCTTGCAGACACAGAATTTGCAAAACTCAGTCATTCAGTATTGACAGCGCAAGTGTGCAAGATATTCACTTGCCACGTGACGGCTTAAGAGATTCCCTGAGACCCTCACGCACTTTCATTGCTTTTCAGAGAACGATTTCATATTGCCTATCTGCCTTTCTACAAATCGCTCGCTGGTGTCGGCATAGCCGAAATCCTGAGCATTGCCGCATAAAAGCGCCATCCACCAGATATGACGAATCGCCACAAAGGTATCTATCAGACTCAGGTCGGCTTCGCTAACTTCCCGGCTTGCGCGGTAAGCTGAAAGAAACGCGGTCCAGAGTTGTTCGCCGTTTTTATCAGACAAGACTCCCCATTTAAACGTCGCCAGGTCGAAAACACGCAGTCCCAGCCCGCAACAATCGAAATCATAGTGAGTGAGAATGCCGTTGTTTTCATGAACGTTGTGCCCGTGACAATCACCGTGACAAAAGCCGATGTCAAGACTTTCGACAGGCACACTTGCTACCTTCCGGTGCAGGTCCTGTGCGGTTTTATTGAGGTAGTCAAGATCATCTGACCCTTTAGCTAAAAAGGGCCTGATGATATCCATTGATGTGTCGAGCAGATAATCAACCTCCAGTCTCGGTCTGTGGTGATCGGTAACAAAGTCGTCTGACAGCTTGTGCAGTTGTGCTACTGCCTGACCATAGTTTCCGGCACTGGCATCATCTGAGTAGTCCGGCAGGACACCACAGGCGTGGTCAGTGACTATCGCATAACGCAGCCCTTCCGGTGCATGAAGCTCTGTTATAAATTTACTGTCTTTCCTTGCTATAGGATAAGCGACACTCAGGCCACGCTTGTGCAAATGATTGAGTGCTGCCACTTCGAATTCAATCGCATCACGTGTGCGCAGCCCATGTCGATAAATGCGCAGGGAATAGGTGTTTTCAGCACAGAATAACTGGTAGGTATCGTTAACTCCGCGCTCCCAGAATCGACAGCTTTGCGGCTTGTCAAATGCGTAGAGCGGCACAAGTTTCGATATCAACTCATGTTCGCAGATGGTTGAGTAGCTCGCTGCTATCTTCATGCCCGACTGATCTTGAAGCATCGTTCCGGCTCCAGCCTCGTTTAAATTTTAAACATGTGTCTGTAGCGATCACATAAACATTTTTGTTGCCGATTCAGGCCATTGCTCTGAAGCTGAAATAGTGTTTTGGAAATAGACTTGTCCACCACACTGGCAATACCTGATCATTAAGAGTCTACCAACTGTGCCTGTAAAATAAAAAAGCCCCGCAAAGTGCGAGGCTTTAAATATCACAACGTGATTAAGAGCTACTGTTTTCGCAGAATAATATCGACACGTCGATTCTGTTGTCTGCCTTCTGCAGTGTCATTGCTCGCAATCGGGCTGCCATCGCCATAACCGGCCGCCGACAAGCGTTCGGTCGGGATGCCCTGATCGCGAAGGAACTGCAGGGTAGAGACCGCCCGCGCGAAAGACAGTGCTTCGTTGCTGCTGAAGCGACTGGTAGCCCCTGTCGGGATGTTGTCTGTGTGTCCGACCACGGTAATGCTGGCATCTGCCGTGGAAAGTCCCTGTGCGATTGTAGACAGCAGTTGCGTGCCGCCAGAGCTCAGGGCAGTGCCACCGACGCTGAAAAGCCCGTTGTTACCGACCTGTACCTTCACTGTCCCGTCTGAGGTTGAAGTAACGGTGGTTCCCTGTTCACCGCCGAATGCCGACTGCAGCGCAGCGCTTGTACTTGCCGCCCAGTCGTCGTGCCCTGCCGGGCTCATTTTACTTGCCATTTCGCTTCTGGCTTTGCGTGAGTAGGCGATTGCTCTATCCAGTCTGCGGCTGATTTTACGGCGGTCTGCTGAAATTTTCTCGTTTTGCATTGTCAGTTGCTCAATCTGCATGGCCGCGTCTTTCTTGGCATTTTTAGAGTGTGCAATTGCTCTGTTGAGTCTGAGGCCCAGTCGCTTACGGTCGGCGTCACTGTTCTCAAGCTTCGCCGCTGCTTCTTTCTTGGCGTTTTTGGAGTGGGCTATTGCCCTGTTGAGTCTGAGGTTGAGTCGCTGGCGGTCCGCGCTGGCATTTTCATTTTGCATTTGCAGCTGTTCAATCTGCATAGCCGCGTCTTTCTTGGCGTTTTTGGAGTGGGCTATTGCTCTGTTGAGCCTGAGGTTGAGTCGCTGGCGGTCCGCGTTGGCATTTTCGTTTTGCATTTGCAGCTGTTCAATCTGCATGGCCGCTTCTTTCTTGGCATTTTTGGAGTGGGCTATTGCTCTGTTGAGCCTGAGGTTGAGTCGCTGGCGGTCCGCGCTGGCATTCTCATTTTGCATTTGAAGCTGTTCAATCTGCGTAGCCGCGTCTTTCTTGGCACTTTTAGAGTGCGCAATTGCTCTGTTGAGTCTCTTGAACAGGACAGATTTTTCCTGTTGTAATTTCGCTATCTGGTCCTCTAGCCCTGCATGGGCATCTGCCTGTGCAAAGCCTGAAACACTTAGAAGTGCGATTGATAATACTGCGATGACCATTTTTGACATTCGGACCCTCCGGTACGGTTACGATTGATTTTTGTTGCTTTTAGTAGTTTAGTGGGCCTGACAGGATGAGTCGCAGAGCCACCGGTAGGCCTATTATAGGCTTTTTCTTGGTGGATAGGATACAAGAGAACCAGTTAGCGTTAAAAACGCTGATATTTCTGGTGCCCGGCTTGAGTGGCCGTAACTTGACCGGCATAAACGGCTGTAATTACGCCCGCGGTACACCTAACGGTGGCAATATGGTTTTTCGTCTGGCATTGAAGGGTGCTGGTCAATCGCGGCTGTCGCCGTTGCAATGCCTGTGGAGAATTACCGGCTCTGAAGCCAGGGTTGCCGGCGTAGACATCAGTCGGCAGTGCCCGCCACAGATAATACCCGATACTGCAAAACCCTCTCAGGGGCGACTGCTTTGAAGCAAAGGACAGATCATCCCTCTATCAGGAATAATATTGTTGCACTCGTAGCCACACATGGTATCGCTTGAGGGTAAGGCTGAGTGCGGCCCGGGTCCCCAGCTGTACACAGGGGCAAAGCCGCCACCGGCTGTGCGGAAATTTGTGGTTTGACCCTGGTATATTCTGGCGATACCAAGTAACGGTTTTGCAGCCGCGGTGTAAATACGAACATCAAATTTCAGACGTTTTTCAACACCACTCTCTGTTACTGACCTTAATGAGGGCGGTACCAGTGTTTGTGCTATATAGTCGTTAGCAGTTATGTGTTGCCAGACACGCTTGGTTATTTTGTCGCCACGGTAAACAGCCCGGCTGCCGTAGCCGTTGATCGGTTTGAAAAACAGTAGTCGTCTGTTGGAAAAAAGTTGATCAGCGTTGTTGTCTGTGACAAGTGTGGTGTCGGGAATGTGCTGCTTCAGAACACTCTGGTGCTCTACCGGCAATCCTGCACGGGTCAGAAATGACTGGTTCTGCATCTCGATCAGATTGCGCTTGTCGGCATAGAGTGCATGGTGTTTTGGTGACGGACTTATAACAGCAGCATTGCGCCTGGCAGCATCGGCTAGCGGCTTGTTGCGGGGCAGGGTGAGCGTAAAATCAGTGCTACGGTTGTAGACCATATCTATCCCGGTGCCGTGGGCCACCAGGTCAGTGCCGTCGAAGGCAAGCTCGCGAGCGTCGACTATCAGCGCCGTTACACCGATTTCCTGCAGTGCTTCACGAGCCAGCAGCATCTCTGGATACAAGTATTGATTAACGGGATCATCATCGACAATAGCTAATGTCGCGGGCCGGCCGCTTTTCCCTGCAGACTGCCATTCACGGGTGATCATATTAGTCAGCACCGTATTACCGGTGCCGCTGTCGGGAAACGACAACGGCCCGAAATCGCAGCAACCCGGGTACACCTGTTGTGCTGCCACCTGAACAGGCGATGCCAGAAAAGCGCCTCCGGCATTAGTATTTATCTCGATCAATTTCGGACCGTCGCTGCTGATGTGAAAATCGTAGCCCATCAGCAGTCCCGTGGTCGATTGGTTCTGCCAGAACGCAGCAACTTCAGAACGACTGAATATAAATGATTGATAGCGCGGCAGTTTGACCAGGGCCTCTACTGCTTTGATGACATCCAGCATTGAGTTCACATCACTCTGAGTTACCAGAATCCCGGTTCCGGCAAACAAGTGGTCACGCGTAGAAAGGGTGTCACTTAACGATGGTAACTTGTCGGTCAGATAATCCAGAAACAGCTGTCGTTGCAAAGGAAAGCACAAACACTGTTGATTAAGTTGATCAACCTGTTGGGAGAGTTTCATCAGCGGCAGTCCTTCAGTATTTTTTTGCACACATCAGAACGCTTGCCACAACAGTCCTTAAGCAAAAACGTGAGTAGCGCGGATATCGATGTGTAGTTTGCAAAGTAGCGAATCTCGCGACCCTGCCTTTCGGAGTAGATTAGCTGCGCATTGACCAGAGTCAGCAGTTGTGCTGAAGCAGTATTAGCGGCTATTTCTGCACTCCTGGCCAGCTGTCCGGCAGTCTCGCCGTGTGGACCGGCTTCAATGAGTTGTCTAAGCAAACTGAGCCTGCCATCGTGCGCAATGGCGGCGAACATTTTGACTGCGATTGATTGTTCCATATTTCATGTATACATGAAATAATGTAGCAAAGCAATCCCGGCTTTCTATCAAATCCGGATTTTCCTGAAGTACGTTAATCGCTGATTGTCGTAGCAACTTTGCTATGCCTGACT
>CAKZVB010000081.1 GCA_937922015.1 uncultured Granulosicoccaceae bacterium
TTGCCGATGCTCAGCTGCTATCGATTTGCCTGGAGCGAATTGATCCAAGAGCGAGGCAGTGCGTGATTGAGGCCTATTGCGAAGGCTATACGCATGAAGAGCTCAGCCGGCGAAGGGATACTCCACTGGGTACGGTAAAAAGCTGGATTCGCAGAGCTCTGTCAATACTGAAGGAGTGCATTGATGAACTTTCGTGATCCCGAGCAACGCACTATTCAGGCAGGCGAATACGTGCTGGGCACTCTCGATGCCAATGAGACAAGGTTGTTTAACGACGCACTCAATGTTGATCCCGACTTATATCAGTTGGTGGTTGAGTGGCAGGAAGAGTTCCAGTCTTTAGCTGACAGGGAAATCCCTGTTGAGCCTCCAGCCCGAGTCTGGCGCCGTCTTTCACGCTCGGTTCAACAGGAAGTAGAGCGGCAAAGGTTTAAACATCGTCTACCTCATCAGAACATTCGCCGCCAACCTGATCGTGAGCGCACAGGCTGGCAGATATTCGGCGCTCTGGCTACGGCGGCGTCGGTAATACTTGGGTTTATGCTGGTGCATGAGCGACAACAGCCACGGTCTTCAGCTTATGAGGCGCTTGCAGTCATTAGCAATGAGGACAAAACACCACTGTGGATAGTGGATATTTCGCAGGAAAACCAGGCACTTCGTATTATCTCAATTGCCGTACCTGAAATTGATGATGATCGCGATCATCAACTGTGGTTAGTCAAACCAGATAATGCCGGCGTCATCTCGCTCGGGCTGCTGCCAAAAGTCTCCAACACCAATATTGTCCTGGAGGTAGAAGGGATTGAGAGCGGCGCCGTCGCACTGGCGGTGAGCGTCGAGCCGTCCGGTGGATCAAAACAAGAGGGACCGAGCGGCCCGGTGTTGTTCCAAGGGCCCGTAAACTCATTTTGAACTGACTTGTAGTGACAGTACGACCCGGGCTATTCCCCCGAAGATGGTACAGGCCATCTCTTAATTGTCCTGTGAGTTGCTAATTCCAGCATGCTAACCGGTAATAACTGGAGTGAGGTCAGGATCGGCGCAGCGGAAGGGTTTGTGCACTTACGGCAGTAAGTGTAAACCGGTCACGAAGGCATACCATGGTAACCCGAATAGATTCAAAACAAGTTGTCGGCAGACGCCTTAACTTGCCTGCCTCACAAGAATCAACTGAATGCCATTCTTCGGCATCGGGGCGAGAATAACTGTATAGGTGGAGTTCTTCGCCATCGGCTATTGTTTAATTTTTTTGAAGGTGATGGACACCCAGTGACTTTGCCAGGGCATGGTCTGGCTGTTGTGCTCGGTCATGATTACCGAGCTGACCAGATACTCTGTATTCTCAATCGCCGGTATTTGAACACTGCCGGTAGCGTCTGTCACAGCCAGAGATCGTTCCATTTCACCGATGTCTTCATGTCCTCTGGTAAACCACGTGACCTGTGCACCGATCACAGGTTGCCCTGCAGCAAGCAGTTGCAGGGTATATTCCCGGGACTTTGTAGTGTACGGATTAGAAACCGCAATCCATTCGTAAGGCATTAAGCCCGGTTTGTCTTGTCCTTCGCCTACGCCGACTTTGATCAGGGTTTTAGCGTATCTGGTGAATGCTTCCTTCCAGCCAGTGTCGGGTAGTTTGCGAGCTCGATGCCTTGCATCTACCCATTGCAAGCCGTCTTCTTGCAGAAAATCAGTGAAGTCCTTGTAGCTGCTGTACTCCAGTTCGGTTGGATTGGAGCGATAGTGCAATGTGGTGAGCCCATTGGCTGCTGCAGTCAACTGTATGGCCGGGAGCTTTGGTGAAGTTCGCAGAATATCAAGCTGCGACGTGGTCCCGGCTTCTGCTACACGGGCCGGTATCCACGGATATTGGATTCCTTCAAACCCCTCACCTGACTTGATTTGAACGGGAACTGCCAGACCAGCCTGTGCATCGTATACTTCTGGTTGAAGCCAAAACTCATGTGCCTGGCCAAGGCTACCCGTGGCAAGTATTGGAACTATCAATAGATACGAGAGTTGCTTCATGTTTTTTTATGTTGCCTGTTTTATATGGGAGCGCAACTCGCTCCCGCGCGGGTAATAGAGACTACTTCCAGTTAAACGTTGCAGGGGTTTACAATTGCTATGGAATACAAGTGGCCATCCCATCCCAACCCCAGCCGTCGCCATCACTGTCAACGCACTCTGGAGTGTCGTGATGGTGTGCGGGATCAGCGGACGCCAGATTGCCGCGAATTGCACCACCGGGATACTCCGGGTTGTGAACGTTGATGTAGAACGACTCCGGATTTTCAAGAATACGCTGTACAATACCGGATTCACCAGTTGGGAACTTTCCTTGTTCACCTTCAGTCAGGCAATCCGCCGCTGTACCATCTTCAGGGCCGGCAAGGGCTGCGACTACCGGGCCGTTCTCATCTCTTGCGCCTTCATGGATGTGTGCTGCCATGCCACTGCCAACAGGAACGGTTTGGATGCCATTGACGATTAATACGTAGCACAGAGTGGTCGTATCTCCGTCTATACCAAATATGTAGCCAATGCCTTTCCCGTCCGGATCGCCGACCAGCGTCCTGTCAGTAGCATTGCTGTCTACCTCCTCTCGACCATCAAACACATCTGTTTTTATGACCAGATTGGTATGTCCTGCCAGTGCTGACTGGGCCAGTAGCACTGTGCTGAACGCAGCGTACAAATACTTTCGCATGGTGAATCTCCTAATTAAAAGACTTTGTAGAGGCATCCGCAAAAACATACGTAACGTCCTCGCGAGTGGATACGGAATCAAACGATGCATTGGATGCAGAAAAAAACTTACCGAATTAGTGGCTGTCGTTAACAGGCATCAAACTGTCGCGCTGTGTTGCCAGATTCAGAGTGCGCCGACCACTACACATGCAACGGTTAGCAGAATCTGAATCAGTGGCTGTCTTACACACCTAATATCATTGTTGACATGGTAAAGAATCTGTACAGGTGATCTTTGTAGACTTTCTGTTTGTTATATCCGGTTACAGGATACCCATTGATTCTCTTCAATGATCTGTGGTTTTTGCAACAGCGGCACCAGGGATGGGATGGTAGATCTATATTCATTTTGTGCATCTAAACACAATCGTGTGTGCGTATGTACAAGTAGCAGCCAGTCCTGGCTGTTGACTCACTCGGGAGAATTCATGTTTAAATTTACTACCCGCAAGCAGCATATGCTGTTTGTAAGCGCTGCCGTGACGCTGTTGTCTGGCAGCATTGCGGTGGCATCAAGTCATCGGGAAGCACCGTATATCACACAAAACCCTAAGGTAGACGCCACCGATTTTTACCTGTTTAACAGCTACGAGCCCGGTCGAGAAGATTACGTTACCCTGATCGCGAACTACGTTCCGCTGCAAGACGGTTACGGTGGTCCCAATTACTTCACGATGGATCAAAATGCAGCGTACGAGATTCACGTCGACAATGACGGCGATGCACTTGAAGATATCACTTTCAGATTTACTTTCGACAATGCACTACCCGCTGACGGAGAAGGTGCGGCGCTTGCAATTGGAGATCAACAGGTAGCTGTTCCGCTGAAAGCCGTGGGGTCTATCTCAGAGAATGATCAGTCTGCAGCCAATTTTGCCGAGTCATTCAGCCTGAGTGTGATCGAAGGTGATAGGCGATCAGGAACCATGACTATGGCGACTGACGGATCATCCGGTGCAACTACCTTTGTTAAGCCATTCGACTATATCGGAACCAAAACTCTGGGTTCTGCCGAGGATTACACCCGCTATGTAAGCAGTCTCACAAACTCTGGCAATGTTTTTCATAACGCCGACATCGCCGCTTGTGGCAGTGCATCTGCTGCTCGCGTGTTCGTCGGTCAGAGGAAAGAATCGTTTGCAGTGAATCTCGGACGCACCTTTGATTTGATCAATCTTGACCCGATCAATGTTGAGGACAATGTCAGCAATGATGATCTGGCTGATAAAAACATTACAACCATTGCACTGGAAGTGCACAAAAGCTGCTTAACCGGCAGCGGCAATGGTGTTGTGGGAGCATGGACCACTGCAAGCAAGCCCCAGATCAGTATTTTGAACCCGACTGGTACTTTCGAAACACCGGAAGTCGCAGGCGGCGCCTGGACGCAAGTATCAAGATTGGGAAATCCGCTGGTCAACGAAGTCGTTATTGGACTGAAAGATAAAAACTTGTTTAACGGTAGTGAGCCGAAAGACGACGGTCAGTTTGCGACATACGTTACCCATCCAACTCTGCCTGCAATTATCAATGCAGTATTCAACGGCAATGGTGAACTCAGTGGTGATAGTATCGCGCCGATTAATCTGCCCCGTGGTGATCTGGTTGCTGCATTCCTAACTGGCGTGGAAGGCGTAACGCAGATGAGTAATGTAACAGCCTCAGAAATGATTCGTTTAAACACAGGTATTGCAGCAACAGCGAGAGACGAGCAATCTAATCTTGGTGTGGCCGCTGGTGATCTGGCGGGTTTTCCAAATGGTCGACGTCCCGGCGACGACGTGGTTGATTTAGCGTTGCGCGCTGTCATGGGTGCGTTTTGTCACGGTATCGCGGTCGACCTGAACGCTGACGGAAACGTGGATGACCAGGATAACCTGCTCCTGTGCGGTGCCACGGCTGAACAAAGTCGTGCGTCGGCACCCGTGGGTACAGTTGCGTTCAGAGATGGGGCTCCGCAGAACTCGCAGCAGTTCATGAATGCATTCCCTTACCTGAACACGCCTCTCCCGGGCTCAAGCAACTAACTGCAGGAGTATCGGATAATGAGACAGGTATTTAAGCTTTTAACACTTGCGTGTAGCATCTCGCTACTTGTTGGTTGTTCTAATGGCTCTAACAACGACAACGAGTCTGACAATGGTGCTGGAAATGGCTCCGGCGATGGCTCCGGTGACATGAGTGGCGGCGGTATGGGCACTGTGGCTTGTAGCGGTGGTGGCTCAGACGCAAGTGTGCTGGCTAACATCGGTTCTCAGGTGCGTGAATCTGATCCGGCAGCACTCGACGTGGCGGCCCTATCGGATACCCTCAGCAATCTCGCCAATGGGTGCGCAGAGGCGGAGCCGACCCCTGTTAGCCAGGGTGACAGCGTAAGTGATGTTATCACTCGAGTGAATACGCAAGGATAGCGTGCCTATGGTTATCGTCCCCCACGGGTAGGCCCGGGGGACGTAACTGCTGTTGAAGTGTTTCTGTATTCAGAATACTTTTTGACCAAATCGCCCGGAACGGACTGGTCGATAAAGTGACCATGGGTGTCTGCGCGTTAGAATCCCCTCAACTGCGAACCCGCCATGCCGGAGCGTTACTTTTAATCAGTATTGGTTCATGAAGACGGCTCATAGAGACGATGTTCCGTAGATAATTGCACTTGTTATACGAATCCAAGTGGACCTCTTCCGTGCGGCCGGGTCCCCGGATGTACCTGCTTGAATTGCAGCTAATGGTTGACATTTTCGTCATGACGCAATACGGTTTTGCAGTGGCAGATGCTTCGCGCAATCGCGCCGGTTTTAAGGCATTTTTTGAAAGTTCACGGTAATCACCGACAAGCGTGCTTTGACCAGATCCTTCAATTATCAGGATTTATAATTTATGTGCATATCATGTTTTCGTAACCGTTCTGGCAGCAGCTTGTGGCTGAGCTACCTGTTGTTATTTTTCTGCCTGTACCCGTTAGTGGCGAATGCAAACGACATTGTGGATCAAATGGGTAGTGATGCACCTTGTTTCGACACAGACGGCGATGGCTATGGTTGGAATGGAAGCGCAAATTGTCCACCTTTTCTCGGCACGGTGGGCGGGCAAGTGGCCAGACTGGTGTCTAACGCGGGAGATCTTGAAAAATTCGGTTCCAATGTTTTTATTGACGGTGAACGAATGTTGATCGGTGATAGTGGCCGCAATGTCTTCCTGCTTCGCAGGGATGTTGGAAATCAATGGTTTTTAGATGCGACGCTGTCGATAGACGATCCCGCCAATAATGGCAGTTCTAACATATACACTTTTGCCCTGCAGGGTGACACCAAAATTCTCGCCGATGAATTGGCCTATTCCGATGTTCCGCTAGCCGGGACTTCCATAAGTGTACCCCGCCGGACCGGTGCTGTTTATGTGTTTAACGAGAATAATAACTGGACGAAACTAACGCCTTCAGACCTGCGAGGTTTAGACCGGTTTGGAGACACAGTTGCGCTTGCCGGTGACTTTTTACTGGTCGGCGCTCCGGACAAAGAAAGAGATGATGCCTGGCGAGGGCCCGGTGTTCCGCCCGAGCCCTGGGTAGAGGGTGCGGTCTATGTGTTTCACCGCAATGCTCAGGGGCAGTGGATTGAAGAGGCAATAATTGAGCGCGATGACGACTACGGCAACTTCGGGCGCTCAGTCAGCCTTGATGCCAATGGTGTGGCAGTTATCGGATCAGGTTACGATATCAGTCCTTACGTGTTCAAGCGGGTTGCACCGGGTGACTGGCGCGAAGTCAGCAGACTGGACACTATCGAGGCCATGCACGGGCCTGTCAGATCATTTGCACTGGACGCTGAAACATTGTTGGTGGGGACCGGGGCAATGTTTGAAGGGTTCCAGGTTTATAGCTACATCAATAATGGCGATGGCTCTTTTTCCGGCACAGGACAACCGCTTTCCGATGGCAGTAATAATTTAGTGTTAAGCGGTAACACAGCGGTGGTCGAACGCCGGCCTGATGACCTGAGTCTGGATAGTGACATTGAAGTATTCAAACGATCCACAGACGGTGGATGGCAGCTTCAAAACACATTGAAGTCCAGCCTTGATGACCGCACATCATTTGGAGGCAGATTTTCAGTCAGTGGAAACACGGTAGTAGTTGGCGCTGCAGCGAATTTCGATAGTCTGTTCAGACGCGGTTCTGTTTATGTATTCGATATCTCGCAACCCAACGACGGCCAGAGAAGTAACGACAGTTGCATCGACACAGACGGCGATGGCTGGGGCTGGAACCCGATTTTAAAAGAAAGCTGTACAAACATAAACACGGATGCTGCACCTTGTATTGACACAGATGGTGACGGTTGGGGCTGGAACGGTACCGACTCCTGTCGCATCATTACAAACGATCAGGGTTGTGACTACACCGATGCGCATCTTCACAAAGGTTGGGGATGGAATGCAGCCACACAGCAATCATGTGCACCGTTAGTTGAATCGGAATAGGTATTTATTCGGATAATGTGCCTGAGCATTCGATCTGCCGGTAATCGGTGAATTCCACCGGGAAAGCCTCGTCGGCCGCATCTGGAAACACAACGATAGTGCCTGGAGCTTTGTACACAGGCATTTCGTTATTTTTCACCTGTCGTCTTGTGAATAATGCGGGCCAGGAGTCTGCGCGGTAGAAGTCTGCGTGGCGAGAACGTGCCATGGCGAGGGCCCTTGTCTTAATAAATGATCGATGATTACCATCGGCTTGGGCGCACCATCAGGGTGCGTTCGCAGTAGCAGAGGTTCTGTCGCGCAGACTCCTGGAAAATCGTTATGATAGAATATATTTTGATGATGCTTTATTAATTTTGGACAAATATGCGATGTTTGGATTTACAGGTTGTGTGATTTTAGTTCTAGGATCTTCTGTTTTTTCAATTCTAATCGGCGTGTCTAATAGTAATGAAGCAAGGGGAGCGTGGCCAATAACAGTCGCTTTTTATGTCCTTAGAGATTCTCTCTTTGTTATAGGTATTTATTTTATTACAAAAAATATATGGCATATTAGATACATTCTACCTGTACTCTTTGTGTGTCTATTACAAATAATATTTACATATATATTTACTAATTCAAAGATTGATTGGCTAGCAGTAAATGAGGGGCGAGATAAGCTTAGTTTCATACAGAAGATTGTGCACTCCGATTTTGCGGTTCCATCCGCATATATAGTATGCCTTTTAGTAATTATTTTGATGACTAGAATCACAGCATTCCGCTAAAAGAATTTTGATTAAATCGGCGCACTTTCAGTACCAAAATGACTATTGGCTTTTAAGGAGGCGCATGCCGTCAATCCACCCCCAACACCCCACCAAAGAACAAAACCATCTCAGCATTCATAACCCGATGAAATTGTCGACGATCAAACCCCGGAGCATCGCCACAAACCACCGCATACTCCACAGGATCCTCCTCTTCAAACGCCGGCCGACAAGGCATAAGTAGAAAAGCAAAGTGATTGGCATTCTCAACCAACCGCAGATCAGGCTTTTCCGGCAACGTCTCAGCCAGGTGCGCGGCATTACTGGCGTGCGGAACACTATGATCATGCTCTGCTGACCATAATTGCACAGGCACTTGTACATTCCGAAGCCCCTCTTCGGTATAGGCAAACGCAAGCCCGGGAGCTGCAATTACTGCAGCACTGATACGATCATCGTAACCCCAGGCAGAGTTCCCCGGCTCTCCACTGCCCGCTGCCTGCAAACGCTCAATCATACCTTCAGCGCAAACATACTCTGACGAATCCACAGCACAATGCCGAGATGCCGCATCAAGATCCGGAACCGCCCCGATAAGCGACAACGCCGTAAACCCGCCCGCAGAAAATCCATACACAGCAACTTTTTCAGCATTGATATATTTGCCGATGGAGGAATCACCAAGCAGGTAGTCCAGCGTCGCGCTGATGTGTCGGGGTCTATCAATCGCCCAGCGCTCCACCGGTGATGACATGTCTGCGAAATGGTTTCCGGTGTGGCTGGGCGCGGCCACAATATAACCGGCCTCAGCCAGCGCTTTTGCGGTGTTGGCGTGACCGGCGTACCAGCCGCCAAAACCATGGGAGATCAAAATTAACGGATATTTTTCGCTATCGATAAAGGGCGCATCGACTGCCAGTGCGTGTCCGAATCGTGTGTTCGGTTCTTTTGCCGCTTTGGTATTGCTCGGGTACCATAGGCCTGTGGTGAGATCGGGTCTGGACGATTGTCCGGGCACGTCTGACTGGCGATCCGGAACAGTTAATTGTCGAAATCCTACCTCCGCAAACAGGGCGCTTGAACAGCACTGCAGGGCGGCGAATAACATGAAGGCGGTCAGGTGTGATCGTTTCATTGTCGGGCTTCCTTGTTGGAATGTTAAAGCGATTTTGCTTGCCTCTAACAATGCGGCCGCACTGGGAATCTCGCGACCTCGATGACGATTCAGGACGACCTCAATCGCGATTAGGTCGCTTGTCTATGCGGTCCTAAGCGCTAAGTTACGTAAATACGGAGTGTTTAATGCTGTCGGTTCCTATCCCGATTGTGGTATCGATCGTCCTGATCACGTTAATGCTCATGCATCGCGAGCAACTGTCGTCTATGCCGTCGGGCCGCTGGTTCCTGGGGCTGTTGGTGATCTATGTGATATCCCTGGTGCTGATCGGTTTGCGGTGGGCGATCCCTGCACCTCAGTTGATGCGGGTGTTGCCGATTGTGGCGGTAGTCTGGTGTGTTGTTGCATGGTTGGCTTTTCGCAGTTTAAGCCGTGATGGTCCGGTATTGCTCCGGTCTGACTGGCCGCATCTCGTGCCTCTGGTGGCCATTGTTCTTGCGCTGGTCGCCGCGCCGATCTGGATTGAAGCGGTGATTATTGTCTGCAACCTTTTCTATGCCGCGTTGCTGGTGCGACTGGCTCTGCGTGGGGCGGACCGGCTGCGACTGGTTAAGTTTACGGCGACGCAAACCAGCCTTTTTGCCTTGTGGATAACAGCCGCACTGCTGGTGGCATCTGCAGTTATTGAATTTGTTATCTGGCTTGATTTTGCACTCTACCGCGGTAGCCATGCGGCACGGATTGTGGCCTGGGTGAATGTTCCCATTCTGCTGTTTATGGGGGTGGCGGCAACCACTGCCGGTCAGGCAGTGACAGAGTCAGCAGATGAACCATCGCCTCAGCCGGTGGATACTCCGGAACAAACCGACATGGCGGCACTGCTGGTGCAACTGGAAGAGTTGCTGGTTGGTCAGCAGCTGTATACCGATGCTGATCTGAATCTGCAACGACTGGCGCGCAAAGCCGGAGTGCCGGCGCGTCAGGTTTCCCGCGCTGTTAACAGTCAAACGCAGCTTAATGTGTCGCAGTGGGTTAACGCGGCTCGAATCAGGGCGGCGTGTGACTTGCTGCGCGATACCGATACACCGGTAACAGAGATCATGCACCAGGTGGGCTTTGTGACTAAGTCGAATTTCAATCGTGAGTTTCGACGTGCCACCAGCCAGAGCCCCAGTGAATGGAGAAAACAGGCAGTTGATATGGACACCTAACCCGTGGGATTTAAACAAACCGCAGTTCCAGGAGCCTGCGCGGCAGAACCTCTGCTACTGCGAATGCGCCCTGACGGTGCGCCCAAGGCGATAGTAATTATCGATCATTTTCGTTACGTATGAACAACTATGCGCCTCACATGATCGTACCATCATTTACTAAGACAAGGGCCCTCGCCATGGCACGTTCTCGCTACGCAGACTTCTACCGCGCAGACTCCTAGC
>CAKZVB010000082.1 GCA_937922015.1 uncultured Granulosicoccaceae bacterium
CACCCCACAACATAAAAACAGTATTAGAGGTCTGACTTGAAATTTTTTCGATAACGACGTCCGAAAATTGCTCCCAGCCCTTACCCTGATGCGCCGCCGCCTGGCCATGCTCAACCGTGAGTACACTATTTAGTAAAAAAACACCTTGCCTGGCCCAGGCTTTCAAATAACCATGACTGACGGGTTCAATACCGAGATCTGCGTTTAACTCTTTATATACGTTGCGCAGCGATGGAGGAATAGCCACACCGGGTAAAACTGAAAAACACATCCCGTGAGCCTGCCGCGGCCCGTGATATGGGTCCTGGCCCAGGATCACCACCTTGACCTGATCAAACGGGGTTTCATTAAATGCACTGAACCACTGCCCAGGATCCGGGTAGATTGTCGCCGTTTTGGAACGCTCGACCAGATACGCCCGCAGTTCTTTCATGTAAGGCTGATCAAATTGATCTTTGAGGTGAGCTTTCCAACCGGCCTCCATCTGAATTTTGCCGCCTGCCATCATCGTGGACCTGACATTGGTTTACTAACCCCTGTATATTGACACGTTGTATTAAAAGTCATTGATCAAACCTCGGTATCATGGCGAGAGCTATGGCCCACGATCCGCAAATCCGATGAACATCCGATTAACACGCAAAACCCAGCCGGGCATCCGTCAATCTGCCGGACTGCTGCCCTTCGCCGATGTTCAAGTTTCCATCTGTAATCGCGGCGTATTAAGCGATTGATTACTGTGCGCTTAAAGCAAACACTACACGGCCGCCGGCTGATCTCAGTGGCAGTAACAAGCTTGCTACTGAGCGGTGCTCCCACCGTTTCAGCAGCCCCATTATATTGCAAATCTGAATCTGCCGTCACCGTAGACCAGTACCCCGATGAATCACTGGGTGACAACGTTATATTGTCCGCAGACAGTGCTGAAAGCGATCCGGATTCACCAGAAAATATCCGCTTGAACGGAACCATCGAGATACGTCATCGTGGTGGCGCCATTGCCGCAGAAAACGCGATTTACAATTCAAATACCAACAACGCCAGCATCGAAGGCGACATGACCTACGAGTCGCAAGGGCTGCGAATACACAGCAACAATGCAAAATTAAACACCAGAGACGGCACGTTTGCGCTGGGTGAATCCGGATATGAGATTGATAGTGGCGATATCATGTCACAGGGCCGGGCAGGCACTATTGCACGTGATGAAGAAGGATTGTTAAGACTGGGCAATGCCTCCTACAGCAGTTGCCCGCCCGGGGACAACGGCTGGAAACTAAGCGCCAGTCAGATAAAACTCGACGCTGATGAAGGCGTGGGCACCGCCCGCAACGTTACCCTTAGATTTAAAAACATCCCGCTATTATACGCACCGCTGTTTAGTTTCCCGATAGGCAATCAGCGCAAGACCGGCTTGTTGTCGCCGCGCTTCGATCAAAGCGATCAAACCGGTTTTGAGTACCGCCAACCGTTTTACTGGAATATAAAACCCAATTGGGACGCAACGTTTGTGGTGCGTACAATGACCGACCGTGGCGTGCAGTTGCAAACCGAGTTGCGTCACCTGAATCGTATAGGCACCTGGACACTTAACCACGAGAGCATTGGCACAGACCGACGCAACAACAGCAACAAGTCACGCCGCTTTTCGCGGTTCCGCCACGATGGAGCACTGACAGATCGATGGAAGACCCAGGTTGATTTGAGCTCAGTCAGCGACAAAGACTACTTCGAAGACCTCGGTGACACACTGAAAATTGCCAGCATTACGCACTTGCAGCGTCGTGCAGATCTCACCTACACCGCTGATAACTATCAATTCAGAACACGGCTACTCAGCTATCAAACGGTTGAACTAAGCATCGATGAGGATCAGCGACCGTACCGGCAATTGCCGCAGTTAAAACTCAACTACAATCATCCCATTGAGCGGCCCGGGCTTGAATTCACGGTAGATTCAGAGCTCGTATACTTTGATCGACCCGATGACTCAATCACCGGCTCAAGACTCGACATCAAACCGCGTGTTGAATGGAACATCAACAGGCCGGGCTGGTTTACATCCCTGGCGTCCAGCTGGCGGTTCAGCCGCTATGACTTAAATAACGTACCGGGAAGTGATCAGGCGCAGTTAAGAGACGTACCGCTACTTTCCGCCGATGCCGGGTTATTTCTGCAACGATATAATGAATCCGATGGAAGCACTCTGACGCTGGAGCCACGGCTTTTTTATCTGTACTCCAAATTCCGCGACCAATCCCGGCTGCCTATTTTCGACACCGGCGCGCTCGATTTCAATTTCTCACAACTGTTCCGTGAAAACCGCTTTTCCGGTGCTGATCGCGTCAACGATGCAAACCAGCTAAGTTTTGCGCTAAGTTCACGGCTCATCAACCCCAACGGTCGTGAAAGATACTCCGCCAGTGTTGGACAGATTTTATACTTTGACGATCGTCTGGTTACCCTTCCCGACGAGGCCCCGAGCACAACCAACAGCTCAGATATTGTCGCAGAATTACAAACCGAGGTCAGCCGACGCTGGGGCGGCAGCCTGAATATGCAATGGGATCCCGCCAGAGGCAAAACTCAACGATCGTCGGCAAAAATAAAATACAATAACGGACCTGGAAAACTGGTCAACTTCGGCCATCGCTATCTGGGTGAAGACGGCGAGTTCGCACATTTGTCTTTCACCTGGCCAATCGCTGACCGCTGGCGGCTGGCCACCGGCTGGAACTATTCACTGGATACCAACAAAGGAATCGAAACCGTCCTGGGTATCGAATATGAAAGTTGCTGCTGGGCATTTCGCACCGCGGCGCGCCGCTACATCACAGACGACGGTGAAAACTCTACAGACGCGTACTTTTTCCAGCTAGTATTAAAAGGCCTCGCACCAGTCGGACAAAATGTTACCGAAGTGCTCAGCGAAGCGATTGGCGGCTATCGCAGCGATAACTAGTATCATTAAGTCACGCAAGACCAATATCACTAACGAAGCAAGACACTCATGCATAGAAATATTTATTTAGCTCTGGCGTTATTGGCAACCACAATAACTGTACCTGACTTACACGCCGAAGAAGTCGCGCTGGACAGTATCATCGCGGTCGTCAATGATGACATCATTCTGTCCAGTGACTTCACCCGTGAACGAGCCACCCTTCTTCGTCAAAATCCGCCCGACCTGCCAACCGGCAGCGCCCTGGACAAGGCCGTGCTGGAACGCCTGATCATTCAATCGCTGCAAATGCAAACTGCTGAAAGGCGCGGTATTCGAATTGACGATGCCAGCCTGCAACGCGCTATCGACGACATGGCCCGCAACAACAAGATGTCAGTTACTCAAATGCGTGAAGCACTAAGCCGCGATGGCATAAACTTTTTTGAGTTCCGTGAAAACATACGCAAAGAGCTTGTCATATCCACACTGACTCGCCGCGAGGTACAGTCAAACCTCAGAGTCTCAAATTCAGAAGTTGAAGAACTACTAAACACAGACGCTACCTCATCCCGTCGCTACGAACTGGACCACATACTGGTAAAGCTGCCGCAACAGGCTGACGCCGATCTCACCAGCGCCGCCCTTGAAGTCGCACAATCGATCGCCAGCGAAGCGCGCGACGGCGTCGGCTTTGCTCAACTGGTGGCAGCGCAGAGAAGTGCAGGCAACAACAATGTAGAAGGTGGCAACCTGGGATCAAGAACCATCGCCGAAATGCCGGCATTGTTTGCCAGTCAGGTAGACGGATTGCAGCCGGACGATGTCACTGAACCCCTGCGCAGTGCAGCCGGCTTTCATGTGCTGAAGCTCATATCAAAAAGCGATCAGGCACAGTCCGCTCCCAAACGAGTTCGTGCCCGCCACATATTAGCCAGCACGCGCAACGGGCGCAGTGCCACAGAAGCCAAAGCATTAATCACCGAACTTGCCGCAAAACTGCAGGAAGGTGGAGACTTCGCAAATCTTGCAGCCACCTATTCTGAAGATCCTTCAAGCGCCTCCAATGGCGGAGATCTTGGATGGTTTGGTCGAGGAGAAATGGTTCAGCAGTTTGAACAAATGGCATTCACCATTGCTCCCAACCAGGTCTCAGCACCTTTCTTCACCGACTTTGGCTGGCACATACTTGAAGTCATCGATCAGGAAATTGATGCCAACCCGCGCAGCGAACTTGAATCATCTGCGCGTGAGCAACTGCGCCGGAAAAAGGCAGAAGAAAAATACGCTGAATGGTTAGTTGATCTGCGTGATGGTGCCTACGTAGAGCTTCGCGGCTTCGCACAAGGCATGTAGTGATTAACAACAAAAAACCTGTAATTGCAGTCACCACTGGCGAGCCCGCCGGTATCGGGCCCGAGTTATGTGTCGCCCTCAAAGCACGTGCAGATGCATCGGTAGTGTTGATCGGAGACCCTGACCTGCTACAACAAAGAGCACAGCAAGTCGGTCTTAACATCACCTTACCAATCACAACTAAAGATCAACTGGCGAGCAGGCAAGCAATAAACGACCTGTCTGTCCTGCCGATAATACTAAGCCGGCCGGACCTGGCCGGGACCTTAAACGTTGAGAATGCCCAATACGTACTGGATACTATTCGTGAAGCCGCGATGGGTTGCAGCGATGGACTGTTCGATGCGATGGTCACCGCACCGATTCACAAAGGAATTATCAACGACGCCGGCGTGCCGTTTTCAGGCCACACCGAATTTATCGCTGACCTTTTCAACGTCACCCCGGTAATGGTGCTGGCTGCAGATAATCTTCGGGTCGCGCTGGCAACAACTCATCTGCCACTGGCAGATGTCCCCGCGGCCATCAACTCAGAATCTATTCAAAGCACACTACAGATTTTGCACGACGACCTGATCGCTAAAGCGGGTATAAAAAATCCGCGGATTTTAGTCTGCGGTCTCAATCCTCACGCCGGTGAATCAGGACATCTTGGCCGCGAGGAAATTGAAATAATTCGTCCTGCAATAGAAGCAACACGCAAGCGAGGGATCGATGCAGAGGGCCCACTACCTGCAGACACTCTGTTTACACCGCGACACCTGAAAAATGCCGACGCTGTCCTTTCAATGTTTCATGACCAGGGACTGCCGGTACTTAAGTACGCAGGCTTCGGTAACGCTGTAAACATCACCTTCGGACTACCCATTATTCGTACCTCAGTGGACCATGGCACCGCCATCGATCTTGCCGGCACCGGCAAAGCAGACGGTGGCAGCCTTCAGGCAGCACTCAATACTGCTATCGAATACGCTGCGTTAAAATCACCCGCGGTCGACTCGTAAGTGGTCCGCGCACGCAAACGGTTCGGTCAGAATTTTCTCACTGACACCACCATCATTGACAAAATAGTCGGCAGATTTGAAGGCTGTCCCGGCGAGCAAACCATCGTTGAAATCGGCCCTGGCCGCGGCGCTCTGACAACCGGTTTATTAAACACCGGGGCAAGACTGATTGCTCTGGAGCTGGACCGCGATCTTATCCCCCTTCTGCAACAGCAATTCAGAAAGCACAACAACCTGACTCTGCACCAAACCGACGCATTGCGATTCGACTTCAATACCCTGAGAGAATACGCCCCGCTAAGACTGGTCGGCAACCTGCCCTACAACGTAGCAACACCGCTTATTTTCAAATTGCTGGATGACCTTTCTCTGATACAAGACATGCACTTTATGCTGCAATGGGAGGTGGTCGCCAGACTGTGCGCCAGAGCGGGTGACAAACATTACGGACAACTTTCTGTCATGGTCCAGAACCTCTGTGAGTCGACCATATTGCTGGAAGTCCCGCCAGAGTCTTTCAACCCGGCTCCCAAAGTAAATTCAGGTGTAATTCAACTCACCCCGCGAGCCGAGCCATTAATATCGAAAGCCCTGCAGGAACAATTCTCTACGGTGGTAAAAACTTCATTCTCACAACGCCGCAAAACCCTGAGAAATAACCTCAAAGGTGTACTAACCGAAGCACAAATAAAAGAATCAGGCATAGAACCGGGCTTGCGGGCGGAAGTATTAACTATTGAACAATTCGCGGCGCTGACTGACACACTCGCACAGCATTCAGACTGACCTCGAATGTACTACTCCGGATAATTCAACGCAGACCACCACAGCAAATAAAATTTGCGTGGTTGTCACAACTGACAATGATCCAACCCGGTCTTTACAAACGACCAATTCAACCATATAACTAGTCAAACAACAGCATCCCCAAATGCTGACAGCAAATTACGGAAGTTATGACAGACTCAGACAACAACAACCCGCAAACCACTGAAGACCAGAGCACCAATTTCAAAGTTGAAGTCGCAACGCGCTACATGGAATCCGACTCCAGCCCGGACGAAGACCGGTTTGTGTTCGCATACACCGTTACCATTCTGAATCAGGGTGAAACACCGGCCCGCCTGCTAACCCGACATTGGGTCATCACACACGGTAATGGCCGGACACAGGAAGTCAGAGGTGACGGGGTATTGGGAGAACAACCCAGGATAAAGCCAGGTGAAGGGTATCAGTACACCAGTGGCACCATCCTCGAAACACCAATGGGCACCATGGGCGGCAGCTACCAGATGGTTACAGATGACGGTAAAGAGTTTGACGCATCAATTCCGGAGTTCCTGCTGTCTACTCCGCGTACCCTGCACTAACCACCTAACAGGTCGACATGGCTACCTATGCAATTGGTGATGTGCAGGGCTGCTACAATGCCCTGCAAAGACTGCTGGATAAAATCCATTTCGACCCCGCGACCGACACACTCTGGTTCGCCGGTGACCTGGTCAACCGTGGCCCTCAGTCGCTGAAAACCCTGCAATTCGTCAAGTCGCTTGGACACTCCGCCATCACAGTGCTGGGTAATCACGATATTCATTTATTGGCGCTCTACTATGGGCTGAGACCGCGCGGTAAAGACCCGACGCTGGATCACGTACTAAATTCGCCAGACATTGACCAGCTCATCATCTGGCTGCAACAACAGCCATTGCTCCATACCGATCAGAATTTTGCAATGGCGCACGCGGGCCTGCATCCAAAGTGGACGATCAATACTGCCGTTGAGCTGGCCGAGGAACTTCACGAATTTATAAGCAATCTCGATAGTCAGGCCGCCCTTAGTAAAATCTATGGTCCAAGTGACGGACAGTGGCAGCACGCCGCCGAATCTGACGACCGTTTGCGCTATGCACTGAATTGCTTCACCCGAATGCGTTTTTGCAACAAACACGCAGAGCTGGATTTTAAATACAGCTGCGCACCCGGCGAGCAACCTGCACACTTACAGCCCTGGTTTGATTTAAAACAACGCCCGACCAAAGACATCAATATCATATTCGGTCACTGGGCCGCCCTGGGTGTGCATCAGCAGGAAGGAATCTATGCGCTGGACAGTGCCTGCGTCTGGGGCAGGCAACTAACTGCTATGCGATTGTCAGACAAGAAACTCTTTCAAGTTGACAGCCATCCCCTGCAATAGTCTGCTAATCGACAGACTCGTGTCTCTTCTCCCGCAGCTCGCCTAGTACGCAACGGTGAAAATCTAAATAGCCGTCAGCCACCACTAATAAACGATCTTCGGCAAACCGATGAAGCTGTGGCAGATTATAGAACGGCACATTAGGATAAGCATGATGTTCAGCGTGATAAGGCATGTTCCAGGCAAATGTACGGACAAGCTTATTAGTCAGCGTAGTTCTTGTGTTTGCAAACATATTGTCAACAAAGGGGCAGCGCCCGTGCTCCGCCATCAGATATAGGCGTAAAAAAGGCTGTCCCGCCAGTAGCGCGACCATCCAGAGCAATACAATATCAATTAAACCCGAAAACACCGCAGCAACAATAATAGACAGATAAAAAGACAGTATAATCACACTTTCATAGTGCACCGTTCTGGTTGCCGAGTCCGGTACAAATGTATCTTTGCAATTACCCGAGGCATTCACAATTAGCGTTTTTATCTGACTGAACCAAACAGGTATACCGGTGATGTGCCATACATATTGGCCAATAGTCACTGGTTTCGGACTTTGTAATTCCGGATCTCGATCTGGGTCTTGTGTATAGCGATGATGTTCAAAGTGAAAATACCGGAACCAGTTGGGAGGTATCAACACCACCACAGCGCATATCCACGACAGAACTATATTAATTCCTCTGGACCTAAAGGGTGTACGATGGCAGGTTTCATGTAGAAGTGTAAACAGGAAAACCTTCAGTATACCCAGCGGCAGTATCATCAATTGCCACCCCGGCACTTGCTGCAAAATAAGCCACCAGAATAAAAAGATCAGACCGAGGTGCAGCAGCAACGGAACAATTGCTCTGACGTTGGATCGACGCGTCAACTGCACACGCTGATCAGCTGATAAAGACGCGATTAATGTTTTATGATCTGCTGTTACTCCGCCCATCGCCATAATAATTTTTAATGTTCACGGTTGTGCGACTTATGCAGCCACGATAAAGGTTATAATTTTTCCGTATGCTACGATTATTACACAGCACGCGTGCATCCTGAAATCACTCAGCTCCGGGCTCGACAGGGAAAATAGACCAACGAAAACTGAAAAGCCTAGTCAACACCCGCACCATTAAGTCGCTTTGGAGAACGAGTTGCAAAATACTATAGTAAAAAACTGGTTTGAAAGTGACTTTGCCAGACTGGATCCCGCTCTGCAAAGGCTTCATCTATCTGGTGGAGAGTTATCTGGTGATATAGATCTGGAATATGGCAAAGGTGTCTCAGGCATAGTTGGTAAAAGACTCGCTAAAAAATTGCACTTACCGGCAGCGGGAGCGCAT
The DNA here is from genome assembly GCA_937922015.1 of uncultured Granulosicoccaceae bacterium. Taxonomy (GTDB): domain Bacteria; phylum Pseudomonadota; class Gammaproteobacteria; order Granulosicoccales; family Granulosicoccaceae. The sequence goes on from CAKZVB010000082.1 coordinate 8,824, forward strand.
CGCCTGGTTGTTTCTATTTCTCATTCTGAAAAAGGGCTTCATTGGAATAGAACTTTTAACAATAGCAATATTGTTGAATCTTTATTCACCCCCGTAGGTACTATTAGCGATGGGCACTGGATAGAAACTACCGGACCTCTATCTATAAAGCTCACCGTCGACATAAAAGACAGGGGCTGGCACTGGCGATGCATTCATATCTCATTGTTTGGTATACCCATACCGCTCTGGCTGACACCCCGATCAAACGCCTTTAAAACAATCGAAAACGGAAAATACAGATTCAAGGTCGAGTTTACGCTGCCCGTATTAGGACTACTGGTTTCCTATCAGGGCCTGCTTGACGCCAAGTACAACGATTAGGCAAATGTAACTGAATACCGCACACCGGTAGCCTGTTAGTGTTAATACAGACAACCTTGCTAATGGTTCTTTTTGCGTGCCGCAACCTTTTTAGCCTCACGCTTTAGCGGCTTTGCCACCGGGCAAACTTCCTGCAAATACCCATTAAGCGTATTAGTCAGGTTATCTGCGACCAGACTGTAGTGCACGAACTGGCCTTTTTTGACACTCTCTACCAGCCCGGCATTCTCTAACACACTCAAATGCCGTGACACTGAAGGCTTGCTGATGTCGAAACGCTCGGCAATCTCCCCGGCCGTCATCCCCGCTGCGGAAAGATAAGCGAGAATCTTTCTTCTCACTGTTGAAGATAACGCATGAAACACTTTATCCATTTTTTTGTTAACAATCACAGTAGGTTGGTTGACTAATTATTCGGCTTGATTTATCTTTTATTTAATTAGCTATTTTGCTAATTACATAAGTAACTACTTTACCATACAAGTATATTGGGTGCCAGTTATGCATGAATTATCAATTGCCACAGAATCCATCAAATCAGCGAAAAACGTACAGACAGGCGGAATCAAAATTATTTACGACGGCGAGTGTATCTTTTGCCGTCAGTTTGTGAGGCGCTACAGGCTACGCAAAGCAGTCAGCTCTGTCGAATTGATAAATGCGCGCACCCAATCCCCCCTCATGACAGAAATCACAAAAAGCGGCCCGGACATCAATCAGGGCATGATCGTAATCTACCGGGAAAAAATTTTCCACGGCGCTGCTGCTTTGCACCTGTTGGCACTGTTAACCAGTCGCTCTGATACTTTCAATCGAATAAACGCACTGGTTTTTAAATCGAGAGCGCTCACGCTACTTCTGTATCCGGCACTAAAAGCCTACCGGAATATTTTTCTTTGGCTAAGCAACAAACCACAAATACATTACCCCGGTGGCGAGAAGCCGCAGTAATGTAAAAATCCGCATTAGTCGTCTACGGCACGCTCCAGCACATAGTAAGTAAACCTATACCCACCCTGATCAGTTTCATCGTGTGACTCTTTGGAACGCTCTGCCCAGTCATCCCAATGGAAGCTGTCCAGCCAGGTGTCACCGCCTGAAAATTCATGATCGATGACCGTTAAATACAGTCGCTGTATATGGGGTATGGCGATCTCACACAGAGTTGCACCGCCAATCACCATCATTTCGTCGCCCTCATGTTTCCGCGCTGCGCTAAAAGCCTGCTCAAGCGTGTGAACCGTTTCAACCCCCTCGGTCTGCCAGCTTTCGTCACGTGTTAACACGATATTCGGCCGCCCCGGTAACGGACGCCCCAGCGAATCATAGGTGACCCGCCCCATGATGAGAGGCTTTCCCATTGTGACCTGCTTAAAATATTTCAAATCGCTGGAAATTTTCCAGGGTAAACCGCCATCCTTACCAATCAGTCTGGCGCTGTCCATGGCCATCATCATAGAAATCTTCATTTAGCACTTTCCATTAAATATCCGAGACCCGGTCACATTTAAACAAGCAACTTACATAAGCTTTTTACGGAAACAATTCAAAAAAGTGACGTAGCAGCATGATTGAATTGATATTAACACCACCAAAAACCCTCCGCTACGCTGAACGACAGGTGATTGACAAAATTACAAATCTTCCATAATCCAATGCCACCTTTAAACAATCCCTTTTCCACGCCGATGTTGATGCACAGGCAAAGGCAAGGTTGCCTTTGCAATTTAATCCACCGATGGGGGATAAAAATATTATGACTATGAAACAAATAGCTACAACTTTGACGCTGGTACTGGCCACACAACTTGCCGCATGTGCCAGTGGTTCACCACCACGACAGGAAATGGAATTGACTCAGACTTCTATTCGCAGTGCCGAGGCAGCCGGAGCGGTGAGTTACGCATCCAAACCGCTGCGGGCCGCTCAGCAAAAAGTGACGATCGCACAAACATTAATTGACCAGAAAAAATATGACGAGGCAACACGACTACTGCACCTTGCCATCGCGGATGCCGAACTTGCTGAAGCCACGGCCGAGGCTAAAAAATCTGCAATGGCCAGAGACGAACTCGACCAGAGCATTGATCTCATGAAAAAGGAAATAGAGCGAGTACAGGAACAATAGCTTCTACCAGCCAGACAAGACTCAGACCTGCAAGAGTTTGATACTGGCTTCATACAGAGCTGCCGATTTGCGTTCCAACAAAGAACGCCGTCAAGTTATCCCGTACATCTTAAGGAGACTATCAATGATAGAACAAAAGAGAAAAGGCATGATTAAAACCCCACTGGCTGCAACACTATGCTGTTTATTACTTGCGACAGGCTGTGCGGGCAAGAAACCCAACAGTAATCTTGATTCTGCACGCAGCGTTTATGAAAGAGTAAGTTCAAATGAAGTAGTCAACAATTACTCAACCGAGGATCTCAACGTTGCCAAGCTAAAGCTGGACGATGCAATTGCCGCCTGGGAAGATAAAAAATCCAAAGGTGAGATTGATAAGCGCGCCTACATTGCAGAGCAATATGCCCTTATCGCAGAGCAACGCTCTACCCTGCTGCAGCAACAGGCACTGATCGAAAACGGCAAGCTTGAACGTACCAGCGCACAGATGGAACTGAGGGCGTCTGAGGCGAGTATTGCAAAGGCTGAGGCACAAAGCCTTGCAGAAAAAGCGCAATTACTACAACAGGAAGTCCAGCAGCGCGAAGAAAAACTACAGCAGCAACTGGCCGAGCTTGAGGAGCTGAAAGCACTACAAGCACAACAAACAGACCGCGGCATGGTGCTGACCCTGGGCGATGTACTGTTCGATACCGGCGAGTCATCATTGCGCCCGGGCGCCAGAAAAAATCTGCAACAGGTTGCAGCATTCCTCAATAAATATCCAGATCGTTCACTGGAAATTGAAGGACATACAGACAGCACTGGCGATGAGGAATTTAATTTCAACCTGTCAACCGAACGGGCGCTGGCTGTAAAAACAGCCCTCGTGACCAAGGGCATCGACAGCTCCCGCATCACAGCCAAAGGACTGGGGGAAGCGTCTCCGGTAGCAAGCAATAACGTCGCAGAAGGACGACAACGCAACCGTCGCGTAGACTTAATATTTGATCGAGCCGCCGAGGCGACATTGTCAGTAATTGATCAATAATCCCGGCTGTGCCCTTACGCATTATCGCGTAAGGGCACCACATTCTGAAGGGACAAAGCAGCCGTTATCGGAAAGATAAAGATGTAAATATGCGAGACTTCGGTTCCGGACGGTTGCACTACTGCTGAAGCGCTCCAGGCTAACTAATCTGTTTTAATCCCCGCAACAGATCTGCTTTAATGTCCTCAACACCCTCTAAACCTACCGCTATTCTCAACAAAGACGCATTAATACCGGCTTGTTCGCGATCTGCATCAGATAGCCGACCATGTGTAGTAGTGGCTGGATGGGTAATGGTGGTTTTTGTGTCACCAAGATTAGCGGTTATAGACAACATTTGAGTGCTGTCCAGCACCCGCCAGGCGTCGTCCTGACCACCGGCAACTTCAAAAGACACTATCCCACCAAAGCCGCTTTGTTGCCGCGCGCATAGCTCATGCTGCGGGTGGCCGGCCAGACCTGGATAATAAACTTTCGATACCGCCGGATGCTGCTCAAGCCACTGAGCGATTTCAAAGGCACTTTGGCAATGACGCTGCATTCTCAGATCAAGTGTCTCAAGCCCCTTTAAAAATACCCAGGCATTAAAGGGGCTCATCGTCGGACCCGCCGTGCGCAAGAAACCCAACACGTCCTCACCCACCAGTTTTTTATCACCAACTACCGCACCACCCACACAACGTCCCTGCCCGTCTATGAACTTGGTGGCCGAGTGAACCACAATGTGTGCGCCAAGCTCCAGAGGGCGTTGTAAGGCAGGTGTACAAAAACAGTTATCGACCACTAGCAGTGCATTGTTGTCGTTGGCAATTTGCGCAAGTGCGCTGATATCTGCTATTTGTGTTAACGGGTTAGACGGCGTTTCAACAAACAACATACGCGTCTCGGGTGTGATTTTTTCACGCCAGTCCTGAGGATCATCTATTTGTGCAAAATCCACCGGATTACCCATTCGCGTGAGGTATTTTTTAAAAAACTGCGCCGTCGAACCAAACAACCCGGTGGAAGCAAGCACATGCTCACCCGCATCAAGCAACGCGACACAGGTTGCCATGATCGCCGACATTCCGGATGATGTGGCGATGCACGACTGCCCGCCTTCCAATACGGCCAGCCTCTGCTCAAAAGCCCGGACCGTAGGATTAGTAAAGCGCGAATAGACATTTCCGGGCGCGTTATTTTTAAACCGGTCTGCAGCCTGAGCCGCATTGTCAAAGACAAAGCTCGATGTAGCAAAAATAGCCTCAGAGTGCTCGTTCTCCTGAGTTCGGAGATATCCCGCACGCACGGCATCGGTGGCAAAATTATTTTGTTCTGGTTCAGTCACATCAGTTACCCGCTGTATAAATAAAATTGCGGAATCTGACAGCTGCGGAATTAAGAAAGGAATGACCCCAACCCTGAATGACTAACTTATAGCGGGCCGAGGCTCGCTTTAGCTGTATTTTTCAAGCGCCCGCAAGCTGAATCAAATCGGCGCCAGACAATTATGCATTCTGGTCATCGTGTGTCAAGGGACACGCTGTTGTGGCTTGCTGTTTAGATGGCTGCTCTTACAGCTGCTTTGGCGTGCCATCCACGGGGTTTTTTCGAAGCCAGTCCCTGGCTGTACGATTCACGTTTCAAAGGCGGAAAAGTAACAAAACGCCCTTTTGTTTCATCCGCGGCTGCCTTGCCCTTCGGGTTCTGAGCGGAAATTTTTGAAATCCCC
>CAKZVB010000083.1 GCA_937922015.1 uncultured Granulosicoccaceae bacterium
CATGACAATCGACATCGCAGCGAGGGCTGTTATGCGTTCCGGGTTTGTTCGAATGACATTCCAGATAACAAGTTGGAATTAGTGGTCACGTTGCATTAACCTTTCCGGCTATCCTAACTCGCGGGAGGGGAGATACAGCGCAATCAGTGCATGTGTTATGCTTGAAAAGCAAGTCACACAAGATGGCACCGATTTTTCCACAGTCATGTTTCCCGCATAGTTAAAGGTGCAAATTGTGCTTTTCGTTGGTTTGAAACTACAACAGATCGATGAAAATTATCAGGACAAAAAAGGCACAGTTGTTTTCCGTGTGCCTAAGAAGTTGGATGTTAAAGGATGAATTTGCTAACAGAAGCTATCTTGCTGGTTATCGGGGTGGCGTTATTTATCTATGCATTTCTTAAAATGTCCGAGCAGGATGGATGGCTTGGTCATATTGCGGGTGTGCTGGGGCTGGGGCTGATAGCCGCGGCGGTTTACCTGTCGCGAACAGGTTGACCAGCAACTTGTATTAAAAGCCGAGTTCATCGTCGGTTGATAAATAGCTTACTTTTTTTGATGTGCAGTTATCAGGCGATAACTGCAGCGTAATAGTGGTATCAGCCAGAGCAGTATCACCGTTATACCAAGCACTGCGGCAATAGGTCTGGAAAAGAAACCCGCCAGTTCACCATCGGCCTTGATCATCGAAGACATAAAATTGTCCTCAAGCATAGTGCCAAGTACGATACCCAGTATTGTTGGTGCTACCGGAAATCCGTTTTCTTCCATGATGTAGGCGATGACGCCCATCACCAGCATCACGCTGATTCCAAAGACAGAGTTATTGATAGCAAAGGAGCCTACTACACAGAACATCAGGATAATCGGGATCAGTACATGTCTTGGCACACGAAGCATCTGGCGGGATAAGCGGATTGCTAAAAAGCCAAGTGGTATCAGCGCCAGATTTGCGACGAAAAATACCACAAATACCGCGTAGATGAGTTCCGGCTGATTCATAAACACGGTAGGGCCCGGGTTCATTCCCTTCATGTATAACACACCGATCACGATAGCAGTAATTGAGTCTCCGGGAATACCAAATACAATCGCCGGCACCCACGCACCGGACAAACCGGCATTGTTTGCGGTGCCTGCGTCGACCAGTCCTTCCACATGGCCTGTACCGTATGCCTTTTTGTTTTTAGAGAATTTTTTCGATACCGCATACGCTATCCAGGCGGCTATATCAGCACCGGCGCCGGGTAGTATTCCAATCACAGCGCCGATAGCGCCGCCGCGAAATACATTTAATTTATACTTACCGATAATTGATCCAAGACCCCTGAACACATTGCGAACCGGTTGTTGCGGTATTGACGGTCCGGTATCGGGTGAGGCAAGAAACCGAAGTACCTCGGAAATTGCAAACATGCCAATCATTGCGGGTATAAAACTGATGCCACCCATCATCTCCACGCTGCCAAAAGTGAATCGCGGATGTCCGGCAGTGATATCAATACCAATGGTCGATATAAATAAGCCGATTAACAGTGAGACAAAACCTTTTAAGGTCGAGCCAGTTGAGATGATTACCGCGCAGGATAAACCCAGACACGCCAGCCAGAAATACTCGAATGAGGAAAATTTAATTGCAAACTCTGCCAGTGCCGGAGCAGTCAAGGCAAGTACGGCGGAACCCATCAGTCCACCGATTGCTGCACATACCAGGCTGATTCCAAGAGCGGTTTCTGCTTTGCCTTGTCTGGTCATGGCATAGGCTTCGTCGCAGTAGGCAGCGGAAGCAGGCGTGCCGGGAATTCTTAACAATGCACCGGGAATATCGCCTGCGAAAATAGCCATTGCAACAGTAGTAACGATGACTGCTATCGCGGGAACCGGCTCCATAAAAAAGGTAAACGGTATAAGTAACGCCGTTGCCATTGTGGCTGTCAGGCCGGGTATCGAGCCTACAAATAAACCGAACACTGCAGCGAGTAACATCACGCCTAAAACGTAGGGTGTGAACACAAGCTGGCAAGCCAGCAATAATGTATCCATCACCACACCAGCCCTTGCAACAGCCCCGGAGGCAATGGCACGAGCAGTACTTTGGCGAAAATAAATTGAATGATCAGGGTGGCGGTAATCGCAACGGCTAAGGAAATATAAATAGTCGAACCCAAACGATACAGCAGAGTCGTCATGATAATTATCGACATTGGAATGAAGCCGATGACCGAAGAAAACACAATGTATAGAAGCAGCGCGATCAAAAGAATACTTATGTTTACACGGGCGTCAGAGTTGTCGGTGTTTGTCTGGATCCATATCGGCTCCGTGCGGTAGGCAAGCAAGCCACGTGCAATAAGCAACAGGCCGCAGGCAATTAACCCCAGACCGATCAGTGTCGGGAAAAGATCAGGTCCGTAAGATTGGCCATGCAGGGAAGGGAAGGTGCGGGCGTAGGCGATTTCTGCCACGGCAAAAACCACCAGCGCCGCACCGGTAATGGCATCGTTTAGACGCACTTTGGAACTATTGTTGTAACGTTGAGCTATTTGGCAAGTCCGACCGCTTGCATTACTTCACCCAGTGCTGCATCGCTGCTGGTCATCCACTCGGCAAATTCGTCACCCGGCTTCCAGACCAGGCCAAATCCGCGCCCCTTCATGAAGTCTTGAAACTCCGCAGACTTCCATACTTTCTCTAACGCTGCAGTCAACGTAGCAGTGACATCATCAGGCAGTCCCTTCGGGCCGGCCAGACCACGCCATGCAGACATTTGCCAATCGAGACCGGTAGCTTCTTTAAGTGTGGGGACGTCTGGAAACGCACCAATTCTGTCGGTATCCATCACAGCGAGTGATTTTACTTTACCAGCGTCGATAAGCGCGGAAGCTTCAACGATAGAACAGGTCACGATATCCACGCCTCCAGCGACAAGTTCCTGCAAGCCGGGGGCAGCACCTTTAGATGGTACCCATGGAGCAGCGTCTGGTCCAAGCCCGCCGGTGTTTAACATGCCTGCCAGTGCCAGGTGCCAGATGCCACCCTGGCCGGTACCGGAACCCTTGTGTTCGCCCGGGTTTGCTTTGATCGCGTCAAATGCATCCTGTGCTGTTTCCCACGGTGAGTCTGCACGTACCTGCAATCCCGCTGCGTCGTAATTGTAGAGGGCTATAGGTGTGTAGTCAGCGCCGGTGAGTTCTGTCAGTCCGGCCCAATGCATCATGCCGGTCTCAACGGTGATAACACCGATGGTGTATCCATCGGGTTTTGCGGTGGCAATAGCGGAGTGGCCAACCACGCCGCTGCCGCCGGTTCGATTGACGACATTAAATGGCTGACCGAGTTCTTTTTCCATCAAACTACCGATCATTCTGCCGGTGGCGTCGGTACCACCGCCAGCACCCCAGGGGACAATCAGGGTGACGGGTCGCTCAGGATAAGCGGCGTGTGCTATTCCGCTCATTAGGCTGCAAAAAATGGAAACTGCACCCAGGCAGGTGACTAGTGATCGTGACGGTAGTAGTCTTTTCATACGATGTTTTCCTCCAATTGTAGGTGGCGTGCAGACCTGTGGCGGTCCGTCGCACTTTAGCAAACTAAACTACATTAGCCTTGGTCACAAGGATTTTTGTTTGGGTTTTAGTCGTGATGTTGATTCCGCAATTGAGTGCGCCAGTCAATTTTAACCAGTGCCCATGTATTTGGACAACAGCAACAAATATCGCAGAAAGGCGTGTGTGGATGATTTATTTGCCGGCAATCCCACTATAATGGCGCTCATGCGAGCAGATCATAAAAATCGATGAAAATCTCCGCCGTTGATATCTTTGTCCTGTCCACTCCTCTGGACACTCCTTTCGCGTTTTCACAGGGCTGGGTTCAGCGACGTTCTGCAACGCTGGTTCGCGTCACCACCGATGATGGTCTGACAGGGTGGGGCGAGGCTTTTGCGCAGGGTTTAGAGCCACCTGAAATTGCTGCCGCCGTAATCGAGCATGCCCTGAAGCCGCTATTGATTGGCAGGAACCCTCTGGATATCTCAGTGTTATGGCAAAGCATGTACACCCAAAGCAGAGATTATGGCCGCAAAGGATCTGTAATTTCGGCGATAAGTGCGGTAGACACAGCTCTATGGGACATCAGTGGTCACTTTTATCAGCAACCGGTTTATCAACTGCTTGGTGGCGCGCATCGGACCAGCGTTAAACCCTACGCCACCGGTTTCTACCGGTTGGAAGGACAAAACGAGAGTGCCAGGCTAAGCGAAGAGGCGATACAACACCGCGATGCGGGGTTTAGCGCGATGAAAATAAAGCTTGGTTTCGGTGTTGCAGACGACATAGCAGTGATGGAGGCAATCAACAAAGCGCTTGATGATCCTGCTATCGAACTAATGGTTGACAGTAATCATGCCTATGGTCGTTCAGAGGCACTCAAGCTTGGGCGTGCGCTTGAGCAATACAATCTGCGCTGGTATGAAGAACCCGTGGTGCCGGAAGATATCGAAGGCTATGCAGAGCTCCGGCGCAAGCTTGATGTTCCCATAGCGGGCGGTGAAAACGAACACACGGCCTACGGATTTAATCAATTGTTTCGACAGGATGCGCTGGATATCGCGCAGCCCGATATCGGTTCATGCGGGGGCATAACAGCGGCGCGTGATATCATAGCGCTGGCGCAGTCCAATGGGGTGGCGGTTAATCCTCACGTATGGGGCAGTGCCATTGCTCAGGCGGCTTCATTGCAATTGATTGCAGCGCTGCCGGTGCCAAATCATTCCTTGTATGCACAGCAACCGATACTCGAATATGACCGCTCATCGCACCCGTTCAGGCAACAGCTGATCACCGCCCCGTGGGCTATGCAGGGTGGCATGATCCATATTCCCGACGGGCCCGGGCTTGGTATTGAGGTTCGTATGGATACCGTAGCGCAGTATCAGGTTAACGCGTAATTTCCCTATGAGTGAACAGCGGATTGTGGCAGGGGTAGACTGGGGGTCGAGTTCATTCAGGGCGTACCGTTTTGATCACGGCAAAATAACAGACTCAATAACCGCACCAAAGGGTATTAAGTTTATCGATCAGCAGGCAGGTAAAAAATCTGATCAATTTGAACAGCTGCTGTTTGACCTGATCGGAGGCTGGCTCGAGCCTGGTGATGGTGTATTGCTGTCCGGCATGATAACCAGCGTTAACGGTTGGGTTGAAACACCCTACCTTGAATGTCCGGTTAGTTGTCCGGCAGTTGCTACCCGGTTAACGTGCAAATCCGTAAGAGGTATTAATCTGAACTTTCTACCCGGCGTGTGTCAGCGTGTTCCGCACGCCGATGTTATGCGCGGTGAAGAGCTTCAGTTGTTGGGCGCAGGCATCAACAACACAACAAACTTAATGGTAATGCCGGGCACTCACTGCAAATGGGCGTTTACAGATTCAGATACCCTGTTGCAATTTCGAACCGTGATGACCGGTGAATTGTATGATGCGCTATACAACCATACATTGCTGGGGCAGTTCTCGTCGGGTGAACAATGGAGCAATGCGTCTTTCGTGACTGGTGTCGAAAAAGGCTATAGAAGTAACGCTATTGTCAGTGAGTTTTTTAGCTGTCGCTCAGGTGTGCTGTTAAACGAAATAGAAGCAGAGTATAGCCATTGCTACCTGTCGGGGCTTTTGATCGGCAGCGAGATCAGGGAAGGGCTGACGATGATTCCAGCCGCCGAGTCTGCAGAGGTAACTTTAATAGGTACCGACTCTCTGTGTGATCGATATACCACAGCGTTTGAACATCTGGGAGTCGATGTGTCGCGGTTCACGGCGACTCAGGCATTGTCAGATAATTCAAACTATATAAACGATGCGGCCGCCGCCGGCTTTTCGATGCTGATCAATAACTTCAACAAGACGGTCACTACATGATTGATTCTCTGGTGCAACAATGGCAGTCCGCACTGGACGATCTGCCGTTAATAGCAATACTGCGCGGCGTCACCCCCGATGAGGCGGTCCCGGTAGCCACTGCATTGATAAAATCAGGTTTCTCAATTATCGAGGTGCCACTAAACTCACCGACACCGCTGGAGACAATTAACATACTGAGCACTGAGCTTGGTGCCTGCTGTATTATCGGCGCAGGTACGGTACTGAACGATGTGCAGGCAAATGATGTGTATGAAGCCGGTGGTCAACTGATTGTTGCTCCCAACTTCGCACCAGCTGTGGCGCGTGTCGCCAGAGAAACCTCGTTGATCTACTGCCCCGGTATTGCCACTCCGACAGAAGCTTTCAATGCACTGGATGCCGGTGCTGCGGCTTTAAAGCTGTTCCCTGCTGAAATGATCAGCCCGCAGGTTGTAGGCGCTATGCGTGCGGTATTACCCGCGGCGGTGCAGCTGTTGCCGGTGGGTGGTATTACTCCTGATAACATGGCAGCCTACGTCAGTGCCGGTGCAAACGGGTTTGGAATCGGCTCGGCTCTGTATAAACCGGGCGTCACAATTGACAGTATTAGCGCTAATGCACAAGTATTCGTTAAGGCTTATAAGAGTATTCAGTAGTAGTGTTTTTCAACGCCTTGTCCCGCTATTCAATTGTATTGTGGAAACTCCAGGTCGCGGCATTGATCTACGTCTACTCTAATCCGTCAGATGGGTTAGTCACGGCGTCGTATTGACAATTGCATAAAACTTTTGCCGGTGATAGCATCGTCGTTCAACCGATTCTGCATTCGAATGCAGAATCAGCAAAAATTTGTCCCAAATAGCCACCAGGAGGAATCAAATGAACAAGATGGTAAAGTCATCGTTAATAGCGGTTGGTTTGTTGTCTAACTCAGCGATAGCGTTTGCAGGCTGTGGAATTACAGCCGGTACCGTAAATATTATCGGCAACGAGTTTCCGGCTATCCAGACTATTGGCGCCGCTGCCAGTGAGTGCGCCGGTGAAGGGGTTGAGGTCAGTACTAATCTGACAAAGGAACATAAGGAAATACAGGTTCCCGGTCTCAGTGGTGATCCGGCTGAATATACAGCGGCTATTGTAGCAAATTCATCGATTGTTCCACTGATGAATGACGGGCTTGTCAGGCCGCTCGATGATCTGATAGCAAAGCATGGTGGAAACTTTACCGATAAACAGAAGATAACTATTGGCGGTAAAGTCATGGCGATTGGCTTCATGGCAAACGCCCAGCATCTTGTGTATCGCAAAGATATTCTTGAGCAGGCGGGTGTTGAGCCGCCAACCTCCTACGAAGATGTATTAGCAGTGGCGGAGGTAATAAAGTCCAAGGGAATCATGAAGTATCCGTTTGGCGCTGCCTATGCTGCAGGTTGGGGCATTGCGCAGGAATTCAACAACATGTTTCTAGGCCACGGTGGTGATTTCTTCATCGAAGGATCTCCAATGCCGAACATCAATAATCAGATGGGTGTCGACAGCCTGAACATGATGAAATCATTGACCGCCTATATGAACCCTGATTTTCTAACGTTGAATAACAATGAAATCAACGCAGAATGGAAGGCAGGTAATCTGGCTATTATGCAAATGTGGGGCTCGCGTGCAGGTCCGCTGCTCTCTGATGAAGGCTCTGCCCCCGGTGTTGCCGAGAATACAGTGCTGTTTAATCCTCCAACGGTAGGCGACGGCAAAGTGCCTGCTACCACATTGTGGTGGGACGGATTTACCATCGCAAGAAATATCTCTGATGAAGACGCCGAGGCTTCCTACCTGGCATTAGTCAATGCTATCGACCCGAAAATCATGACAGACGAAGTTGCCTCACAGGCGGTATGGATGATTGACGGCTATAAGCCCACTCCAGCTTCTGCCGGAGTATTCGCCACTATCGAAGCAGGCGCAAAGCCTTACCCGATGATACCGTACGAGTCACTGCTGCACTCGGCGTTGGGTGCTGAATTGCCGGATTTTTTCTCAGGCAAAGAGTCTGCTGAAAAAACATTAGCTGATGTTGAAGCAGCCTATATCGTCGCTGCCAAAGAGAAAGGGTTTATCAATTAAAGCGCATCGGTAACATTTAAAAGTGATCGAACTGAATCGGGAGAGGTTTACACCTCTCCCACGTTTGAAATACCTGCCATTGATGCTTTTTTGTTATCCGGTTGCCCAGTGAAACATCGCACTTTTTTCTGGTTTTTTCTGCCTACAGCATTGGCAATGCTGTTGTTTATCTTTCTGCCAATCATCTCGGTTATAACCCAGTCCCTGCACATAGCGCATGAACAGGTTTTTGTTGAAGTCGAAAATTGTGATTTTTTCGGTTGCAAGAAGTCGACTTCTGTTGATCGCGCCGCTACCGAGCAATTGCGCAGTGAGAAGCCGCTGGGTCGTTTTGTCGGACTGGATAACTATTTTAATCGCAGCCATCTGGCTTCGAGTGAACTGGCTGCGGCGTGGGAATCTTCTGCGTCACTGGGTGAATTTTATAACCAGTTGTTCAATCTCCCTCTGTATAGAGCCATCATATTTACGCTGGTGTATACCGCAGTAGTTACACCATTGCTGATCATATTCGGCTTTATTGTTGCCGTAGCGGTGAATTCCATAAACGAAAAGCTTAAAGGCCTGGTGATTTTCTTTTCACTGTTGCCGATGATTGTCACACCATTGGTGGGGTCATTGATATTGTTCTGGATGATTGACGCGCGAGGGATAATTGGCAGTACACTGCAAATATTGCTGGATAATCCTGATCTGTCGTTAAAAGCATCCACACCTTTGACCTGGATAACCCTGATCGTCTACGGGGTCTGGCACGCAACACCATTTGCGTTTGTTGTATTCTACGCCGGCCTGCAAACGCTGCCACAAGATACATTAGAGTCCGCAATGATAGATGGCGCCAGCCGCTGGGAGCGCATCCGATATGTGGTTATACCGCATCTTATGCCATTGGTTACGTTTGTGGCACTGATACAGCTGATGGATAATTTCAGGGTGTTTGAACCGATTGTGGGATTTAATGCATCAGCGCATGCTACATCGTTGTCATGGATTATCTACAATGATCTCGATGGCGAGTCCCGGTTATTGTCTTCAGCTTCCACCACATCAGTGCTTACTATTATCGGCGTGATTATTTTATTGTCTCCGGTACTGGTGCGTGCATGGCGTGACTGGGACAGGCAGGCTTAGCGATGAATTCATCTATAGTAGAAAACAAGCCGTTGTCATTAAAGTTGTTTTCCGGTGTGTTTATAATTATCTGGTTGTTCGTTGCAGCGTTTCCCTTTTTCTGGACATTCTGGGGTTCGTTTAAAGTAGAGCTTGATTTTTTCTCTAAAGAAAACTGGACCAATGCAATTACAGGCATTAGAACGCTGCATGAGACCGGTGGCAATTTTACCGGCAACGGATATCACGGCGCATGGGTACAGGAAGAGTTCTGGCGGGCGTCGCTCAATACAGGCATCGTCTGCTTCTTTGTGGTTTTAATTTCACTGACTATCGGCACGCTGGGTGGCTATGCACTGTCGCGCTCAAATTTTCGATATGCCTTCTGGTTGTTGATCCTGGCGCTTGTGTTCAGAGCGATGCCGCCAATCACTCTGGTATCCGGTTACCTGCTGCCGTTTTTTGAATGGGGGCTGTGGGGAAAGCTGTCGACGACTATCGTGGTACTTGTAGCCATTAACCAGCCCTTTACTTTATGGATGTTGCACTCGTTCTTTAAGAAAATCCCTAAAGAGCTGGATGAAAGCGCAATGGTGGATGGCTGCACAGCGTTTCAGGCGTTTCGCCATGTCATTATTCCGGTAATGTGGCCGGGGGTGATCACCACTGGTTTGTTTTCATTTCTGCTTGCTTACAACGACTTTGCAGTGACAGCAATGTTGTTGTCCAAGGAGAATCAAACCATGGTGCCGAAAATCGCGAGTTTCATGGGTACCACGCAAACTGAAGGTAATGTGATGTTTGCGGTGGCAGCGGTGGTTCTGGCTACAGTGCCGCTGTTTATACTGGTTATGTTCTTTCAACGTCAGATTGTAAGCGGGCTGACCGCCGGTGCAGTCAAAGGTTAACTGGTTAAATGGCGAGTATAAGTTTAAAAAAGGTGAGCAAACGGTGGGGTGACTTTGTCGCGGTTCACGAGTTTGACCTCGACATTCAGGACAAAGAGTTTCTGGTATTGCTGGGGCCGTCGGGCTGCGGTAAAACCACCACCATGCGAATCATTGCGGGGCTTGAGACTTCCTCATCGGGCGAGGTCTGGATTGGTGATCGAGTGGTCAATAAACTGGAACCGAAAGACCGCGACGTCGCCATGGTGTTTCAAAGTTATGGTCTGTACCCGAACATGACTGTCTGGGAGAATATTCGATTTCCACTTAAAGTACGCAAGGTCGATCCATCTACCCATGACGAACGAGTGCAGCGCGCTGTCGATATGGTAGAACTCGGTGAATTTACCCACCGTCGACCGGCAGAGCTTTCCGGCGGTCAGCGACAGCGGGTGGCATTGGCAAGGGCGATAGTACGTGAGCCGACAGTATTCTTAATGGATGAGCCACTATCCAATCTCGATGCCAAACTGCGCGTATCAACCAGAGCGCAGATTAAAAACCTGCAGAATACACTTGCTACCACCACCATCTATGTCACACACGATCAAATCGAAGCTATGACCCTTGCTGACAGAGTGGTAGTGATGAATGGAGGCAAGGTGCAGCAAGTGGGTACACCCGTCGAGATTTACGATAAACCACAGAATACCTTTGTAGCGGGTTTTATCGGCTCACCATCAATGAACCTCATCGAAGGCACTATTAACAATGGCACGTTCGCCTCGGAAAACGTTTCTGTCAGCGGTTTTGATCAATCCCTCAGTGGCGGTGTGACTCTTGGATTTCGGGCAGAAGATGCCGCAATAAATAGTCAGTCTGAGACGCAGGCATTTAGCGCCGGCACAGCGGATGGCATATCGGCACCGGTGTATTCTATGGAGCTATTGGGTGAGGCTACCATGGTAACGATGCGCGTGGCCGGTGCACTGGTATCGGTTAAGGCGGCCAAGGATTACCGCATAGCGATTGGCGAGCAGGGCCACATTAGTGTGCCAGCTAGAATATGTCATCTGTTTGATCGAAATACCGGTAATAGACTGAAGGATGGTATGAATGACTGAAGCAGATGCGCAAGAGCATAGAAAAAAATCGCAGGCTACGCTTAAGGTTATTAAGAACATGGAGCAGGCACTGGCCGACAACTCTAATGAGATGTCCGACTATTTTCACGATCACTTCAAATGGATAGGCAATTACGGCAGTGGTACCAAGGAAGGTTTGCAGGCGTTTAGAGATAACTGGCAGTTGCCGCTTCGGGCAGCATTTACGGAACGCCAATACAACACCGATAAATTTCTGGTCGATGGTGAATGGGCTTCCTGCTTTGGCCATATAGAGGCTACTCACAGCGGTATATTTATGGGTATTGAAGCAACTGGCAAGCGGGTAAAGATTCCCTACATGGACTTCTGGAAAGTCACTGACGGAAAAATAGAAGATAACCGCGTATCAGTAGATTATGCATTTGTGATGGCTCAGTTAGGAGTGGATGTGTTTAACGGACACGGCTGGGAAGCTTATGATCGTGGCGAAAGAATTCCTGAACACCCAGAAGATACTAATACCAGTACGTAAACTAATAGAAAGATCCAAGCGTGGACAGTGCACATGATTAATTATCTGAAAAAAAGCATCGCTGAAGATGAAAAGGCTTTAGAAAAAAACAATGTCAAGGAGATTGTTGCCGATGGTTTGCGTCAGATCGAAGAGCACGGCGACAATGCGGTGCGGGAAATGTCCGACCGTTTTGACAACTACTCACCAGCGGATTTCCGGCTTACTCAAGCCGATATCGACGCATTGATGGCGACACTGAGCGCACAGGAACTGACAGATTTAAAATTTGCGCAGGCACAGGTACGCAATTTTGCACTCGCACAGCGTGCATCAATGACAGACATCGAAGTAGAGACACTGCCCGGTGTTGTTCTGGGACACAAAAATATACCGGTACAATCCGTGGGCTGTTATGTGCCCGGGGGAAAATTCCCGATGGTCGCGTCAGCTCATATGTCCGTGGTCACCGCCAACGTTGCCGGAGTGCCGCGCATCGTCGCCATGACGCCGCCATTCAATGGCAAACCCAACGCCGCTGTTATCACAGCTATGCATCTGGGCGGTGCACATGAAATCTATGTGCTTGGCGGTATTCAGGCGGTAGGTGCAATGGCGCTGGGCACTGAGTCGATAAAACCCGTTCATATGCTGGTGGGGCCGGGCAATGCCTATGTTGCTGAGGCCAAGCGTCAGTTGTACGGGCGTGTAGGTATTGATCTGTTTGCCGGCCCGACCGAAACCATGGTCATCGCAGACGATACTGTCGATGCTGAATTATGTGCAACCGATCTGCTCGGTCAGGCCGAGCATGGCTACAACTCCCCGGCTGTGCTTATCACCAACTCCCGCCAACTGGCGGTTGATACCATGGCCGAAATAGAGCGTCTGTTGCAAATATTGCCCACCGCCGAGACAGCCTCCATTAGCTGGAGAGACTACGGTGAGGTTATTGTCTGCGATACCTATGAAGAAATGCTTGATATAGCCAACGAGATTTCATCAGAACACGTGCAGGTGATGACTGATCGGGATGACTGGTTTTTAGAGCACATGCATTCATACGGTGCTTTATTTCTGGGTCCACGCACCAATGTTGCAAATGGCGATAAAGTCATTGGTACCAATCACACGTTGCCAACTGAAAAAGCCGGTCGCTACACAGGGGGCTTATGGGTTGGGAAATTTCTTAAAACACATACCTATCAGAAAGTACTGACCGATGAGGCGGCCGCCAATATTGCAGAATACGGATCACGGTTGTGTATCCTCGAAGGTTTTGTCGGCCACGCCGAGCAATGCAACGTGCGGGCACGACGATACGGTGGTCGAAACATACCTTATGGTGAAGCGGCACAACCGATAGATAAAGCAGATCTATAATGCATTTACCGCGAACCCCATCATTTCGACTGGAAGGTAAAAGAGCACTTGTTACCGGTGCTTCTTCAGGCATTGGCTTTGCCGCTGCGGTCGCGCTGGCCGAAGCCGGCGCGCATGTGGTGTTGGCAGCGAGAAATATTGACCAGGTCAACGAGTGCGTAACGGCGTTGACTGACGCGGGTTTTCAAGCCAGTGGTCAGCGCCTGGATCTCTCAGAGATTGAACAGACCGGCGCTGCCGTACTGGCGCTGGAGCCGTTTGATATTCTGGTCAACAGTGCCGGAAGTGCCCGACACAGTCCGGCTGAGCAAACCACAGAGGCTGACTTTGATTTTGTGTCAGATCTCAATATCAAGGGCGCATTTTTCATCACTCAGGCAGTAGCAAAGAACCTGCTGCAGGCGGGGCGACCGGGGTCATTGATTAATATCTCTTCTCAGATGGCGCATGTTGGAGGTGTAGACCGTGCTGTGTACTGTGCAAGCAAACACGCGGTGGAAGGTTTTACAAAGTCTATGGCAATAGAGTTTGGTCCGCACCAGATAAGAGTAAATACAATCTGCCCCACATTTATCAGAACGCCGTTGACGCAACCGACGTTTAATAATCCACAGCGTGTGGCCTGGATCGAAGAAAAAATAAAACTTGGTCGTGTTGGTGAGGTAGAAGACATCATGGGGGCAGTGGTTTATCTGGCGTCAGATGCCTCTGCGCTGGTGACCGGTACTTCGCTGCTGGTAGATGGTGGCTGGACGGCAGACTGATGGCGAAGACAGTTGTCACATCACAGCAGGTAGCAAGAAAGGCGGGGGTCAGTCAGTCTGCGGTGAGTCGGGTGTTTTCAAGCGGTGGCAGTGCCTCGAGGAAGATGACTGAAAGGGTGATGAAGGCCGCTGACGAATTAGGTTACCGACCAAACGTAATAGCGCGATCTCTGATTACGGGGCAGTCAAAAATGATAGGGCTGGTGGTAGCCTATCTGGAAAACCAGTTTTATTCCGATGCGCTGGAAAAGCTGTCTATAGCGTTGCAGGCGCAGGGCTATCAGGTGCTGGTTTTCATGTCGAAGCGCACCAATGAAAATGCGGGTCAACTACTGGATGAATTGCTCGATTATCAGGTCGATGGAATCGTCATGGTGTCAGCGGCAATGTCTTCTGATCTGGCGGCGCGTTGTGACAAGGCCGGAGTGCCCGTCGTGCTGCTCAACAGAAGGCAGGATGATGAAACCTTGTCTGCTGTTACCTCCAATAATGTACTGGGTGGAAAAAAGGTAGCGCAATTTCTAATAGCCGGCGGGCACCAGCGCATAGCGCACATCGCTGGCTGGGAGGGTGCTTCAACACAACGTGACAGAGAAACGGGATTTTTACGTGAACTCAACGCGAGCGGTCGGGAGCTCTTCGCGCGGGAAGTTGGCGACTATCATTATCACTCTGCACAGAACGCCACCCGAGCTATGTTTTCGAAGAAACACACCCCCGATGCCGTGTTTGTCGGTAACGATCACATGGCGATAGCCGCCATGGATTGCATTCGATATGAATTCAAACTGCGTATACCGCAAGACGTTTCCATTGTCGGATATGATGATGTTGAGCAGGCTGGTTGGCCAAGCTTTGCGTTAACCACTATCCGCCAACCATCAAACAGATTGGTAGAAGAAACAGTAAAAACACTGCTTGATCAAATTAAAGTCTCAGATCAACCTCCAAGGCGTATTGAAATTGAAGGCGATCTGATAGTCAGGTCATCTGCGCGTATTCCTGAGGGCTGGAAAATTCAAGCCAATGAAACTGCGCACCGTGCAGACGAACGCGAGCTATCCACCGAGGCCAGTCAATGAAAGGGTTTGATGATCGCTGGAAAGATTTTCCAGATTACATTATCGGGATAACCAATGAAATATGGGAGCAGCGGGGTATTGAGACGCTGAACCGTTATTACTCCCCGGACATTCCTGTGCGCTCACCAATGGGCATTCAACTGGGCAATCAGGCGGTCATTGCCTCTACCATGGCAACGGTTAACGAGTTCCCTGACAGAGAGTTGTTTGCAGAAGATGTGATCTGGTCCGGTAGCCCCGACACCCAGTTATTATCGTCCCATCGCATCATGACCACTGCGACACACAGTCGGGACGGCGCTTTTGGTAAAGCTTCCGGCAAGCGGTTTAAAGTGCGTGTTATTGCCGACTGTGCAGCAAAAGACAACACCATTTTTGATGAATGGCTGATACGTGATTACGGTGGCATTGTCAGGCAGCTTGGCGTAGCGCCAAAACGGTTTGCAAAAAACCTGATCGAACAGGAAGGTGGGATAAAAAAATGTGCAAAGCCGTTTACGCCGGCAAATGATGTTGCAGGCGACTATGTCGGTACCGGCAATGATAATCCCTGGGGAGTGAGATACGCAGAAGTCCTGACGCGTTTAATGAACAAGGAATTTTCTATTGTCCACAGTGACTATGACCGCGCTGTACAAACCGAATACGCTGGTGGTGTCTCTGGTTTGTCGCGTGTATCAGTCAATGAATTCTGGCTGGGCCTGCGTTCATCGTTTCCCGATGCAGAATTCCGGATTCATCATCAAATCGGCATGGATGGAGACATGTTACCCCCACGCTCAGCGATTAGATGGTCGCTCGACGGCACACATGACGGCTGGGGAACTTTTGGCAAACCAACTGGTGCCGAGGTACATGTGATGGGCATGTGTCATGCGGAGTTCGGGCCTTTCGGTGACAAGGGCAGCTCTGTCAGGCGTGAATATGCATTGTATGATGAGATAGCGATCTGGAAACAAATCCTGATGCACTCCCTGAAAAATACCTGATGCACTCCCGGACGAATAGCAAGAGCAGCGTGATGACAACGGTGCAAATGAATGATCGGATTGTCCGCTACGGTGAACTACAACCCTGCAAGACGGCATTTATAGATGCGCACACACCGGGCTCTGATCAAAAAGAAAACTTCACCATCGTTGGCGCTGGTGTGTCTGAAAGTGCTGATCAGCATGTACATATAGCCGATACCCCGGGTTTTAATATTGGTGCTGCAGGGCAGCCACCGGGTTGTCGCAATTCATTGCATGTGCATACCACCGCTGAAGTGTTCTTTGTACTCAAGGGTCGCTGGCGATTTTTCTGGGGCCGCCATGGAGATGCCGGTGACGTCATTCTGGAAGAGGGCGATATTATTGATATCCCCACCGGTATTTTTCGAGGTTTCGAAAACATTGGCACCGACTACGGAATGATCATGGCTATTCTGGGCGGCGATGATGCCGGTGGCGGTGTCGAATGGGCGCCGCAGGTTATACAGGACGCCACTGAACACGGTCTGGTGCTGGGGGACAACAGGGTGCTTTATGACACGACGCAGGGGCAGCAACTGCCACAAGGTGTCGGACCGATGCCAGTGATGAGTGAAGAAAGTCTGGCTGGTATTCCTGAATTCAGCGCTGCTCAGGTGGTGCCCAATTTTGTTGCCCGCTATCATGATCTAATGGCGCTCTCCAGATGCCAGCCCGCCAGCGTAATCGGTGCTGATGCAATAATAAAAGACCGTCCCGGCTTTGACGTTGATCTGCTGTCACGCGAATCCATCAGCAGGGATATGTACCAGCGGGAACATCATGAAATTCTTATGGTGATGCGCGGGCACTGGCGGCTGGGCTGGGGTCATGATGAAACCGCCGGCGAGGCCATTCTGGCGCCGGGTGATACCTGTGCCGTGCCTCCGGGACTGGCGCATTCGCTGTGGCCGTCAATGAGCGGTGAAGCCAGTCTTTATCGTGTAACCGGTAATGACGATCCTGCAGGGCCAACACAACTACCCGCCTCTTTTTCAATCTGATAACGGTAAATTTGCCATGTCTAAAGTACTGACTACCCATGTCGGTTCACTGCCCCGAACACAACATGTGGTCGATTTCATTTTTGCACGCGAAAACAACCAGCCGTTTAATCAGGCAGAGTTTGATCGCTGCATGACTGAGGCCTGTGACCAGACAGTGCTCAGGCAGGTAGAGGCGGGTGTCGATATTGTATCCGATGGCGAGACCTCAAAAATATCCTATGCCACCTATGTTAAAGATCGCTACACCGGATTTTCCGGAGACAGTGATCGCAATGCACCCGGTGATCTGAAATTGTTTCCCGGTTATTTAAAACGGCTGGCGGACGATGGCGGCACACCAAAGTATGCACGCCCCAGGTGCACGGGAGCCGTGAATTCAAAAGGACAGTCTGAACTGGGTAAAGACATAGCCAACCTGAAGAAAGCTATGGCGGCGCATGGTGCAAAGCGCGGCTTCATGAACGCAGCCTCTCCGGGCGTTATTTCGTTGTTCCTGCAAAACGAATACTACAAGGATCGCGAGGCATATCTCGCTGCACTTGCGGATGCGATGAAAGCGGAGTACGAGACTATTGTAGCGTCGGGGCTTGATCTGCAACTCGATTGCCCCGACCTGGCACTGTCGCGGCACATGCTGTTTGCTGATGTTTCAGACTCTGAGTTTATAAAAATAGCTAATACCCATGTTGAGGCATTAAATCATGCTCTGAGTGATATACCACAGGAAAAGGTACGCCTGCACATCTGCTGGGGTAACTATGAAGGTCCGCATGTCTGCGATATCGACATGGACAAAGTCTTCAGTACGCTTATGGGTGTTAAGGCAAGCTATTTACTCTTTGAAACGTCCAACCCCAGACACGCACACGAGTGGACAGTGTTTCGTGATCGGGCTTCTGAGATACCAGACGACAAAATACTGGTGCCCGGTGTTTTAGATACCACCACTAACTTTGTCGAACACCCGCAATTGGTGGCACAGCGCTTACAGCGGTTTATCGATATCGTCGGGAGTGAGCGTGTTGTAGCGGGTACTGATTGCGGTTTTGGCACATTTGCGGGCTTTGGAACCGTTGATCCGGATATTGCTTATGCAAAACTCAACGCTATGGCTGAGGGAGTGAAGTTACTGTAGCGATGAAGTGTAGTGGATTTCTGTTGTCGGAAGATCTGCAGCGGAGATCTGCTTTGGCGTTGGACCCTGCCAGTCGCCGCCACTATTTAGTAAGCCATTCAGGAGTCGGCGTATCCAGGCCAAGCACAGAGTTTTTCATTGATCGATTTACGTAAGGTATTGAAAGCAGTTTTGGACCGTACTTTTTAGCGACAGATGAAATCATCGACGACGAATTCATCTGTGTGGTCTGTTGATGCGTCATTTTTAATACTTTTTTAGCTACGGGTAGTCTCAATCCGGTGTAACTGCTTTCCTGTTCTGTTTCCAGTAACCAGGCCAGCGTAGCGGCATCTTCGATTCCGAGATTCATCCCGCGGCCACCAACGGGGGAATGGATATGGGCTGCATCGCCACACAGGAAAGAACGACCACGGTGGTAACGCTTTACCAATCGGTAGGAAACCCGGAACTCTGATTGCCAGTGGATTTTCGTGCACCTGTCTGCCATCGGATGAAGCTGCAGAATATTCGGACCGTTGTGAATCAGCCTTACAATGTTGTCTTCGATTGCGATGCTTGCAAAGGCCTGTCCGGGTCTAAGATCGGCAATCAGTGTATGCGCCAGGGAGGTATCTTTGAGGGTTGCATCGGCCAGTGTCCAGGTTTGAGGATCGCTTTCACCGTCAAACGTATAACCGCCTTTAGTTCTTACTTGTGAATGTGCGCCGTCGCAACCGATGATGTAGCTGGCGGTAGTGTTGTTGGTCGCGCCGTCTGCTGTGTTGAAAGTGGCGGTTACAGCAGAGTCCGACTGAGTGAAGTCGGCCAGTTCTGTATTCCACTGTACCTGAACCCCCAGTGAATCCAGATGCCGGATCAGGATCCGTTCTATTTCTCCCTGACGTATAATAAGCAACTGGTTGTTATCTGGCCGACTCGGGGCATCTGTATTTTCTGACTGAGTAGAAAGCGCAATGGGTAGCATCGGTATTTCTTTACTAATCGAACCGTTCCAGCAAAGTCGGATTTGATCAATAGTATGACCAGCGCTGCAGATTTGTCTGGTGACACCGCTTGCTGCGAGTATGTCCTGGCTCCTCGCGTTAAATGCCAGTGCACGGCTTTCATGCAGAGGGGCGGGGCCGGCAGCTTTATCGACAATAGTGCAGTTAATACCCCGGCGTGTAAGCTCCGTGGCAAGCGTTAAACCGGAAGGCCCGGCGCCTATAATTAAAATGTTATTGTGGTCATCCATAATCTATATGTCCGTTGTTGTGCCGCGTTATTGCATGTGATTTTCAATGTCAGGGCAGCAACGACCTTTTCAGTCTGTCCAGTACATCCAGACCCTGCATAGATAGATAATGAAGCAGGTCGATAAACACCCAGTTCTCTGCCAGCTTGTCCCCTTCACGGCGATAGACATCGACAACACGCATATCTGCACGAGTGTCATTGCCGGTCATGCCCAGAAAGCCACCACCAGCGGTATTGGTAAGGTTTGCCCAGCCGAAAAAACAGGCGTAGTTGCCTTCGGAAAAACGCGTTACATGACCATTGAAAACTTTGTCCCTGAGGTTTTCACGAAAAGGGTATTGGTGTTGTTTCTGGTAGCGTTTGATTGTGTAGGTGGCGCCAATGCCTGCGGGCCCGTACCAGATCATGTCCTCGCTCCAGCGGCGTGCCAGTAGTTCCGGAGGGCAGTTATCGTCACCGCTTTTATTCAGTTCGGATAAGTCATCAACCATGCGGTTTACCAGGTCCATGGTGATGGCGCCCTCTGCGGGGTCCTGTTCAGTGAGTAACAATCCATCGTGAGTGCGTGGCCCGGGATGCATAAAAAATGCACCGGTTTGAGGCGGCAGTGGATAGTGACCGGCTTGATGCATCACGCCAATGATATCGCAAAAGAATGCACTTTCTGTGATCTTGTTGTTTTGTACGCAGTTGAATTCTGCATAGCGAAGAAACACCATTTTACCGGTGGGCGGAATGCCCAGCCACGGTTGATCAAACAGTCCGAAGAAATGACCCATGCTGCAGACCCAGACTTTATCCCCGTTGTCGGCGCCTGTAACTGATCGGGATCCTGCATCCTGATCAACCACATTATCACCGGCCAGAAAGATATCGGGGCGTCTTTGCAGCGGTGAAAAAGCGTCGTGCAAAGGTTGCCAGAAGATGCGGGCTGTGGCTTCGGCACCGTGTTGTTCATAGAACGGGTGCATGCCACGCCACAGGTAATCCTCGCTGGTGTATTCGTCCAGTATCGACGGCAGCATATTGCGATCTGCTGCATCTATCGCGTCGTGAAATTGCAACACAAGTTGCTTGGCGTTTTGAAAAGCGGGCATGTTCAGGTCCTCGAAACTCAGTGCTCTATAGTACTGCTTAATTGTGCTCGATTTGCGGCAAATACTGATAAAGCATGCTGGCGTCGATGGTGTTGTGGCTGAACGTTGTTGCTACCTGCTTTAATTTGGGAAAGGATGGATTTGTCCGGTTTTGTGGCACAAAATGACCGGTGACCAGCCTCTTGCAGGCCTGATTTACAGTGCCCGAAATGCGAATATATGCAAATAATATGGGCAATTTAGAGCTAAGCTGCGTACAGGAAATAGTTCGGTAACCATGGTGAGTGACCTTCGTGATTAATAAAATATTCGGCGGCCTCGGGCTGCTAATTGTGGCCGGGGTAATTGGCTGGTTTGTTTTCCCGGAAAACCCGATGAAATCGTGGCTGGGCAATTCCCCGGGCGTTGCTGGTGATGGCACCAACGAACGCCAGGTAAATGGTGCTCAGACACAGGGTGGCCGGAGTGGCGGCCAAAACAGTGACCGGGTTGCCGGCCAGGCTGATAAAGGCCAGTCCAAAGGGGGTGCCGGGCAGAATTCAAGCGCAGTGCGGCCATCCTCATCGGGACGTCGACGCGGCCCCAGAGAAGCGCTGGTGGTTACCAGTCCGGTTCGCATGGCAATCTCCGGCGACCGGCTAACCTCGATTGGAGATGGCGAAGCATCCGCATCGGTGACAGTGCTGCCACGTGATACGGGTCTACTTACTGAAGTGATGATAGAGTCCGGTGATCAGGTAAGACAGGGCGACTTGCTGGCGCGACTTGATTCGGAATCCGAGGAGATAGCACGCGATCTGTCTCAGCGTGGCGTCGAATATGCCACAATTGCCCAGCAACGAATTGCAAAGCTTGTACGCTCGCGTGCCGGGTCCCAGGCCGATCTCGATCAGGCAAACAATGCATTGGCGCGGGCCAGGCTTGAGCTTCGCGATGCAGATCTTAAGCTTGCTCGACGATCAATCATTGCACCGATTAGTGGCACTGTCGGAATTATCAGCGTAACTCAGGGTAGTCGCGTTGCTACCAGCACCGAAATAGTTACCATTGATGATCGCTCAAAACTACTGATTAATTTTCGCGTGCCGGAACGTTTTGCCAGTCGTATCAGAGTGGGGCAGGAAGTCGAAGCCACCTCATTCGCGGTCAACGGAATGCAAACAGGAGTAGTCGTTGGTGTGGGTAATCGCGTCGATAGCAATAGTCGTACACTGCCTGTGCAGGCTGAGATCGACAATTCGAATGATCAGTTGCGCACCGGCATGGCGTTCTCGGTTACATTGCGCTTCAAAGGCGAGCAATTTCCTGCCGTTGATCCGCTTGCCGTGCAATGGGATTCAAAAGGATCATTTGTATGGAAGGTGGCAGATCAGAAATCCATGCGCACCGATATACAAATTGTGCAGCGAAATACAGACTCTGTACTGGTGCAGGCCAACCTCACCGAAGCTGATCAGGTGGTGGTTGAAGGCGTGATGTCATTGCGCGATGGCGGGGCGGTAAGGATGGCCGGCGGCGGTGGTGGTAAAAAACCACCGCAACAGCCTGCCAACGGTAAGACCGGCAATGGCAAGACCGGCAACGCCGGTAATGACTCAGCATCACCGGCACAGAGTAGGGAGCAAAAACCCACCGGAGACAATACCTGATGGCTACCAACAATTCACTGCGGGCCAACGAGTCGGAGTCCGGCGGATTCACAGCGGTATTTGTGCGTCGCCCGGTGCTTGCCATTGTACTGAATCTGTTAATTGTACTGGCAGGTGTTGCGGCAATTCTCGGCGTTGAAGTGCGTGAACTGCCATCTGTCGACAGCCCGATTATCACCGTCAACACGGACTATTCCGGGGCCTCGCCTGAAACAATAGATCGGGAGGTAACCGCGGTCATTGAGCGTGCTGCCGGTCGCGTACCGGGTACAAAGTCAATTGCCGGGTCATCAAGGTTTGGTCGCAGCCGGGTCACTGTTGAATTTTCCAGCTCCACTAATCTTGATGTTGCAGCTTCGGACATGCGTGACGCGGTCAACCGTATTGCGCGGGAGTTGCCGGATGCCGCGGATGATCCCCGTGTCGTAAAAGCCGATGCTGATGCACAGGCGGTGTTGCGGGTTGCGGTCACCTCACCAACACTGACAGCAGAAGCGCTGACAGTGATCGTCGAGAATCAGGTAATTGATCGCTTCACCTCGGTCGACGGTGTAGCCGATGTGAGGGTGTATGGTGATCGTGAGCAGGTATTTAGAATTGACATAGACCAGGCCCGGATGGCCAGTCGCGGGCTGTCGATAGCAGACCTGACATCGTCGTTGTCTTCGGTGGCGTTTGATACGCCGGCAGGTTCGTTGTCAGGTACTACTCAGGATCTGTCTGTACGGGCGACTGCCAACGTAAAGAGTGCAGAAGCATTTGGCGCTTTGTTCATTGATGAGTATACCCGCATTGATGACATCGCCTCTGTCACTCTCGGTGCCGATACCGGACAGAGTGCTCTGCGTGCCAATGGCCAGACCGGCGTTGGTCTGGCTATTATCAGGCAGGCGGGGTCAAGCACCCTCGATATCTCAGCCGCAGTGCGCGCGGCGGTTGATGCCCTGAATGATCAGCTGCCCGGAGACATTCAATTGCGTGTCACCAGTGACGATGCCACTTTTATAAGTGGATCGATCAGGGAAGTTTTAAAATCACTGGCACTGGCGATAGGTATTGTGATCACTGTGATCTTTGTTTTTCTCAGGGACGTCAGAGCAACCCTGATCCCTGCAATCGCGCTGCCGGTGGCCCTGACAGGCACCGTAGCAGGTTTATGGTTTGCGGGTTTTTCAATCAACATTCTTACCCTGCTGGCGCTGGTGCTGGCGACGGGACTGGTCGTTGATGATGCCATCGTTGTGCTTGAGAACATTGTTGTAAAAAAGAGAGAAGGACTGGGCTCAAGGGCTGCTGCTGTGCTTGGTACACGCGAAGTGTTCTTTGCAGTGATCACCACAACAGCCACGCTTGCGGCAGTGTTTATTCCTATTTCTTTCCTGCCCGGTAAAGCCGGCGGGCTGTTTCGCGAGTTTGGATTCGTGTTGGCGATTGCTGTGGTGATTTCATCTTTTGTTGCTCTCACATTGTGCCCCATGCTTGCCTCGCGGCTTTTACACAATCCTGAGGCGGGCGCAGTTCGGCAGTCATTTATAGCACGCCTTGGTCACGGTGCCGCCGGCGTTTACTCGCATCTGTTGGGCTTTTGTCTCAGGTTTCCAGCGCTGGTTTTGATTGCTGTCATAGGCTTTGCAGCGCTTGCCTGGGCGATTTTTGGCAATATAAAAGAAGAGCTGTTACCGCGTGAAGACCGTGCGGTAGCACTGATGAGAGTCTCTGCACCGCAAGGTGTCAGTCTTGACTTCACTACTTCCAAGTTACGTGAAATTGAAGAGATTGCAGCACCGATGGTGGCCAGTGGTGAAATACAAAACGTATTCTCCATCGCCGGTCGCGGTGGTGCCGCCAATGGCGGGTTTATGGTATTTACTTTGGCACCGTGGAACGAAAGGCAGCGCAGTCAGGATGAAATTGTCAGTGAGCTCAATCGCGGGGTGCGCACTATTACCGGTGTGCGCGCTTTTGCAATACAACCCAATAGTCTGGGTATTCGCGGTGCAGGTTCCGGTATAAAAGTAGCGCTTGCCGGTGAGTCATACGTCGAGCTTGCAGCGGCGGCCGAGGCACTAAAGCTGGAACTTGAATCGGATCCGTCCTTCGAGCGAGTGAGTGTTTCGTACAAAACAAATCAACCACAGCTGTCTATTAATATAGATCGCGAGCGTGCGACAGATCTGGGTATACCGATAGCCGGGCTCGACAGTGCCATGCAGGCAGTGCTGGACGGTCGCACTATTGGTGAGGTGTTTATTGAAGATCGCGGTGTGCCGGTAAAGCTGGTTAGCACGTTGCAGCCGGTCAATGACCCCACCGATCTTGCCAACCTTTTCTTGCGTAGTGATAACGGTCAGTTTGTTCCAATGTCATCCATTGCCACTCTTAAAGAAACCGCTATTGCGCCATCACTGGAACGTGAGCAGCGTCTGCGCGCGGTAACCATATCAGCCAGTCTGGGTGATACCGTAGCGTTGCGTGATGCGATGAATCGACTGGAGTCACTGGCAACGCCATTGTTACCCACCGGGGCTGTGCTGCTGCCACTGGCAGAAGCCGCCACTCTAAATGAAACTTCAAGTGGTCTGGCAATAACATTTGGTTTTGCGATTGTTGTTGTGTTTCTGGTGTTGGCGGCACAGTTTGAGAGCTTTAGCAGTAGTCTGATACTCATCTTCACGGTGCCTTTCGGTATTGCCAGTGCGGTGTTCGCCCTGTACCTGACCAATACCAGTCTTAATGTCTATAGTCAGATAGGGCTGGTGTTGCTGGTTGGTATAATGGCAAAAAACGGAATACTGGTGGTGGAGTTCGCCAACCAGCTTCGCGATCGGGGTTTGTCGGTGCGGGATGCCGCGCAGCAGGCTGCGATGCGTCGCCTGCGTCCCGTAACAATGACAATGATTTCAACAGTGTTGGGTGGGGTGCCGTTAGTGCTGGCCAGTGGTGCCGGCGCCGAGGCGCGTATTGCACTTGGATGGGTTATTGTTGGAGGTCTGGGTATTGCAACCGTGTTTACCCTGTTATTGATTCCTGTTTCGTATCTGATGTTTGCAGGACTAGCGAAGCCCCGGGCCACTGAAAACGCACGCTTGGAGCAAGAGCTCTCTATGGCAAATAGTGATGGTCAGTATTGAGATGATTAAGTTACACTGCATCAATTAGATCTAAACCCCGGCTAAATACGGCGTCTGGCAGCGTATACAGTTTCGTTTTGAAAAGACATGTTGACGTAGTATCCTCACAACTCGGCAAGATGAGATCCGTAAATAAAGGAAGAGACATGCTTTTAGAGTTGGATCATATAAACATAAGGACTGCGAATCTCGCAGGGATGTCTCAATGGTATGAGGCGGTATTGGGGATGCGGGTCGGGCCGCGTCCTGAGTTTCCGTTCGGCGGAGCATGGTTATATTCGGGAGATCGGCCGGTAGTGCATTTAGTTGAAACAGATGAAACTGAACAAGCAAACAATGCTACACAGATTGAACATATGGCATTTAAAGGTGAGGACTTAACGAAATTTGTCGCACATTTAATTGCCAGCAAAATCGACTATCGCGAGAGTTTAATGAATGATCCGGTCGCCTCTATGATACAGGTGCATGTGAAGGACATTGATGGCAATCACATTCATATCGATTTTCACGGTACTCCGTAATCCCGCTTGTTTTGCTGAAGTTTAAAGTGCTCTGTTTTTCAAATTAGACTGCTTACATCAAAAAACCGTCCTCCAGTGCCGTAGACTATTTACCGCTGCGGTCTTTGGGTAAACAACCTGAAAGAACCTGATTGCCCTAAAATGTAATTGACGTTGCATATATTCATATTCGTGAATATACTAAAACGATGTATGTCAGCGACATGAAACAATCCGGAGAAAACAGTGAGCCTGCATTTTCATGCGGATTCGGCGTGCAGAGAAACTAATGAAATATTTGTACAAAAACTAATGCCAGAATGTTTAAAGTGGGGAGAATTTTATGCATGAATATATACTAGCGCTCATCGGTGGAACGATGATAGGACTAGCGGCTGTGATGCTAATGGCCTTTCAGGGTAACGTCATGGGTATCAGCGGTATCGCCAGTCGATTGTTGCCCCCGGTATCCGGTGATTGGTCATGGCGAATTAGTTTTTTCGCAGGCGTGCTGGTCGCACCGCTGCTGGCAATGGTCTATAGCGGAACCATGCCAACTGTTGAAATAACAGGCAATGTACCATTGTTAATAGTTGCTGGAATACTAGTCGGTGCAGGTACGGTGATTGGCAATGGTTGTACCTCCGGTCACGGAGTTTGCGGGTTGTCGCGTCTGTCCAGAAGATCAATAGTCGCTACCGGCATTTTCATGCTTGCAGCTGTTGTCACAGTGTTTATCGTAAACCTCTATGGGGCGAGGGTGTCATTGTGAAGCTTGCGATAAGTTTTCTGTCGGGCCTGATTTTTAGCGGCGGGCTCATTGTGTCTGGAATGATAAACCCTGCAAAAGTTATAGGATTTCTGGATCTGTTCGGTCAATGGGATGCGTCATTGGCGTTTGTTATGGGTGGTGCTGTATTGGTAACGAGTATCGGTTACAACCTGATTCTTGAAAAACCCAAACCGTTATTGTCAGAATCTTTCTCGATACCTCAAAGAACTGATATTGATAGTGCTCTTGTGGCAGGGCCGGTACTCTTCGGTGTGGGCTGGGGGCTGGTGGGGTTATGTCCCGGGCCGGCCTTTGCGGCGCTCATCGCATCGCCACTCGCGACCATTCCTTTCTTTCTGGCTATGCTCCTTGGTATGTGGCTGGGGCGGAATAAATTTGTTTTCCCGCTGAGCAGAACGCACGCCTCGTCTTGATACAGCAGCAATCAATTATGGTGCGTGTGACTGCTCTGTTGAGAATGGGCTGTTGATTGGAATTTCAGGACTTATCAATAGGCGTGCTGCGTGGCATTGCAATGGTTTCGCGTTCGGCTCTGCCAATTGTCTATATTCCAGGGTTATGTTGTGATTTCCCGTCGATAAATCCGGGTGATTGGTAATTAGTCCAGTGGGGCGTGCAATCTGGTTTGTTCTGTAACGATGCCGCCGCGATTACCGATTTCGATTGATCCGTAGCGTTGCCTGAAGCACTCCGGTAATGGTCGATCGTTTTCGATGGAAAGCCACAGACGCATAAGATGACGCCGCTTTACAGGCTCTGACCAGTCCGTAAAACCGGTGCGGTCATGAAGTTGTGAATGGTTGTAGACAAATTGCATATCTCCGGGTTCCAGTTGCATAGCGAAGCAAAGATCCGGATCGTTTGCGAGTGCGTCAAACATATCAAGCGCTTCGATATGGGCCGGCGTCAGGGGCATTGCCTCTTTAAATCGTTGTGCACTATCGATGTATTGTCGTTGGTAAAATACAGTCAGGTATCCCTCGTGCCAGTTGAACACCGGAATTTCTACAAAAGGTTTTGCACCGCGTGGGATTTCCCCGCGCCGGTCTGTGGCAATGGGGTCAAATAATTTTGCCAGCAGGTCAGGGCGCTCGGTTTTCATGCGGTTGTAGATTGTCTCTGCGCTGACCAGCAGTGATTCGCCTCCCTCCTTCGCTTTTCTAATGCACAGCAGTCCAACGACATCGGCGCTGTCTGTGTGAAAAGACTGGCGTTCACTTGTCTGGTAGATGCGGGTGGTCGGGTCTTTGGCGTTTGCCCCGGTATCGCGAACATGCCCGAGAATATGCCCTTGCGCATTCTGCGACCTTGCATGTCCAACGTGACTGCCAATGCCACAGAAGATGGTTGCAGCAAAGTAGTTGGTGTAGTGTTCGATGGGCAAACCACGTAACACCTCGACACCTGTGCCTTTGAGCATGGTGTTGGTTAACGCATCAATGTGACTGGCAAAAGTAGTGAGCGGGAAAGTCTCTTTGGTAATTTCACCGATATCACGGTCAAGTGACAGGAAATGATTTGCGGCATTTTCAAGATCGTCTATGTCCTTTTCGGTAAGCTGGTAGAGCCATGTCTCCGGTGAGCAGCGCATATCCCGACCCAGCCAGGTTGATGGACGTGAAACAAAGGGAAGATTGGCGATGTTTTGTGTTGGGGCGTTCATTTATGTATGTTGCTCGTGAGGTTTCGATTTAACCTTTGATGAGTCATCGTCATTCGCGACCTTTGATGCGTCCATCAGTTTAATGATGAGCTATGCCCGGGGTGCTGAAACCGGTGATGATGCGCTGAATTCATTCTTCCGGGCATTGCCATACTCTGACTCTTTCCAAGTATATCGACGTCCGGGTACATTGGACTGATAAACCTGCCTGATTTACTGATAAGCAGTACACCAGGCAGCGAACATCACGCAGGTAAGTGTCGACCTGTTATACCAGCTGCAACAATTGTTGCAACCGGCACTGGTTGAACAGGTTGCACCACGGTGTCGCAACCGGAAAATACACGTTATTTTGTCAGGTGCAGGGGCATTTCAACGGAAAGAGGTCGATATGATAAGCTTTGCCAGAGCGGTTTCGCTGTTAATTTCCCGGAGGACCTGATTAATCCCTTGCGCGGATGTGCATTATTGAATTAAGTTGTGTAAGCATGACAGTCGTAATTGAACCATGATCCATCCGGAATTACCTGTGTTGACAGGTATATTCTTCACAATAATCGAGGATTGAGTATGAATTTTAAGAAAATTGCTATAGCAGGTATAGTCGCAGTATCACTTGGCGCAATTTCCAGTGTGGCCCAGGCGGCTTGCACCAATGACGTGTGGAATAAAGTGATGAAACGCGGCAAAATGGTTGTCGGGGTTAAAGCAGATTACAAGCCGTGGGGCTATCGAAATACTGATGGCAGTATCGTCGGTATGGAAATAGATCTGGCGCAAGCCGCCGCTGATGCGATGGGTGTTGAACTGGAAACTGTTGCAGTACAGTCTTCCAACCGCATGCAGTTTCTGGAGCAGGGCAAAATCGACATGATGATCGCCACCATGTCAGATCGCGCAGACCGACGTGAAATTGTCGGTATTGTGCAGCCGAACTACTACACCTCCGGCACCAATATCATGGCACCCAAAGCTCTGGGTTTTAAGCAGTGGGAGGATTTGCGCGGTAAGCCGGTGTGTGGAAAGCAGGGTGCTTTTTATAATGAAGTTGTCACTGAGCGCTACGGTGTAGATATCGTTGCTTTCACCGGCAACGCAGAGGCCAAGCAGGCACTTCGGGATAAAAAATGTGTTGCCTGGGTTTATGATGATTCATCGATCGGTTCTGACCTTTCATCAGGTGAGTACGACGACTTCGAAATGCCACTGGCGTCTGAAGATGATAATCCCTGGGGACTGGCGGTTCCACTTGCTGAGAAAGACTGTGTGTTCGGGCACTTCATGTCCGGTTTATCCTTCAACATGCATCAGTCGGGTCAGTTAATTGCGCTTGAGGAAAAGTGGGGCATACAAGCCACTCAATATTTACAGGATAAGAACCAGGCCTACGGCGACTGGATTAAGTAGATAATTAAACGCAGGGAGCCAATGACGCTCCCTGCACAATCATCTATCGTAATTAATGAAACAAGATTGACTGCACGATCCGGGAACGCGCTGCATGCTTGAAACTTTTGTAGAATTTTTCAGGCAACTGGCTGACGACTATCCGCGCTGGAACTTTATTTTCTTCTACGAACCCAGGCAATGGGCGCGTATCGTTAAAGGGCTTCAGTACACTCTGGTGTTGTCGTTTGCCTGTGTGATCTTATCGGTAGTGATCGGTATTGTCGGCGCGTGGATGCAGGGTTCATCCTCTGTCTGGGTTCGTCGCGTAGTTCAGGGCTATATTCAGTTTTTCAGAAACACCCCGCCATTTGTCCAGTTATTGTTTTTCTATTTTGCATTGGGTCAGTTTACCCCATCGGTTACCGGCCCGGACGGCTGGACCGAAGTACCAATCATCTCCAATGTGGGCTGGGCAATAATTTCACTGTCGATGTTTGCCGGAGCGTTTAATGTTGAGATTTTTCGTTCAGGCATTGAAGCTGTCCCGGATTCCACTCAGGAGGCAGCCTATGCGCTGGGGTTTTCGCGCCTGCAAATCTACAAAGAGGTGGTGTTGCCATTGGCATTTCGTGTGTCGCTGCCCGCGTTAAACAATAACCTCGTCAATCTGGTCAAAACCACAACTCAGGCGATCGGCATCGCGGTGCCGGAATTATTGTATCAGTGTGTGAGTATCTGGAACGACTATCCCAGTGCCCAGTACCCGACGATGCTACTGCTGTTTGTATCATTCATTGTATTGGTGGGCATACTGGTTTACGGCATGCATCGCTGGGAGCGAGCTATTCACATACCAGGGTACGGGGGTTAAGCCCCATTATTCACAGGGCGACGGGTGAAAATTAACAAAATGTCTATGTACAAAATTCCAAACACTATTTCGGGTACCGTTTTTAATTTCCCTGTGTGTCTGTTCACCATCAGTC
Source organism: uncultured Granulosicoccaceae bacterium (assembly GCA_937922015.1). GTDB lineage: Bacteria > Pseudomonadota > Gammaproteobacteria > Granulosicoccales > Granulosicoccaceae. Next base: position 30,467 of record CAKZVB010000083.1, read on the forward strand.
GGACCTTATTTTCATTAACCTGGTGCTGCACATCTCGCATGATCAAGCTCGGCACGTGGCGGGCCACGTTTCCCGCTCGGTCAAGCAAGCTGTTTTACACCCCTGTTTTGATCAACTTGGCCGCAGAATGGCGAATCCCTGTGAATAATGCGGGCTTGCCATGACAAAGCGGCACACGATACCCGGGATACATAGCAAGCCGTTAACCGACCTGCCGGTATTAAAACCGTTTACTGCGGTAGCAGCAGGTGAACCGGAAGATCTTTTATTCTCGCGCTGGCTTGTGTCAACTCCACTGTGGGCATGGGTGCTGTTATGTGTGGCTATTGTTGCCTGGCCGGCAGTCGGTATAGCGGCCACGGACTACACAATGACTCAGGCATTTCAGGCGCTGCTCAGATGGATACCGTTTATTGTTACCGGTGGCTTTTTTTTCAATGTCATTATTTCCTTTTTTGCCATGTTGATTGGTACCGTGTTCGGAGTGGTGCTGGGACTGATGCAAATATCACCATTGCGTCTTATCAGATTGCCTGCCCAGGTCATCACGCAGATATTTAGAAATTCACCGTGGCTGGTATTGCTGTTTATTGTATTGCTGGCGCTGCCATTTGAAATTGAAATAGGCGATACCATCATTCGCATACCAGACTGGGTTAAAGCGGTATTCGGGCTTTGTCTGCCAATCATGGCCAATATTGCCGAAGTCGTTCGCGGTGCGATCAACTCAGTGCCAAGCGGTCAGTGGGAGGCGGCGGAGTCACTGGCTTACACAAGATCGCAAACACTTTGGCAAATTGTTCTGCCGCAGTGCTTCAAACGAATGATACCGCCATGGATGAACTGGTATGCCATTCTCACCATGGCGACCCCGTTATGCTCTCTGCTGGGCGTTGAAGAACTCATCACACTGAGCCGGCAGGCAATTGAAGCTGAAAATAATCGACCTGAGTTGCTGGTACCTTTCTACGGCTTTGCGTTGTTAATCTTTTTTGCCTACTGCTACCCGATCGCCCGTGCCACCATCGCACTGGAACGACGTTATGCGGTCAAACTCTAGGACTAGCTGATGACAAATAACAGTTGGACAGATGATCAGCCAATAGTATCTATAAAGGATGTGCACAAGTCGTTTGGTCAACTGGAGGTGCTCAAAGGCATTTCCATGGACGTAATGAAAGGCGAAGTCATATGTATCATCGGACCTTCCGGCTCTGGAAAGTCGACCCTGATCCGCTGTATAAACGCGTTAAATGATATTCAGTCAGGATCTATTACCGTTGAAGGGATAGAGGTTAACGACAAGAAGCTTAACAAACTGGAGTTGCGTAAGAGAGTTGGTATGGTGTTTCAGCAGTACAATCTCTTCCCGCACAAGACGGCGCTGGAAAATGTAATGATGGCACCCATCAAGGTGTTAAAACAATCGCCGGCAGAGGTAGAAAAAATTGCCCGTTCCCTGATCGAAAAAGTCAGGCTGCAGGGTAAGGAAGACAGCTACCCGGGTGAGCTGTCAGGCGGTCAACAGCAACGGGTAGCAATAGCGCGCTCATTAGCGATGAACCCTGAGGTTATGTTGTTTGATGAAGTAACAGCAGCGCTTGATCCGGAAACAGTGAAAGAGGTGTTAGTCACTATTAAGAATCTGGCTGAAGAGGGCATGACCTGCATGCTGGTCACTCATGAGATGGGCTTTGCCAGGGAAATAGCCGATCATATCTATTTTACCGATCGCGGTGTCATTGTAGAGCACGGACCACCGGCAACATTTTTTGATAATGCTCAGGACCCTCGTACCAAAGAATTCCTGAGCCAGATACTCTAGCAACCAGGAGCCTGCGCGGCAGAACCTCTGCTACTGCGAACGCGCCCTGACGGTGCGCCCAAGGCGATAGTAATTATCGATCATTTTCGTTACGTATGAACAACTATGCGCCTCAAATGATCGTACCATCATTTACTAAGACAAGG
>CAKZVB010000084.1 GCA_937922015.1 uncultured Granulosicoccaceae bacterium
AGGTATTGACCTTGGTCGACGCTGGCTTGAACTGATGCGAGCACACCACGTGGGTGGTGTGATGATGGCAAATAGCGCGGCTGAACTCGCTTCTGCTGAAAAAGTGATACGGCTGGCTAAAACACAGGCCGAGGTGCAAGCTTACGAGATTGCACAATACGATTATCTGCTGTCCGGGTTATATGCAGGCTAATTGGTGTCCACCCGGAAACAAGCGCTGCCAGGGACCACTCAGGCACGCAATCTTTCGCCGACCACATGTAGTTACTTATGTATGACCCATTATTAGCAACGGATGGCCCCGCATGTGGCGGGCAAAATCTCACGCACCTGAGTGATCCTCGCTACGCGCTGTTTCTGGATGGGCACTAATTAATTATAGAAAAATAGTAAAACTTGCATAACCGGGTTGTAGAGGTAGATAAGCAAGACGACGCGCAGGTTAGGACCGTCAATTTAGATCGATAGCGTGTCGGCGCAGCTGGTCTATCTCAACAATGGCCAGTGCAGATTCATTGCATGATCGAAGAACCACATGCGGCGCGCAACCGGCATCTGCGGCTTCCTGCCATCTTGCTGCGCACAGACACCAGCGATCACCTGACTTCAATCCATCGAAGCCAAATTCAGGCCGGGGTGTTGATAAGTCGTTACCGCGTGATTTTGAATACTGCAGAAACTCATCAGTCAGCACAGCACATACCGTATGCGAACCGTGATCCTGCTCATCGGTGTTACAACAACCATCCCGAAAAAAACCGGTCATTGGATCTTCGGAACAGGGTTCTATCGGTTCGCCCAAAGGATTCTTTTGTTCAGTCATTGTTATTCTACTTTGTAAAATTCATTGTCAGGACAGGTTAATACTGTCTTGTATTAAAGCAGATTTCAGTGAAGGTTTCCTGAATCCACTGGTAAGCCATCAGATAGTGCGCTGTTTAACAAAAAATCGCCCGTGGCGATTGTGCAGCCATAGTGCGTGTGAAGAGTTGGCGGCAAAGTTACGGCACAGGGCTGCAAAGGTGCTTTCTTGTATTGCCGTACAGACGGTCGCAAATATTGTCGATCGCGGGTATTATACGTCCACTTCCGTGCCGCCAGAACAACCGCTAGTCGTATGCCGAATCGAACTCTTCACTGGTTAGTAGCAATTTCGCTGGTGGTTCAATTATTGAGCCTGACCATCGGCATGAGCAGCGCTAATGCCAATGGGTTATGGACTGTTAGTTGTGCCGGAAAACCGATGCTACTGCCTCTGTCTGGTGACTCTGGCGACAGCAGTCAGACGGGGCAGTGCCTGTATTGCTGCTTAGACTCTCCGGACGCACTGCCTGCAGATTGTTCACCGGTAACTCTGAAGACTGTCGGTACTCGATCATCAGCTGTTGCAACGACAGCTGAACATTGCCGCCGGAATAGCTCGTGCCATCCGCCCCGGGCCCCGCCTGTTATTCTCTGATATTTTAAAAACCAGTTTTTGCCGCGCACTGCATGCGTTCAGCACCCGTGTTGATGCGTTCGAATTATTAACGTCAGAGAGTTTCAGAGGTTATTATCATGCACCACAAACTAACAAACACTTATTTCGTCGCCGCCCTCACAGCGAGCCTGCTGTTAGCCGTTGGTACTGCTTTTAATGCACACGCCAATGATCGAAAGGTTGAAGCGGGTAACCTGGTCATCGAAAACACATTTACATTTGCTACTCCCCCGGGCAGTAGAACAGCAGGTGGTTATCTGACAGTGACCAACAATGGAGATACCGATGACACACTGACGGGAGGGTCTACGGACTTTTCGAAAGTAACCGAGATTCATGAGATGAAGATGGTAGAAAACATCATGAAGATGCGTCATCTGGAACAGGGTCTGACAATCCCTGCCGGTGAATCCGTTGAGCTAAAACCCGGCGGCTTTCATATGATGTTTATGCAGCTCACTCAATCCCTTAAGGAAGGTGATTCAAAATCAGCCACATTGATTTTTTCGAACGCTGGAGAAGTAGCCGTACAATACGAGGTTGTCAATAGAGCTGAGTACATGGAGGCACACCCGCAGGGCAAGAGCGGTTCGCATCACGGCATGAAGCACGGTGGGAAGCACATGAAAAGTGATAACTAAAAGATCAATGCACAAGTGCTAAGGGAGTTGGTATTATGTGCTGTCATTGTCCAGCTATATTTTCAATCAATGCTCCACGTGCCCTGCGCATCCTGCGACATAGTGCAGTCAAAACCATTGCATTGTGACAACGCTGTGTTGTAGCTCTGCATACTATTCAGCAACTGCTGGTTTGCGGCATTCAATTGGCCCATCATGCTCATAATCGCTAAGTGATTGATAATGTAGTTCACTGCAAAGTTGTCTACAAACAGGGCGAGTTTTGTGGTTGCTGCGTCCGGGCTAAGTGAGCCATCCTCGATCAATTGATCTGCCTCGCTGCTAGTTCGCGAGAGCCACAAGACGCCTGGTATTGTTATACCGCCCAGCGCTTTAAAGATCGCAGTGGGTGCGATGAATGCATGCACAGCACTATAGTTTTCATTGTTATCAATTGGATTGCCGTACCAGATATAAATAATCGCCGTGGTGTCTTTTTCATCGATAATTCCTTCATACATCAGGATATTTACCTCTGCCTCCGGGTCACCGTCGATACGATGGATAAATTCAGTATTGCTGGTTTTTTTTGCAAGCAGTTTTATTTTTTGCATATTCTGAGTGTTGAGTATTGCCAGGCTTGCTGTTTTCGGATCTTTTTCGTTAAAGCGACCATAGATCGTTTTTGCACCCTCAAGGAGCGGGTTATCAGGGACGGTTACTTCTGAAATACCTGGATGATCCGATGTAACGAAAGACCAGTTTTCGAGAACAGACCGGCCATCGGTGCTCTCGACACGCCTGGCAGCTTCAATGGCAAGTACCTGTTCGCTGGTAGCGTCCCCGTAAGGTATGAGCAATGAAAAAAAAGTGATGGCAAAAATGTGAGTTCTGAATGATGGCATGTTGAAATTCCCTTTATCGCCCTGTTTATCGACCATACTGTGCCTGGGGCAAAGTTGTTCGTAATATGGGCTTATTCCAAATTGAACAGCAGAATTCTGCGAATGTCAAAATCGATATTTCGAAGATTCGGCCAGCCGGAAAGATATTGAGTCACCAGCGGTCCATGCAAGGCCAAACCTGCAAAGGTAGGGGCAGGAGAGAACTGAAAGTCTTGAAAACACCGGCAATAACGTGGCTCGGTAAGAGGACAAGCCAGCATTTTTTCGGTAAAGTCATGACGGGATAGTTCTAATTGGTATTGAGTATGGGTCGTTTTTGTCGTTCGAACAGAGTTGTAGCAATACTGCTATGGTCTTTTTGTTGTTTTTGCATCGGGTTCTCCGGTGTTATTCATTCTGCTGAATGTTCCAGCCAGCAGCAAGTGAGTGTTGGCACAGCCAGCGGCGAGCTTCCCTCCAGTGAATCGTATTTTCACGACATTGACGGGGTAGCGGTCCACTACAGCTCTTCCCAAGTCAGGGGTTAAACCGAATTTGACAGTAACCCTGGAGTTTTCAGGGTTACGCAAGCGACGGGTTTGGTTACAGGCAGCCATCTATACAGGTGTGCCGTCTTTTGGGTGCAGGAAAGCGTGCTGATCCTGCAAGTCTCCGGTTACCTGATCGAGGTAATGATTACAAGCCCGCTGTCGCCACGAGTCGGGCTGGTGAAGTTCTGTCGTTGAATCGATACCGGGCTTGCGGCAAAGAGTTCACCCAGTTGTGCCTGTGTGGCAGCGGAGAAGGTGAACGATCCATCGTCTGCTAATGAACAGTTGACGGTGACATCTGCATCTGACGCCGTCAATAGCAGACGCGAATCAGGACTATTGCTCGCGGCGGTCCAGGTAATTGTTGTATCACTGCGCAATACTTCACCGGCAGCCGGTGAGCTGACGACAAGATCCTGCAGGTCCGGAATTGAGACCGCTGAAAACCGCGGAAACGTCGCACCCGGAATATCAAGAGTCAGTCCGTTGGGCGGACGCGGTAACGGGTTATTAACGGTGTAGTTGATTGCGCCATCTGTTTCCTGTTGCACCAGGTCCGCATAGGTACCAAATGCAGAGCTCACGGTCAGGTTGGAGCCAGCACTGATCGATTGTGCCGGCAGGTCGGTACTGCAAACCAGCGATGCGGTGATGTCGGTAACGGTGGCGCTATCGTTAGAGACAACACAGCGATCGACCTCATTGAGGAACTGCCCGTCAACGGTAGCAGCGGCGGTCGGTGTGACCAGATCGCAAAATACTGCGTCGAGCTGTGTTTGCGCGGTGCCGGTGTTGTGATCTACGTGGATTACACCATAGTCGCTTAGAGGAACCGTTGCTTCGGTGACTGGCGCGACGTCATCTGATCCGCATCCGCTGAGCAGAGTGGCGACAAGGAAGGTATTTAACAATAGTAGCCGCATTAATGGCTCCGTAGATAATGATGGGTGGTACAGGGTATCAGCTTGCCCGGGAGACACGGTCTACATGTCAGCAAGGTCGGCTGCACCTGTTGGCTGGAGTGTTAACCTTTTCCGTAGTGATCGATTGGCTGGCGCGGCGTTTAATTGATTGTGTGTCACACAAGATAAAACCAGTCGCTGTCCCCAGGCATCAGTTAAACAGACCGTTCTCCGATCAGAGGGTCTCTTTTGCAATAAAGACGCCGGTAGCTATATTCCGGCAAGGGTCGTTTTAATCTTGTTAACCACTCTGCGGGAGCGATCGTTATTGCGAGGCTCTATCTGGTTACGCACGTGTCACGCGTCAGCTGTTAACGGCAAAGAGGTGCGGTGTGGCGAATCACACTACCGGAATGCTCCGGCTTGAGCCTGGCGGCATGGACAAGTGCTATGACAGGGTGGCCAGAAGGTCATGAATTTTCTTAGCCATCTTCACAATATACGCTCCGGTCTGTTCGCTGTTGTTGCGGGTTGATTCGGCGCGTCGCCAAGTAGCGCCCACTATTAGCTGTTCATTGAATGCCATGACCGGCATCTCGCATTGGCGGGTGTCGCAATACACTACCAGGGGAATGTTGCCCGGGTAGGGTGACACGATCTGGCAACTGATTTCGTCTGTGTCTGGCGCTTCAGCGCATAGAAAATTCGGACCGCGCGTCTCAATGGTTTCGGTTTGGTTCAGGCGTGCATGATGGCCACTGGCATTTCTCTCCGCTTCCACCGGGGCGCTGTCGACCGTAGCCAGATATAGTTCCGTTACGGCGATCCCTGTCTGCTCGGGATTATAATAGATGCGCGTGACAATCGGGATCGGGTTGCCACGACCGTCCCGGGAAATTTCACGAATCTCCCGGCATATCGAGCGTTCCGTCAACAGCAGGTTTGAGCCGTCTAAGCCCTCGGCGCGAAACGTCGGCCCGCTTCGATAAGTCTCGCCATCGTGGATTTTTTTCCCGAAGTCAACGAAGCGATAAAGTCGGGGCAGGTGTCAGCATAGGTCTGACAGGCGCTCAGCATCAGAAAAAGTAACGCGATTATTCCAGGCATATTTACCTCTCGGTACGTGTAACAGGTCAGTCGAAAAATCGTACTGATATTGTCCTTCGAGTCTGT
>CAKZVB010000085.1 GCA_937922015.1 uncultured Granulosicoccaceae bacterium
CAGGCTCCCGGCCTATGCGCTCAACATACTTATCATAGGCTGATCTGGCACACGTTTGTACGGCTGCACAATCAGTGGTAACAGCACCACGAATTTGCACTAGTCACTGGCCTCTGGAAATAAGCCGGGGGATCTATTTAATTCCTCCCAGCCTTCACGGTAATAGGAAATAATCGGCAGTGACTGGCTGCGATTCACGTTCACATCAAGCCGTGGCAAATCAACCGGCAATGTCATTACACCTTGCCACGAGTTCTGCGTTATGAATTCGCCTTCAAACATCGCCTGTTGCGGCGTTTCAAGGGAATGGTTTGCGCCAACAAAAAAACCCCACAGACCGAATGACGGCACATACGCCGTTGCCGGTTTTACGTCGTTAAAAACCACTTCCATTGTTGTGCCTATGCTCCAGAATGCACGACGTGCAAACCATGGGGACGTAGCCTGTGTAATCATCACGCCCCCCGTGGCCAGCCGCCGTGACACTCGCTCGTAAAAGGCAACACTGTATAGTTTTGCTATATCCTCACTTTCAGGATCAGGCAGATCAATGACTATAAGATCAAACAGATCTCCCTGCTTGACCAGCCACTGCCAGGCATCAACGTTGATAACTTCAACCTTTGCATTATCCAATGAGTTCTTATTCAGTTGCTTCAGTTGTGTGTGATTTCGAGCGAGTGTTGTTACTGCCGGGTCGAGATCCACCACAATCACCTGTTCAATTGTCGGATACTTTAAAATTTCCCTGACCGCCAGACCGTCGCCGCCACCGATGACCAGCACACGGCCTAACTGCATTGTGAATGCTGCCGGTAAGTGCACAAGAACTTCGTGATAACGATATTCATCAATACTGGAAAACTGTAAATTGCCATCGAGATACAGTCGCAAATCTGTACCTAGTTTGCTCAAAACAATCTTCTGATAGCGGCTTTGCTCAGCGTGAATCACCGGATCTTCGTAAAGTGCATTTTCAAATAACTCTGCAGCAGGGTTTGACCAGACAGCACTCATGGTTAATACAGCCGCAGCAATCGCAGACCCGGCAGCAACTGGTAGTTTCCAGCAACCCAACTGACCCCTGAAGCTCCAGGCAACGATAAAAGCCACCAGTAGATTGATTGCTCCTATCGCACTGGCGGTTAACAAGTGTCCAAGATAAGGTAGTAAAATAAAGGGGAACAGCAGCGATGCGATTAGAGCGCCAAGGTAATCAAACGTCATTACCTGACTAATACCGCGGCGCAAACCACTGTGTGATTCCAGAATTCTGGTCAACAACGGTAGCTCCATGCCCACCAGAATACCGATGACCGCTATAGTGATTAGCATGGCGGGGTAATAAAAACTGGTCCACGCGTATGCTGCGTACAGACACATGGCAGATATACCGCCAACCGCTCCAATGGCTATTTCTATGGAGACAAAAACCGCGACAAGATCATTGACTATCGATTGCGCAAACCAGGCACCTACCCCCATAAAAAAAAGGAACAGGCCAATGGTCAGGGAATAATGAATAACGCTTGAACCAAGTAAATAGGTTGACAGACTACTGATTAAAAGCTCATAAACCAGACTACAAGCGGCGATAATAAAAATCGAACCGGCAAGCAGTACAAACTGTTTTTGGGTCACCGTTGGTTTTACAACAGTATCTGATGCATCAGTCATTTTTAAATATCCGGGTTACCCTCAACAGGCAGAATCATGAGGGTATGCCATCGACTTATGCACCAGCTATCAAAGGCACTGCAGAGAGGCACCACCTTGACTTCCAGAGCCCGTTTGGATTTCGCGACCGGCGGCAACCAAATCGGACAGATAACTCTACCCAATCACTGCACTTGCTATAATAATGCAAACACCTAACATCATTGAGCCCGCCAGTACCGCCAGAGCACGGTTTTCCTTGTGGGCTACCTCTTCAGCCAGATCACCGGGCGTAAGCCAGTCAACCACTTTAAATCCGATCACAGCCATCACAATACCAACCGCAGAGTAGATTATGGTTGAGAAGAATTCAGCTGAGAATTCACTCATTGTTGTTTGAGCAAATAACGGATTGCTTAGAGTAAGCAACACCAGCACCCCGATAGAACCTGCACACCTTTTCATTTTATTCTCCGTAAAAAAACATTTTGATTAATATAGATATTGGTTTGCTTTGCCACCGCTGTTAGCGACTGAAGATTATTTACCAACTCTGGGTCCGCCACCAACATAGGTACGACCGGATTTTGAGCGCAGCACTTCCTTACCGCCAGCACCGGGCACTGGCTCCGCAGAACTACCACTGACCGCGTACCAACTTGGGAAACCCACTATCGCTATCAACAGTAGCGCAAGAATTGGATAATGTAGTCTTTTCAATTGATGTATCTGCCTGTTTATCGATTACGCAGGAGTTTTATTGTCTTTACGTGAATAACGCTGATTCAGCTTAAGCGCTATAGACGATGCAGCCGCACTTACCGAACCCATTTTTGAGCGGCTCATGAAGATCAAAAACAGACTGAAAAAGCCCGCAATAATAAACGGAGTCAGCGAGGTTTTGTTCGGCTCCATGTGCAGGTGAAAGTCTGCAGTTGCACTGGTCGATTGCTCATCACCATCAATTAACACCTGATAGGTGTCCGGCTCATCAATACGGACAAACCAGCTAAAGCTTAACTTTGCTTCAGACCAGGCGCCGTCAGAATCCACTCCCGACTCGCGCCAGAACTCAAGGTATTTGCTATAGACTTCTTCGTTATCACTGTTGGCGAGAATTACCTCAACACCAAACCAGGAATTGTTTTGCACACCACTGACTGACCCGCGCAGCTTGATTAACTGACCTGGCTCATCAGCGTTGAATTGCAGCATTTCTACCTGCTTGTCATTTTTTGCCAGCGCCACTGTGCGGGTAATTTTTTCGCCGCCGCCGTTGACCATAAAAGCGCTGGCCGCAAGTAATGGCAGCGCCAACATCAATATACGCATGGTATTTTTCCAGCGGGAACGATCACCCAGCGCGGTGTTTTTTCCGAGACCTGCCAGCATCTCTTTGTGAGGGATCATTCTTGATTTTATAAATTCAATTTCACGAACTTCACCGTTGTGATCAAGTTGCGAAGAAACGCTGGTATAGTACCGCTGTTTTGATTCAGCTGAGTCTGTATCGTTGTTTGGGGTGGCTAATCGTCTGGATTTTTTGTCTTCCACACTGGTGTGTTTTTCTTTAAAGCCTGGCTGGTAGCTAAATTCACCGGCTGCAAATTCCAACTCCCACTGGCCATGCTCATAACTGCGATCATCGCTGTCTGGTACCCGGGGACTTTGCGGAAGATATTTTTCTGCCCAATAGCGACGACTGCCGTCATCGACAAGCCAGGCGATCTCGCGGTTTTCATTCAGCATCCACCAATTTGTATAACGCGAGTAATTGGTCTCCCAACCATCTTCGCTATCATATTCGCGGACTCTGCCACTAAATAGCTGCACACCGATAGCCTGCCATTGCACCCCCTGGTAGGTAAAAAAATCTCCGATGGTAAAGTTGGCCTCCAGATCGAGCGATTTATTCCAGCGCTGTAACTCCCGATCGCTGGCAGGGTGTTGCGCATCGCAGCCGCAGTAATGACATATTACATGCACCGTATCGCGACTCTGCTTTGCCAGACCACCGCCGCAATTCACGCATCGAAACACCTCTGCCTGTTGTGGGTTAATGACCTTCACAGTGTCCAGCAGACTGCCACTGAGCTTACTTTTTATTTGTTCAAGTTCGTTGTGGAACTGCGGATGGCTCAGCTGCAGATCAGGTATCGCCTGCAGTGCAGATTGTTGATGTCCTGCATCTATATGGGATTGCAAAGTACCCAGTAATTTATCCGGGTGGACGCTCGCCAGTCTTTTTGATATTTGCATGAAGCGGCTAGTCCCAGACCAGTGCCGATGCCGATATAACCCGACTTTGGGTAATACTCAGATCCTGGCCACTGACCTCGATGGATATTTCCTTACCATTGCCCATCAAATCAATACAGACCAGCTTCTCGGCCGGTATTATCGCCACAGGCAAGCGACCTTCTGTGCCCGCTACTTCGGCCTCCAGCCGCTCTGTGACAAACCAGTCCTGACCCTGGATCTGCAAATTGCTGCCAACTCTGGCCGCAAACGCCTGATCGGTGTCCGGCTTCAACTCAACTGAGCTGTGTAATTCGTAACTGCCGTCGCTCTCTTCCAGCCACTGATGGTTGGCGTCTTCGAACTCCAGCCACCATTCGTCCCAGTAACCACCGGTGTACGACACTCGAATTCGCCCGGCCACCACAAATGCACGTTTCGGGTTGTCAGCAGAGACCAGTGAGCCGCTGCGCCCGACATGGAGGATTGAGGGGGCATCGATGGCATGCTCAAATGAGCCACCATCGGTCCAGCCATTGGCGCTCAGATATATCCAGTTTGCACAGCCGGGGCACTGCAAACTACGGGTGTGAGCAGAGACACCTTCTACCGCCATCCCGCATGAGGGGCAGGACAAATCTGAGCTGAATGACATTTGTCACCTCTAATGTTTAACAAAGATGATGGCCTTCGAACTAATCCTGCCAGCCGGTATTTTGCAGGATTAAGACTATCTGACCGCCTACAGACTAATTCCGGCTAACAAGAACCAATTTATTACCTTATTATATGCTGAAGCGACCTACTATGTATTTCACAGCTGCAACGCTATTTTTACCCCGTAAAGCATAGAGCGGTTCTCACCAATTCTCAGGAGAAAAACAAGTTGGCTCTAAAGAAACTGTTTAAATCGTTATTTGGCGGTGGTGATGACGCAGGCACTGCCGGCCAGCCCGTCAAAGCTAACCCGAAGGAAAATCAGCAGTACAAAGATTTTACCATCAGCCCGACGCCGATCAGCGAGGGTGGACAATTCCGCACGGCGGGAACCATCAGCAAAGAACAGGACGGCGTGGTGAAAACCACACAATTTATACGCGCAGACAATCACTCAAGCCGGGAAGCAGCACTGGAGCATGCTGTCACCAAGGCGAAACAGGTTATTGATGAACGTGGTGACGATCTGTTTCAGAACAGTCACTGTTAAGTCGTTTTCCGCCAGCACCAAACCCGCAGCGGCGGGATATTTAAAAATTCAACTTCCACTGTTTTGTCATCGCCGAAAAAGGTGTTTAAACGATCCACCTGACCATTGACCTGATAGGCGACAAACCTGCCACCCGGCGCCAGCTGCTGCTGGATGGTACTGATCAGGGTGGCACCGATTTGCGGATCCATGGTCGAAAACGGTATACCGGATATCACCACATCCGGTGCCGGCAGCCCGTATTGCCGCAAAATATCATCCAGCCGGGTAGCATCTCCGTGATGCGCTGTGTAGCGGGGATCGGTGACACCGCTGGCCAGTTGATACAGCGCTTCATTGAGTTCGATACTGAGTAAACGGGCTTGCGGGCTCATTGCCTTCAGGAATGCTCTGGTGGTGCCGCCGCTACCCGGCCCGAGCTCTACCACCACGTTGGCTGCAGACAATCCAGCGTTGCGGATAATTCGCTTTTTCAAGAAGCCCGAGCTTGGAATTACAGACCCCAATTGACGAGGGTTTTTTATAAACTGGGTGAAAAAAAAAACCGCATCACTAATACCGGCCACGGCAGTTTGCCTCTGTTGATTAACACCAGAACAGCTTACCGGCATCAATATTAAGCGATGCAGGGCTCTCAAACTGAACCGGCTGAAGGCGGTAACTTAGCCGAATGCGCGTCAGGCAGCAATCAGTTTCATAAGAAACCACACTGCCAATGTTGCGGATATCAATATTTGCCTGATTCCTGCTACAGATTCGACTCTGCCTGTAGAAGGGGGGCGCTGAGCCCCGAAAATAACTCTATGCGAATTTCAACATTTGGCGCTCTGTGTATTTCACTCAGCCTGGCTACCACCGGCAACGCTTCCACTCAAGCACACCGGCATATACTGGAGGCTAGCGGAATAGCATCAATTCTACCGATACTGCCTGTAGAGATAGCCGCCAGCGCCAACCGCAACGCGCAGCGCTGCGAGAGCAAATTAATAAACATCCGTCAACAACCTGTCAGCACCGTGTTAGCCAGCGTTGAGGAAAAAATGGCCGCTGCCACCAGTGCCACACAAGCGCAGAATGTGTCTGACTGGTACCGCACGGATCTGGCAAAAAAAATAACCCGTCTGGAGCAACAGCCGATCGATGAAGATGATTTCGATCAATTTGTCAGCGAACTGACAAACAAACAACGCGCGCAAACCGACAGACTCGCATTAATCAATCAAATCTATGAAAATACCAGCGCCGGCGAACTCGAAGCTATAATTAGCCTCGAAATTGAATATGCCGGACTGATGCAAAGTGGCTGCATTGAGAAGATGGAGAGTCAGGGAGGCGAGGAGGCGACCTCTAATCTGGAGCAGGTGAAGGCAGAAATCATGCGCGATGATAAATTGATGATGATGCATTTATTCAAAGCAGATGCAATCCACGGTATTGCCTACACCTTGCGGTCGCTGGACAACGCCGAACTGGCGGACTACACCAGCTTTACCTCAGCCAACAAAGACTTTTATCAGTCGCTGGTTAGTGCGTTAGAAACCGCCCTGAAAGAATCTTCTGGCCGGATGTTCTCCAGCGACTAGGTCTGAGCAGGTAACAACTCATCAGACCAGTTAAGCACTATATTAAAAGACACCGATATCCGTGGTTCGTGCGATAAATTCGGATGCACAAAATGATGTAAAAACGACGGCCACAACAGCATAGTGCCAGCCTGTGGCATGACGGTGTATTCTGCCTCTATTTGCGGGTCACCTTTTACTGCTGTCATGTTGGCCTGCGGCCGCGGATCGTAAAATGAAATCGCGCCCGGCCGCCGGTCTGCACGACCGGGTAGCTGCTCCTGATGTTGCGGAACATTGATGTAATAGGTACCACTCAGGTAGCTATGCGGATGATTATGAAGATCGTGATAATCACCAAACTTATTAACATTGGGCCAGCTTTGCACCTGCCATTGCGTTTTATAGTTCTGACCCTGACAACGCAGGTAGTCTATAACTGTTTTATTCACACACTGCAAAAGCCAGCTTGTGGCAGGATGATCGGTTTGCAAAAAGTCCGATGAAAGATAGTTGGTTGTTAAATCTTCTGTTTCATTATCAAGGCTTGTGATCAGCATTCGCAGAAGTTCTGTCGGTTTTTCATAACCCGGCAAACGACGTTGCATCAGACTGGTGGGCCACAGCTGCACAATTCCGGCACTGTCCGGAGTACGGTCATTCAAATCACTCTCCCGTGTTGTTCCGCCAGTTGCAACCTGCCGTACTACTTATTTCAGCAATAAAAAGAAGCCTGCATTATACCAGCAGTGCAACACAATCGAAGGCACAACACCATCAAAACGATCGCGAAAATAACCAAACACCAATGAAGGGAAAAATACCAGGGCTGCCCATAGTGGTGGCTGATTGAACAGGTGGGCTGCAGCAAACAGGGCGCTGGTGATAAGGTTTGCGTAGCTGATACCCCTGACACTGACTGCAAAACGGGGCTGTTCAAACAACCACGATTGTATAAATCCCCTGAACGCCAGCTCTTCCAGTACCGGATAGACAGCACTGACCATGAGAAACCATTGCAGATCAAATTGCCCGCCGCCACGTGGCAACAACCAATACAACAACGCCCACACACAGGGCCCAAGCAACAGAGCAATAAGAAAATGTGTGTCGAGATAAAACCGTTTCATGGACAGATGTTATTCGATTTCGCCACCTCAACCTAGCCTGCATTTTTCATAAGGCGACCGGCGAAATTAACTGTTACGTATAGTGTTTGCTTTGATTTAACGGTTAATCCTGAAATGACAGACTGTTATTCGCGCCAATAGCGCATCACACCTCACCCGACTTATCGAACCGCCCACCAGCAAAAGGCGGCAGCAATCGATACCCGGTCTGCCCGCAAGATAACGCCTGACCGGCAGGTTACTACACCCGCGCAGACAATCGCCTGCTGGTCAGCAGCAGCAACGTGAATGCTTAGTCGATTTCCTTGATCATTATCTGATCACGAACCCCTTCCCGACCTCCCAGCGCAAAGGCACTCAGGCGATTTTTTTCAACACCTTTTGAGACCAGATATTCAATCACCGAGAAGGCGCGCTTACGCGCCTGCACCCGACTTTCTTCTTCAGTGCCGGACGCCTTGCCGTAAGACAGTACTGCAATTTTGGAGACCGGGTGATCCTGCATCACACCGGCAATACCATCAAGTGAGTTCTGCGCTACTTCGGTCAGCTGATCAGTTCCGGCATAGAAACGAACGCTTTCCAGATAACCACCAAGCAGCGCACAACCGCCCTCATTCACCGGATAGCCTGATCTTGACTGACATTCATCACGGCTGTCTGGCACACCATCACCGTCACTGTCGGCCAGGTTAAGCGATGCCGGGGACAGGTCCGACCGGGGTTCTGCATCGGTTCGGACCATCGCTACTGCAGGTATGGCCGCAAGTTCCGCCTGTGGCATCGCCACCGCGGGTTGTTCTATCACAATATCGGAAATCACACCTTCAGCCAGCGAGTCTCTAAAGGATGTCTGGGCCGCCTCGATCATTTCTGCACCGACTAAAGAATCTGATTGAACTTCGGCCGGGTAGGTAAAAGCGCTATTCACCGCTAGATCCAATCCCGCCATATCACTGGCCATTTCAGCAAACTGATCAGCGGTGTCCTTCGAATCGACGTCTCCACCAACTATCAACTGGCCTGCACCCGCCACCAGTGAGAAATCCGCCACGTCCTGCAGTTGTTCAGCAGTTCGCATGACGCTGTCCAGCCAGTTTGCACGAGCCATTACCTGATCAATCTGCAGTTCATTGATAATCATTTCAGCACCGAATGTGTCAGCCGCCTGCTTGTGCACCGACTCAACCTCTTGCGCAGAAGCAAGCACGCCCTGCAGCCGTACCAGATCAATATCTTTGCTGATGATGAGTGAGGGTTCAGACAGTTGCTGAAGCGGCTGAAATCCGTCGAATTGTCTGGGTGCACACGACACCACCGCACCAAGCATTGACACAAAGACAATACGGCGTGTCATTCGTCCGGCTAGCGAGACCGAATTATTTGATTTAACAACACTATTGATTGCTGCAGATACTGCATATTGCGAAAATGACATGGGTATAAATCACCGGATATTCAAAAAAAGTAATTGATGGAACACGTGCCCCTAACCATTACTTTTAGTTCACAATCGCAATTTCGTCAGTAAATTTTGCGTGATTTCCCTCTACAAACAGGCCATCGGCCTATGTCAGTATCAAATGCAACCAACACTTACTACCACCCCCTTTAGCCCGGGTTGCTAGTTCAACCAGGTGGCAATATCTCTTGCATAGTATGTCATTATGGCATCTGAACCGGCCCGCTTGAGACACATGATTGACTCCATCACTACCGCCTGTTCCTCCAGCCAGCCGTTGGCACTGGCAGCTTTGAGCATAGCGTATTCTCCACTGACCTGATAAGCGAACACCGGCACACCAAACTCTCTCTTTACGCGGGTAATAATATCCAGATACGGCAAACCCGGCTTTACCATAACCATATCGGCGCCCTCGTCCAAATCGAGCGCGACTTCTCTGAGGGCCTCGTCGGAGTTACCCGGGTCCATCTGATAGCTGAATTTATTCGCACCGGCCAGTGTGCCGGAAGACCCCACCGCGTCTCTGAAAGGTCCGTAAAAAGATGATGCGTACTTGGCAGCATAAGACAGAATTTTAGTGTTGGTGTGACCGGCACTTTCAAACGCCTGGCGGATTTCACCGATGCGCCCGTCCATCATGTCTGACGGGGCCACAATATCTGCGCCGGCATCTGCATGGCTCAGGGCCTGTTTCACTAACACCTCGACGGTTTCATCGTTAACGATGTAGCCACTGTCGTCCATCAGCCCATCCTGTCCGTGTGAGGTATAGGGATCGAGTGCGACATCAGTCATCACGCCCAATTCGGGGAATTCCTGTTTCAACGCGGTTACCGCACGTTGTGCCAGACCTTCAGGATCACAGGCTTGTTCTGCACGCTCGGTTTTTACGTTGTCCGGTGTGACTGGAAACAACGCGATACAGGGAATACCCAGTTGCAGTAGTTTTTCTGCCTCTCGCAACAGTAAATCGATAGTTACTCGACTTACCCCTGGCATACTAGGCACCGGATGACTTTCTCCGGAGCCTTCAATCACAAAGGCCGGGTAGATCAGATCATCCGCGGTGACTGTGTTTTCACGCATCAGGCGCCGGCTGAAATCGGTACTGCGCATACGACGCATGCGGGTATCGGGGTAATGGCTGTTTTTCACGGTTGCTCCAATGTTCAGAGTCTGGTCAATGAGATCAGTATATGATGAAGCCGGCTTCACCACCATGCCACGCAGACGGGTCAAACCTGATAACGAGATACCACCGGCATTACCGGTACCTGCCTGCGTAGCCCTATAACGTATAACCCGGAACCGCTTTATCTAAAGCCGTTGCACTGCCGAGCCCTGAAAGCATGACTTCTTATCAATTTGCCGTTTTTGGCAACCCCATTGAGCAAAGTAAATCACCGCAGATTCACAGTCGCTTTGCTCAGCAATTTAATATTGCCATGGACTATCGCAAAATTCTGTCCACTGCCGAGTTATTCGAAAACGATCTGCAGGAGTTCTTTACCAGCAAGGGGGGCAATGGATGCAATGTCACCGCACCATTCAAAGAACAGGCTTACAACAAGTGCGAGATACTTACCCCGACAGCGCAAAAAGCCCGAGCGGTAAATACTGTCTACCTCGATGAAAAAAAACGTCTGTGCGGGCACAATTCAGACGGCGCCGGACTGGTGAATGATCTGCTCAACAACCAGCAGGTAACACTTGCGGGCAGCAATATTCTGATACTGGGCGCCGGAGGCGCCACACGCGGCATCCTTGAGCCCGTTATTGCCCAACAACCCGCCTCAATAATTCTGGCAAACCGCACCGTCGAAAAAGCCGAACAACTTTCTCGGGAGTTCTCTGACCTGTACAAAATCCACACTACCTCGACAGAAAACCCGCAATACCCCGCCACACCTGACTTACTGATTAATGCAACATCGGCCAGCCTGACAGCCAACCTGCCGGTATCAGACAGAAATCTGGTTGGACCGGCAACAGTCTGCTACGACCTCGCCTACAAACAAGAGCCTACAGCGTTTCTCAACTGGGCAGCCGACTGCGGCGCTGCAAAGACTATTGACGGCAAAGGTATGCTTGCAGAACAGGCAGCAATTTCCTTCGAAATATGGACCCGTCATCGGCCGGCTACCAGTGATGTAATCACCTGGCTGGGAAACAACTAGTCCGCATTATTCACGAGGCGACGGGATAAGATAACGAAATGTCTATGTTCATCATTCCAAACACTGATTTAGGTGTAGTTTTTAAAACAACAGTGTGTCTTTTCACCATCAGACGATCCTTATTTTCATTAACCTGGTGCTGCACATCTCGCCTGATCAAGCTCGGCACGTAGCGGGCCACGTTTTTCGCTCGATCAAGCGACCTGTTTTGCACCGCTATTTTGATCAACCTGGCCGCTGAATGGCGAATCCTCGTGAACGGTGCGGGCTAGTCTTCCGGCAAGTCTTCAAATTCTTTTCGACGCGCCGCAAACCACTCTTCCATGGCGCCGGGCTTTTCCATTAGCGCCTTCATCTCCCCCATTACTTTCAGATGATCAGCATCGTTTGCCTGGAACATCGCCATTCCATGTTTTTTACTTAGCTCTGCCATTTCTTCAAAAGTAGCCGCTGTGAAAGTTTCATCGCATGCGCCCCCCAGTTGTCTGCAGGTCATAGTCTTCAAGGCTTCGCTCCGGTTTCGTTGAATACTCAGTATAATGTCACAGCGCTCAATCGCCCAATTACCACTTGCGTACCCTGATATCTGGCCTTCACACCATACCGTGTGTCGCGATTTCAGGTAAACTTCCGATCTGGGAAACCGACCAGACAAGCAGGCTCATCCGGCCTGGTGCCCGGCAAGTTCGCCGAGCCAAAACGCGGCGCCCCGATTATTTTGGCAACGTAACCGGATCGCTGGTCAACGGCAGTTATCATGTTGCTTTCACAAAATCAGATTTAGAAAATGCCGCGATTTAGCCGCAGGTAAATAATGCAAAATAAAGACACCACAGACGCGAATGTTGAGTTGTTGCTTTTCTCCGACATTGAGCAGCGAGCAAAAAACTACTCTCTCAACGGCGTGACCCACCCGTTCGACTGGCAAAGTCGAATCGACGGGCTGATGTCTTCAGAGCAACTGGATCAGCGCCAGACCGAACTCAAGTCCCTGTCGGTCGATGAGTATATTTCAACGGTGTTAGACCCGGCCGAATCGGTAATGCGTCCAAGCGCAAAAAGCACCATTCAGCAACTGCGTGGCAGGATCTACGGCGAGTTCGAACTCGGGCCATTGTATTCAGTTGAAATGGCGCTTGAGCATGGCGACAAATCCCGCCGTGTCGCATTCATTGCACAAAACCGCAGCGTGACTAACGGCGTGTGGTCACCCGAACATCACCTGGAGGCGGCTAGACTGGTTCAGGAATACTCCTACCGGTCCCTGCCAATTATTACCTTTATGGATACCCCCGGTGCCGATGCAGGGATCGAGGCAAACGCCGCCAATCAGGCACACACCATTTCACGTCTAATTGCCACCATGGCAAATATTAAAACACCGACCCTCGGACTGATCTATGGCCTGGGATACTCCGGTGGTGCGATACCGCTGGCAACCACCAACGTAATTCTGGCAGTACGCAATGCCGTGTTTAACACCATTCAGCCTAAGGGCCTTGCTAACATCGCTCGGGTTTATAAGCTGTCGTGGCAGGAAAGCGCACGCTACGTTGGCGTATCGCCGGTGGAGCTTCATCACCGCGGAGCAATTGATGGTGTTGTTGACTGGGATCCCTCTGAAGAAGGCACCGATGATCTAAAAAACCTGACCGCCGCGATCATGACCAGCATCGATCAGATCGAGCTGACAGCCAGGCAGGAGGTTGAAAGTAACCCACTGGTTACGCAAGACTACTTAAACAGTATTCGACTTCATAACACCGACAACCCGAAACATCGCAACCTACAACGCGCGGCAAATTTTCAACTGCATGGAGACGTTACTGATTATCCAAACGTCTATTCACATGCCCTGAAGTATATGCGCTCCTTGTCACTGCGTTGCCGCATCACATCTACCTCTACCAATGCCTATGGACGGCTTGCAGAAGAAGAAGTACCAAAAGGTGATCTTGACCAGCGCAACCAGCAGATTCGCGAATCATCTTTCGAACGCTGGTTGTCCGATCCTGAAAAACTTATCTATAACGATCAGCTAATCAAACTTTGGACAACCCTTAAAAAAAGCCACAGCGAACTCAATATCAGTCGCAACCGAATCACCAGCCTGATACTGGGTGATCCACAGGAAAACTACGAAGACGCAGAAAAAAACCTTTGCTTTGAAGTCTGTCTGCAGCTCTATAACCGCTGGAAGTCGGACGCTCCATTTAACTTCATCAAGATGGGCAGCCTGATAACAGAGAAGGGAACATCAGAATTTACCGAACTGCCGGACATCAGTGATCAGGACATCACAATCCTCGACATTCTATACGCACCAGCGCTTAGCAAAGGTCTGCGGCTTGAGTTTCAGAACCTGTTGGTATTTGATGCGTTATACGACAGCATCATTACAAATTTCGGCGAAATAGCGGAGGAATCGAAAGCGTTTCAAACGCTGTCAGAAGAGACTCTCCGAAATATACTGGATAACTCACTGGAACAAGCCACTAATAAAATAAGCCAGACCGTTCCCGCCGAAATGACCAGCGACAATCGAAGCGGCCCCACCGCCATGTTCGCAGACTGGTTGCGCCACTTTGTCAAATACAACAAGCGTGGTGACTTTCTCAATAATCTTGAAGAATGGAAACGGGTAATATTTCCACGTTTGTCCGAATCACTGTTGGTACTGATAACCTACTTTTTTGAAAACCTTGTACCTGATTTTATGGAATCCCAGTTACACGGAAAACAATACTCCGGCAAGATAAACCCGGGCAGAATAGGTAAGCGAAAGGATTTCTGGAACCAACTGAATATTGCCTATCAGGATCTATTGGTTCAACGGGCCCTGGATGCTAACAAACGCAAAAAGCTCACCACTGTGGCTGCATTTCGCGACACCTTTTTCGAACAGTTTGAAGAAACCAATGCACAACTAATGACGTCCAACCCGGTGGAATTTCCGGGCTTTCGTCAATCGATAGAAAAAGCGCTTAATAACGGAGTTACACCGTGCGGTATTGTTTCCGGTATTGGTCGGTTCAAACTTAATATAGCCGGCGAAAACCCGCGCGTGGGTGCGGCGATATCAAACGCCATGTTTCAGGCTGGCGCGTTCGACATGGCCGGCGCTCTAAAAATGTGCTCTCTGCTAAACGACTGTGCCAAACAGCATTTGCCTGTTGTTTGCTTTATATCCTCGGGCGGCATGCAAACCAAGGAAGGTCCGAATTCCCTGTTCTCTATGCCAATTGTTAACGATCGTATTACACGGTTTATTGAGGAAACCAACCTGCCTGTTATCGTTTTCGGCTTTGGTGATTGCACCGGTGGCTCACAGGCAAGTTTTGTTACACACCCTCTGGTACACACCTATTACCTGAGCGGCGCCGACATGCCATTTGCCGGTCGCGTGGTTGTACCATCGTTTCTACCGTCTATCTCAACAGTGGCAAACTATCTGGCCAACACCCCCGGCTCTATGCAGGGGCTGGTCAAACACCCTTTTGCAGAAGGCCTGGATGAACGACTTCTGGAAGTCGATCCAAATATCCCGGTTCCAACTGACACCATTCAGGAGATAGTCGCAAGAGTATTGACAGGTACCGCCGCTATGGAACTTGTCATACCTGAACGGGTTATCTATCGGGCAATCGACCTGATGAAAGACATTAAAAAAGTACTGATCCACGCACGTGGTTGTACTGCGGTCAAGCTGATCCGCGTGGCACAGGAAAAGGATATCAGTGTGCTATTGGTGCAGTCAGACCCGGATATGGATTCAGTTGCCGTTGATATGCTCCGCGATGGTGACGAAGTGGTGTGCCTGGGCGGGCAAACACCGGATGAAAGTTACCTCAATGCACAGTCAGTTGTAGCAATTGCAAACCATAGAGGGGCTGACGCACTACACCCGGGAATTGGTTTTCTGTCAGAGACATCAAGCTTTGCTCGTGTTTGTCGCTCCAACAATCTGAATTTTATCGGACCACGCGCTGACAGCATGGACACCATGGGCAACAAGTCCAATGCCATTCACACCGCTATGGCTAACGATGTACCGGTAGTACCCGGCAGTCATGGAATTTTAACCAGTGCCGAAGCAACATCTGTCGTTGCCGAGGAAATCGGTTATCCGGTGCTGCTAAAGGCTGTTCATGGCGGCGGTGGTAAAGGTATTAAAGTGGTGAGGCACGCTGGCGAGATTCGCGAGTCCTTTATCACGGTTTACAACGAAGCTCGAGCGGCATTCGGCAACGGTGACTTGTATCTGGAAAAATTTGTCGAATCCATGCGCCATATTGAAGTCCAGGTATTGCGTGACAAAGAGGGTACCACCCGGATATTGGGCCTTCGCGACTGTACGGTACAGCGCAATAACCAAAAGGTGCTTGAAGAATCAGCATCCACCATGCTGCCGGAAAGCCTGGCAGAGGAAGCCTATGAAGCTGCCAAACGACTTGCAAATGCAGTGGAATACATAGGCGCCGGTACAGTTGAGTTTATCTACGATCTAAAATCTGACGCCATCTACTTTATGGAGATGAACACACGGCTTCAGGTGGAACACCCGGTTACTGAATGGACCTGTGGCATTTCAATTGTTGGCGAGCAGTTTAATATTGCCTCGGGAAAAACGATTGGCCACCTGAAACCTGCAAGCAACGGTTTTGCTATTGAGGCGCGCATAACCGCTGAAAAAGCACGCCTGGACAGCAATGGAGTTATTGATTTTCTGCCAACACCGGGCCTGGTTACCGAGTGCATATTCCCTGAACGCGATGACATGGAATTAATATCCATGGTTACAGAGGGAAAAACTATCTCACCCTTCTATGATAGTTTGATCGCACAGCTAATCGTCCATGGCAGTGATCGCAAAGATGCCATCAACAAACTACATGAAGTGCTTGAGCAAACTTCCATTAAGGGCGTCTGCACCAATATCACGCTGTTAAAACGAATACTAAAAGACGATACATTTATCAACGGCAAATACGACACCAACTACCTGCCAACATTCCTCGATACGATAGACAAAGATCAATTCATCGAAGACATGGCACACACCGGTGTCGAGAAAACAGAGAACAACCTAAGTGCACTGCGTATAGCCGGCACCGACGAGCTTAAAGTCATGTCCCCCATGACAGGTGTGTTCTACCTGACCCCATCACCGGGTGAACCGGATTTTGTCAGTGTAGGCAGCAAAGTGAACCTCAGTAACACGCTGTGTCAGGTCGAAGCGATGAAGCTGTTTACCCATATTTCACTGTCGAGTGTGCCAGGTTCAGGTGAAATTTTCGAAGTAGACAAGGACTATGAAGTGGTGCGCGTCAATCAGGCGAATGCCGCACAGGTTAACGCCGGTGATTTGTTATTTGTAGTAAAGCCCGCCTAGGAGTCTGCGCGGTAGAAGTCTGCGTAGCGAGAACGTGCCATGGCGAGGGCCCTTGTCTTAGTAAATGATGGTACGATCATTTGAGGCGCATAGTTGTTCATACGTAACGAAAATGATCGATAAAAACGCACCGTCAGGCGCGTTCGCAGTAGCAGAGGTTCTGCCGCGCAGGCTCCTAGAGCGATCTTGCAAGACGAAACCCGGTTCCATTACCCTTGCTACTAATGCTCAGCTTATTCCTTACCGATGACCTTTGCATGTTTGGAAGGCTATACCACGAGCCACCG
>CAKZVB010000086.1 GCA_937922015.1 uncultured Granulosicoccaceae bacterium
GACCAAAACTGTGTAAATAAAATGGAAACAAGCTCAACGGAATAAGCGAAAACAGATCGATCATGTTTGGTGATACGATTCTGGTATAAAGTCACTGGCAACGTCGGCAGAAAATTCATATGCAAATTGAATACTTACTAGGAGTCTGCGCGGTAGAAGTCTGCGTAGCGAGAACGTGCCATGGCGAGGGCCCTTGTCTTAGTAAATGATGGTACGAACATTTGAGGCGCATAGTTGTTCATACGTAACGAAAATGATCGATAAAAACTAGATAAGGAAGAGCGCGGTGAGTGTGGAAGTCCTATTGGCTGGTGGAAACTCAAATCCTGAGGTAGTCAGGGTGGGTGATACTGTGCGCAGGAAGCAGGGGGCTTCAAGTATGGCCGTCCACGGTTTGCTGCGCTTTCTCAATGACCATGGCTTTACGCAAGCGCCGCGGTTTCTCGGCGTTGACGAGCAGGGTCGGGAGATACTCTCCTACATTGAGGGCCGTTGTGGTGTTTTACCGGAATACTGGACAGATGAAAAATATCTGGTCAGTGCTGCCGTGTTACTTAGAGATCTGCACGCGGCGAGCGCCGCCTATGTCGTTAACACAAATGAAACGTGGGGCTACCAATACCCGGACAAAAACAGGCATGAGGTGATATGCCACAATGACTTTGGACCGTATAATTTAATATCCAATGGGTCAGAGTTTGTGGCGGTCATTGATTTTGATCTGGCAGGACCGGGTCCGCGGTTACGTGATATCGCCTACGCTGCCTATTGGCTTACCCCGGTATCACAGCGAGCTGATGATATGAAGGCATTTGCACGCAGGGATATTGCAAATAGCAGTGCCAGACTAAAAAAGTTTTGTAGAATCTGCGGCGTGACTGCAGACACTGATCTGCTGGACATGATCGCTGAAGTGCTGCACTACATGGCAAATGAAGACGCTATGATTCAAACCATCGGACAGTGCGCGGCCGATCAACTCAAAGCTGACGGTCATCTTGAGCACTGGGCAGGTGAAGCTACAGCTTTTGATCGTTATAGATCATCAATCGAAGCCAATCTATAAGGATTTGGTTGCATGGTTACTCTGGAAATATCGATCTATGAAAACTAGCCAAAGCACAGAAGGCGAATTTCGATCCGCGACAAATACAGACGCTGGTTTTCTGATTCCTCTTGTTGCGGAATCGTCGGGTGGTGTCTGGCCGGCTATCTGGAAATCTGTAGCAGATGAAGGTGAGTCGGTTGAAGCGTCTGCAATTCGATACCTGACTAACGATGCAAACAACCTGAGTATTAAAAACACCATACTGGCTGAGTCTGATGGTAATCGTGTCGGCGCTATGATTGCCTATCAGGAAGATAATTCGACATCCAGAGAAAAATCGAAATCGCTTGCGGCCGATTTGCATGATGCACTACAACCGTATCGTGAGTTGAGTGACCCCGACAGTTTGTTTATTTCAGAGCTTTGTTTTCTGCCAGAGGCGCGGGGGCAGGGGCTTGGTACTCGATTTCTGGAATGTGCCGGCAAACTTGCTGTTGAGCGTTCTCTGCCGCGTGTATCGTTGCGCGTATTCTCGACAAATGCTGGTGCAGTCCGGCTGTATCTGCGCACCGGATTCCAGATTAAAGACAAACGTATGGTCGTGGCTCACCCGGACATTGAAGTTGGCGGTCTGGTTTATCTGATGTCCAGGTCTGTAGGATAGGCAGGCGTTAAGCCGGATTGTTTATAGAATCCCCGCCGGTGTCGCTGTTATCGTACAATGAGGTCAGACTTCACATCCTCAATGGGAACAATGGATAATCAACAGCCCTCATCGAATCCTGCTTCCTCAGATCTGGTGATCGAACTTCAGAACATTCACAAAAGTTACGGTGGGATCGACGTACTCAAGGGCATCAGTCTGCAAGCCAGACGCGGCGATGTCACGGCGCTGATCGGTTCATCGGGGTCGGGCAAAAGTACTTTGCTCAGATGTGTCAACCTGCTTGAAATCCCGCAACAGGGCGACATTTTCTTTCAGGGCGAACAGGTCAGGTGGTCGAAGAAGTTCGGCAGCAGGAAGCCGGCGGATAAAAATCAAATCCGCAAAATGCGAACTAATCTGTCGATGGTATTTCAGCAGTTTAACCTTTGGGCGCATATGAGCGTGCTGCAAAATGTTATCGAAGCGCCGGTCTCGGTATTGAAGCGGGATCCGGCACAGGCAGAAGAACTGGGTCGGCAACTCCTTGAAAAAGTTGGAATCGGCGACAAGTGCGATCAATATCCTTCTCAACTGTCCGGTGGGCAGCAGCAACGTGCGGCGATTGCTCGGGCGCTGGCCATGGAACCGGCTGCAATGTTATTTGATGAGCCCACCAGTGCACTGGACCCCGAGCTTGAAGCGGAGGTAGTCAGTGTGATTAAAGGGTTGGCAAGTGAAGGCAGAACGATGATCATTGTCACGCACGACATGAAAATGGCCTTTGACGTCGCCGATCATGTTATTTTTTTACACAAGGGTATTATTGTTGAGCAAGGCACCCCCGAACAGGTGTTTAACAATACGCAGTCACAAAGACTGCAACAATTTTTACACGCCACCGGTACATTCGGCAAGGCGCACTGAAATTATCAATTAATTAGTAAGGAGTACGGTTTTGAAAAACGTAACTATTTCAATTTTGGCAGCAGCATTCATCAGCTCGCCACTATTTGCTGAAACGGTCAGACTGGGTACAGAAGGGGCATATCCCCCCTACAATTTCGTTAATGACGCGGGCGAGATAGACGGCTTTGAGCGTGAGGTTGGTGACAAGCTGTGTGAGCTTGCTGAACTGGAATGCACCTGGGTTAAGAACGACTGGGATTCAATTATCCCCAATCTGGTCTCCGGTAACTACGATGTCATTATCGCAGGCATGAGCATCACCGATGAGCGCGATGAAGTGATTGACTTTACCCAGGACTATTTTCCACCTGATCCGAGTTCCTATATGTCCATGGCCGGCACCAAAGACGATGCCGTTAAAGGCGTTGTAGCAGCTCAGGTATCAACCCTGCAGGCTGGCTACGTTGCAGAGTCCGGTGCTACGCTGGTTGAGTTTGCCACTCCGGATGAAACCATCGCTGCGGTAAAAAGCGGCGAGGCAGATGCGGTGCTCGCCGATGACGCATTCCTTAGAAAGTATGTGGAAGAAAGCAACGGCGAACTGATTTTCCTCGGTCCGCAGGTTAATCTGGGTAAAGGTGTGGGTTTAGGTCTGCGTGAAAGTGACACAGAGCTGCGCGATAAGCTTAACGCGGGTATCGATGCCATGAAGGCCGATGGATCGTTAAATGCGTTAATTTCAAAGTGGTTTGAAGGCCAGACTGGCTACTAGAGTTATACGTCAGAGGGCCTGCCTCAGGCCCTCTTGTGCGTTTCGTTAAAAAGTTATCTTGTCCGGGCCGCTGATGGAATATTGCGTTGATCCCTCAGTGCTTGAAGGCTGGCGCTGGTTATCGTGTTATCTGACCACACCTAAACATTTTTTCTTCTACTACAGCTTTTTAACTGTTTTTGCGCTCTTGTGCATTACCGCGCCTGTGGTCTTGCTGATGGGCTTTGCCGGAGCAATGGCTCGACGTTCCTCTTTTGCACCGCTGCGATTATTCGGTGTGGCGTATACCAGCATGGTTCGTGGTATCCCCGATGTTATATTTTTTCTGTTTGTTCCCATTGCACTGGATCAGCTGGTTGAATTTCTGCGTCATAAAATAAAATGTCCGGAAGTGGTCGAGCCTGTTTTTCGCGGTAACGAGTTTATTGTGTGCACTGCCGCCAAAATGCCATTGCAGGATGCCGCGCCATGGGTGCATCAGGGCTGGAGTTTTATACTTGCCATCATCGCTTTTTCTATTGTGTTCGGCGCATTTGCTGCTAACACAATGTACGGCGCGCTGAGTGCGGTACCCGAAGAGCAGTTGGAAACCGCACGTGCTTACGGCTTTACGGATCGGCAAACGTTTAGGCGGATTCATGTGCCGCAGATGTGGACTTACGCATTGCCTGGTCTGTCTAATCTGTGGATGATTCTTATCAAAGCCACGCCATTGCTGTTTTTATTGGGCATCGAAGACATCGTCTATTGGGCGCGTGAGCTTGGCGGATCAAAAACCGGGTATTTTGAATACCCTCATCCTGACTGGCGCCTGTGGTACTTTTTGGCGTTACTGGTTTTCTACTTGTTGTTGACCTGGTTGAGCGGCAAAGTGTTTGGTGCGCTAAACCGCAAGTACAGTCACCATCACTTCGCTGAACGTGCAGTATCACCTGTGCAGGCTGGTCGATGAGCTGCGTCGAGACAATAACAGACTATGCCTTGCGTTCTGTGGGAATTGGTCAGCGCTTGCTTCCCAAAACCGATATCACTCTCTGTGAGCAGGTGGTTTTGATTGGCAGCGGTATAATCTGGAATATTTACTTCGCGCTACTTGCTGTTATTTTCGGGTTTGTTTTTGCCACTGCTCTTGCAATGGCCCGGGCCAGTGAGCGATTTTTTATAAGCAAGCCGGCTGATCTTTTTGTTTTTATATTCCGCGGCTCACCGCTGTTCATTCAATTTTTTCTGGCTTACGAGTTATTTTCGGTACTGCCGCGGGCGGGTATTGATGTGCCACTGGGTTTCACAACCGTCACTTTGCAGACCTCAGCCTTTACTAAAGCCTGGCTCGGTGCGTTGATCGTGTTGTTTTTGAATACGTCAGCGTATAGCGCTGAAATATTTTACGGCGCGCTAAAGGCGGTACCAAAGGGTGATCTGGAGGCAGCGAACGCGTTTGGAATGAGTGGCCTTACGAAATTCAGGAAGGTAACATGGCCGACTTTGTTGCGTCTTGCATGGCCGTCCTACACCAACGAGGCAATCTTTTTGTTTCATGCAACGGCACTGGTGTTTTTCTCCGGCTTTCCGGCATGGAGACAAAAAGGTGATTCGTTGTACTACGCTAGTTATTTTGCCGAAAAGACATTTAACCCCTTTATTCCCTATCCGATTGCAGCAGCCTATTTTGTCTTTTTTACGCTGATCATAATTTTTTTATTTGGCGCAGTTAACCGCTACCTCAATCGACACATCAGCCCGCAGCGGCGACCCAAAGTAAGTTACCGGCCGCAGCTGATGCGTTAGTGTTAAAGCATGCGCGATCTGATGACCGGACGTTCGAAAAAAGCTTATCTTCCAGTCAGGCTCCGGGTGAAGCTGCAGTTGTCTGAATCCGCGCAACCAGTCGCCACCACGGTGCCAATGACACTGGGATTTGAGTCAGCCAGACTGTTGCCCCGGTTTTCATGCCGGGCAAACCTTGCATCACTCGCCGCCATTGTCGTCTTCGTTGAGTTGAATATCAAAGCCGAATGGTTTGCCAACGGTGATACCGGCTGGGGCCAGACTAGTTTTAACAATGTAATGGCCCAGCGTTGCGGAATCCGGATATGCGTCGAGGGGTGCATGTTATCTTCACCGTGTTACCCGGTTATAAGGAGCCGTAAATGTTGCCACCCGGCCAAAAGTTGAGAGCTGATTTCCCAAGGTTTGGACTCTCGCAGTTCGCCACAAGATTTCCATCGAATCTTGCCGATAGCACTTTTAATGTACATATAGACGGACGTGAGCTGCCTCAGTTTGATCCGGCTGCAGCAGGACTACCACGTTGTACGCTTGAGTCTGACTTCCACTGTGTGACGACCTGGAGCTACGCAGGTGCTAACTGGAGCGGGGTGAGATTTATCGACTTCTACGAAAAGCATATCAGGCCTGAAGATAACATTGATAACCCGGTTACGGGGGCTGTGCTATACGCACAAGACGGCGCTAAGACGACACTACCATTGGAGGATTTGCTTCGCGACAATGTGCTGCTGGCAGATTCACTTGACGGTCAGCCACTGTCTGTTGAGCATGGAGCGCCGGTGCGTCTGATTGCTCCCGACCACTACGGGTATAAAAATCTCAAGCACATGCGCAAGATAGAGTTTTACTCAACTATGCCGGTAGTGAAGCGTGGCGTGATGGCTTTCCTGGATCATCCGCGTGCTCGTGTCGCGAAAGAGGAGCGCGGCAGGTGGATTCCCGGTTGGATGCTGCGTTACCTCTACCGGCCGCTTATAGGAGGTACAGTGAAAGAGTTCCGGGAAGGTATGCGCAATTACCGGGGTGATGGAAGCGGTCAATAAATCTGTTACTCATTTTTCCTGGTCAATCTGTATGTAATCGATTTAAGACAGGGATAAAATGTACAATAGATTTAGCCAGAGGCGATACTATCTGGCTTAATAGAGATGCGGTTAGGCTAATCTCATAGGTAGTGCATTCTGAGAGATGGATCTACAGGCTGTAAGTGTTAATTCTGGAGTGCAGTCTGAAAGACTGACTCAGGTCTGCTCACTGCAATGATTGTTCGTAGTTGCTTATGCAGGCAATTTGTTGCGGTGTCTCAGGAACGCTGCAGCCGCGCTGCAGGCTTACCATTGCGATGGCATCCTTTGCAGACAATCCGTGTTTGATCAAAATACAACAACACAGCAGACCGCTGCGCCCGATTCCACCCCGGCAATGTATCACTGCATTGCAGCCGTTGGAAATTTGCCGATGAAGGTGCTCGACAAAATTGCCAAGCAATGTCGAATCAGGGGTGCCGAAATCTGCTATCGGAAAATGGCTGTAGTGCAGGCCATGAGATTGGCAGGCTGTTGCTTCAGCTTGCAAATTGAGGTTGTGTGCTTCGGCATCCTCAAGAAGACTGACGATTAAATCTATTCCTGTTGATTTCAGGTGTGCTATGTCTTGTTCAAGGTGATCAGCCGAGGGCTTTGCCATCGCATAGAGTTTGCCTTGCCCGACAGTTGCGATGTAGTGCGTGTTAATGGCGATTGAAAGCAACTCCGTGCTCATCGAACAAATAGCATCTGTCAGCTGGTACATCCACCTGCAGATCGGTGCCCACTTTAATAATTTCTGAACCTGCCCGCTCTACCACAAAGCTCTCAGCACCTGCGCACTTGCCGTAGGCGTAAGTGGTGCCACCCAGGCGTTCCAGTACTTCCACCGCCATCGTCATCGCAGAATCGCCATGGGTGTTGTTGAGATCTTCAGGTCTGATGCCAAGGGTGACCACGCTGTCCGGAGCGGCGGATGCGGTATTGATATTTGCTTTTATAATTGTGCCGTCTGACAGTGCAATTTCGGACAGTCTGTCTGACGGTTTTTTTAACCGTCCATTGATAAGATTCATGCGTGGTGAGCCAATAAACCCTGCTACAAACAGGTTGGCGGGGTGGTGGTAGAGATCGAGCGGTGAGCCGACTTGCTCAACATAGCCGTCTTTGAGCACCACTATTTTGTCGGCCATGGTCATGGCTTCTACCTGATCATGCGTCACATAGATCATTGTCGAGTCGAGTTTCTGGTGCAGTCTGGCAATTTGCAATCGCATCTCAACACGCAGCTCTGCATCCAGGTTTGATAGCGGTTCATCAAATAAAAATACTTGCGGGTCTCTGACAATCGCACGTCCGATCGCCACACGTTGTCGCTGACCGCCGGAAAGATTTTTTGGCTTGCGATCTAATAGCTGCTGAAGTTGCAGTGTGTTTGCTGCTTTAGCGACTTTCTCTGCAACGACTGATTTTTCAACGCCGTTCATTTTTAAACCAAAGCCCATGTTCTCTGCGACCGTCATGTGCGGGTAGAGCGCATAGGATTGAAACACCATTGCAATGCCGCGATCGACAGCCGCCATGTGGGTGACGTCGTTGCCACCAATATGTATCTCACCGTCACTCAGGTCTTCAAGGCCTGCAATCATGCGGAGCAGGGTGGATTTTCCACAGCCTGACGGACCTACAAAAACTACAAACTCACCGTGTTCGAGTTGCAGGTCGATGCCGTGAATGACTTCGACAGCACCAAATCTTTTGTATGCATTTTTAAGTTCAACAGTGGCCATGGTTTTCCAGTGTATGATCGTTAGAGGCGAGCGGCAGAGTGTGGCTGGTGCCTCGGGTGAACAGGGCTAGCATTGTTTTCGTGCGACAGGTGCAATACGTGCTGAAACCTCTTTTGTTGCCTTGATCAGCCAGTCGCTCCATTGTTCAACTTCATTTTGTTCTATTCGAAACGTGGGTGCGGTGATGCTAATAGCAGCTATCGCTTCGCCGTCACTGGTGACAATCGGGGCGGCGACGCTTCGAATGCCCGCGAAGTGTTCTTCGTTTTCGTCTGCATAGCCCTGTTTACGTATCCTGGCCAGTTCTGTAAGCAGCTGGTCGGGATTGGTGATTGTGTTGGGTGTGTAGACGGCAAATGAAATACGCGAAATAATATTCTGCTGATCTTCCAGTGCACACCAGGCCAGTAGTGTTTTACCGGCGCCGGTACAGTACACGGGTATTTTGGTACCAAAGCCCATCGACATTCTGACGTTGTTTTTACTCTCTACTGAATCAAGGTGCACCGTATGTGTGTCGGCCAGTACTGATAGCTGCACCGTTTCACTGCTTTTAGCGCAAAGTGTCTCGAGTTGGTCTCTGGCCAGTGTGCGCAAGTCGGATCGTGACCAGATTTGATTGGCAAATTCCAATACACGAAAACCGGCGCTATAGGTCATGCTGAGTTCATTAAAAACGATCATGCGTTCAAGCTGCAGATCGGTCAGTGCCCTGTTGAGTGAGGCTTTGGGCAGGTTGAGCCGTTCCTGTAGCTGTGCAAATCTCAATGGCCCGTGGGCGGTAATCTCTTCCAGCAGGCGCATAGCTCTGCTGAAACCGCTGCTTGCGGTGGTTTTTTTCGGTGGGCAGCTGCTGTCGCTCGTTTGGTTGCCCGATGTTTGATTTGTCATCTTTGTGCTGGAGCTATCGGCGTGGTACTTCTGTGAAGGGTGATTTGCCACCGAAGTCGAGGCTTTTGATGATGGGTTGCTCATGCGTAAAGGCCGGAAAAGACCTTGTAGTGAATTTCCATTGACAGCTTCCTCCTCACGCTCTTATACTTTTTGGAACATTGTTCCACTATTTTTGTTTCAGCACAATAGACACATCCAATCGCATGACAGGGTCGCTGCAGAATGAGTAGGTGCCGAATCAGAATTCTCTGTGAAACAACACTTCACGCCAGAGTCCGCGTGACTCCGCATGGAATCGGGATCTGTGCTTGAATAACTCAGAGATAGAAAGTCTGTTTGTCGAGCGATTCGGTGAATCCGAAGCGCCTGTTCGGGTATTTTTTGCACCCGGGCGTGTCAATCTGATTGGCGATCATACCGACTATGTTGGCGGGCTGGTGTTTCCCTGTGCTATTCACTACGGCACCACCGTCGTGATCCGGCCGACCACTAAAAACACTTTTAAGTTTGCTTCAACCAATTTTGATCTGGTCGCCGAACTCGAAAGCGATCAGGTACATCATAAGTATGGTGATCACTGGATAAACTACCCGCTGGGTGTGTTGCAGCAGTTTATAAATGCAGGCGACGATATTGGTGGGTTTGAATGTTTATATAGCGGCAATGTGCCCAATGGTGCGGGCTTGTCGTCATCGGCTTCTATCTCTGTGGTTACGGCCTTCGCACTGAATGAAATTTTCTCCTGCGCTCGCAACCTGCCGTCGTTAATAAAAATAGCGCAAGCCGCTGAAAATGATTTTGTCGGTGTGCAATGCGGCGTGATGGATCAATACGCGGTCACCATGGGTCAGCGTGATCACGCAATGATGCTTGATTGTGAAACCCTGCAGTGTGAGCAAATACCACTGGAACTGGGTGACTATTCGATTGTACTTTTTAACACTAATCAACGCCGCGAGCTTAGTGAATCAAAGTACAACGAAAGAGTGGTCGAAACCCGTTCAGCGCTGGAAGTGCTGCAACAAAGCTATCCGGTATCTCAACTGGCACAGGTTTCACCACAACAATTACATGACAGCGCGAACTTATTCGGACCTGACCTGCAAACAGTCTACCGGCGTGCCAGGCATGTGGTGACGGAACACCAGCGAGTGAAAGATGCAGTGGTTGCTTTGCGCGATCGAAATCTGCAACTATTCGGGCAACTGATGTTTGATAGTCACGACTCCCTTCGTGATGACTACGATGTGTCCAGCAATCCCTTAAATGCACTGGTGGCTATAGCCTGTGAGACTGAAGGCGTACTCGGAGCACGATTGACCGGCGCGGGATTCGGCGGTTGCACGGTGAATCTTGTACATAAGGAGCACATAGACAATTTGTCAGTGGCCGTTGCAAAGGACTACACGAATCAGACCGGGCTTACCGCTGACTGTCACAGAATAACCCCCGCGCAGGGTGTGCGTGAGGTAACAGCTTGAGCGTTGCCGCCCAGCAAAAACGCTGGCAGCCACTGCTTGAGCAATGGGTTGTTATATCGGCAGCGACATCAGACCGGCCCTGGTCAGGTGCGCTGACGGCACCGGTGCAGGATAAAAAGCCATCTCATGATGAAGCATGCTATTTGTGTCCGGGGGTCACGCGTGCCAGTGGTGTGACAAATCCACTCTACAACAAGCCATGGGCGTTTGATAATGATTTTCCATCGTTGTCAGGTGCGGCCGATATGCATCAGGTTGATGGCGAGGTGATAGAATCCGACGTCCTTCGTCGAGCCGAAAGCGCTGGTGGTGTTTGTCGTGTGATGTGCTGGTCAGAAAAACACAACGTCACTCTGGCAGATCTAACAGACACACAAATGGCTGAAGTCGCGGCACTGTGGAAGCATGAATACGAAACGCTCAGTGCGCGCAAGAATATTAATAACGTTCTGATCTTTGAGAACAAGGGCATAGAAACCGGTGTTTCTAATCTTCACCCTCATGGTCAGATCTATGCGACAGATTTTGTCACTGACAGTGCAACACGTATGCGGCGCGCACAGCACAATTATCGTGTTGAACATGATCAGCGTCTGTTGCAGGCTATGATAAAAAGACCGGAATACCAGTCTGAATTGTTAGTAGAACGCGGTGAGCATTTTGTCACTATTGTACCTTACGCCGCACGCTTTGCTTTTGAGTCGTGGATAGTACCGACCAGGCATGTAACTTCAGTAGCGTCGATGAGTAATGACGAACTACACGAACTGGCGCGTATGTATCAGCGACAGGTGAGGCGATATGATAGTATTTTCCAGCGCTCATGTCCGAATGTGACGCTGCTGCATAACGCTCCATGTGACGGTGATGATACAAATAGCGACTGGTGTTTTTACCTGGTCATGCAGCCCCCGCTGCGGGACCTGAACAAAGTAAAATATCTGGCGGGGTTTGAATCCGGCGGTGGTAATATTATCAACCCGGTGCTACCGGAAGTTGCTGCAGAACAAATGCGCAGATGTGATGGACAAGTGTGATGGTTAGATACGAACACTTCTGTGCTGATGTAATTTACACAGCTTATATAGTTGTCAGGCTGTGTGATTGTAAATATGCCGATTATGGCCAACAGGGAGCGAAACTCCCGATTTTTTTCAATCCACTGGAGGATGTTCAATGATTAACAAATTTACCCGAATGGCAATGGCCGCAACGATTGGCGGCATGCTGTCAACAGCGGCTTTGGCAAGTGATCTTGTCATCACGTTTGATGATTTAAATCCTGACAAGAAAGCTGCTTATGACGCTGCTGTTGAAGCTTTTAAAGCTGCCAATCCTGATATCAATGTCACTGCCAATAACGGTGACCGCGAAGCACACAAAGACACCATTCGCAACGCACTGCAAAACGACGCGCCGGATGTAATTACCTGGTACCCGGGAAACCGAATGGCACCATTCGTTGACCCCGGTCTGTTTATGGATATTTCTGATCTGTGGGCATCTGATCCCAACTTGTCGGCAAATTTTAATGCGATCAAGCCAACAATGTCTCGTAATGGTAAGCAATGGGGTGTTCCGTACTCTTATTACCAGTGGGGTGTTTACTACCGCAAAGATATCTATGACAAGCTGAGCCTCAGC
The DNA here is from genome assembly GCA_937922015.1 of uncultured Granulosicoccaceae bacterium. Classification (GTDB taxonomy): domain Bacteria; phylum Pseudomonadota; class Gammaproteobacteria; order Granulosicoccales; family Granulosicoccaceae. The sequence continues at coordinate 11,998 of CAKZVB010000086.1, forward strand.
GAACCTAAAACCTGGGACGAACTGCTTGGCAATTGCGACGCGCTGAAAGAAGCGGGTGTTACACCTTTCACAATCGGTACCAAGTACCTTTGGACCGCTGCCGGTGTATTTGACTATCTTAACCTTCGCACAAATGGCTACGATGTTCACAACGACCTGACTGCCGGTAAAATCAAATACACTGACCCGCGAATCCGCGCAACTTTCGCTAAGTGGGAAGAAATGCTTGATCGTTGTTCTTTTGTAAAGACACACGCAACCATGTCGTGGCAAGAGGCAATCTCTCCGTTTGCTAACGGTGATGCTGCTATGTATGTAATGGGCAACTTCTCCGTTGGTCAATACAAAGATGCAGGCTTAACCGATGAGCAGATAGACTTCTTTCAGTTCCCTGAAATTACTCCGGGATTGGCTCGTGCCGAAGAAGCCCCTGCTGATGCTTTCTTTATTCCTGCCAAAGCCAAGAATGTAGAAAACGCCAAAAAGTTCCTGGCCTTTGTTGCCACGCCTGAAGTCCAGGCCGAATGGAATAAAACCATTGGTCAACTTCCGCCAAACTCAGCTGCGGCGATCAACACTGACGACAAATTCATTGTTGAAGGTATGGAAACACTATCTACCGCTGCGGGTCTTGCGCAGTTCTATGACCGTGACGCACCAGCCGCCATGGCCAAAGCCGGTATGGAAGGCTTTCAGAAGTTTATGTTAGATCCTTCTACATTGGACGAAGTGCTGGAAAGCCTTGATAAGGTTCAGGCAGAAGTCTACTAAGTTATTTAAAGCATAGTACGACAGCCGGCTGCCCTGTGTAGCCGGCTTTTTGTGGTAGCGTCATAAAGAATTATTATTATCAGGCAAATAGCCTGACTGTCTGCAGTCGGAGGATTAAATGACCACAAATACGGCTGGTACGCCCGGTCGGTTTGACACTTCTACCTCGCGGGTTGTTGTCGCCGGTGTCGCATTGGCAGTTTGCATAGTGTTGCTGATGTTTGTCATTAGCACTTCAATGATGCAGGAGGTTATGGGCTACTCTCAGCGCATTGAAGCAAGAGTCCCCACCTTTTTTGTGCGCATGGCCGCTTTGGTTGCTGCCATTGTTGCCGCGTTTTATATGATCACCGGCTTGTCCTGGTACAAGCGTAATAAAGTAGCAATAGCTCCCTGGCTGTTTTTAGCTATTGGTCTGGCTTTCTTTATGGTGTATGTGATCGTACCAATTTTCCAGTCAGTGTCTTACTCGTTCACCAAATGGAACGGGCTTTATGACATCGATGGAGTCTGGACCGGTACATGGGTCGGGCTGCACAATTATAAAGTGCTGCTTGATGATCCCAACTTTTATACCTCATTGTGGAACAACCTGTTGTGGTTAGTGTTGTTTATGCTCGCCGTTCCGGTGGGCCTGTTTATCGCCTTGTTTCTGAACCAGACGGTGACCGGAATAAGGATTTATAAATCACTATTTTTCTTTCCTTTTGTTATTTCACAGGTGGTGGTAGGGCTAATATTCGCCTGGGCCTATAATCCTGAATTCGGGCTGTTAAGTGAAATATGGAGCTGGTTTTTTTGCGAAACCAAGCCTAATTTTATGGGCAATATGACCCGCGTTTGCTCTGTAGACCCGCCATCAATACTGGGGGACGAAGTCTATGCAACCTATGGCGTGATCGCCGCCGGCCTGTGGCCACAGGTAGCCTATTGCATGATTTTATATCTTACCGGTTTGAACAACGTCTCTACAGAATTAATCGAAGCCGCACGACTCGATGGTGCAAAAGGCTGGAAAATGCTGTGGCATGTGGTATTGCCGCAACTCAAACCGGCGACTTTTATTGCTATTATAGTGACGGTGATCGGCGCACTGAGGTCATTTGATATGGTCGCAACCATGACCCGGGGCGGGCCATTTGGTTCAACCAATGTGCTGGCGTACTACATGTATGATCAGGCCGTCGGTGAGGGCGTCGGGCGCTACGGCTATGGTTCGGCAATCGCGACAGTTTTATTCGTTATCATGCTGGTGTACATAAGCTACTTCCTGTGGCGCATGTATCAGGATGAAGTAGAGGCACGATAATGTTCCCCAAACCTGTCGAGAATCGATCTGTTTTAGTGCGACTGCTATATAAGCTGTCACTGCCGGTGGCCCTATTTGTCTGGTTGTTGCCATTGCTGGCGATTTTTATGACATCCATCCGGCCGGCTTCTGATATTGCCACCGGCAATGTATTCGGTATTCCCAGTACGTTTCAAATGCTGCAGAACTATGCAGAGGTATTTGCAAAAACAGACGCGTTGAAGTATTTGACCAATACAATGTTAATAGCGTTACCAACCATGGTGGTGTCTGTAGCGCTGGCTTGCCTGACTGGCTACGCCCTGGCTATTTATAAATTCAAGTGGGCACTGCCGCTGTTCTTTTTGTTTGTTGCCGGCAATTTTGTGCCCTTTCAAATACTGATGCTGCCGGTGGTCGATATGTCTAACCGGCTGGAAATATTTAATACGGTCCCCGGACTGGTTATGTTCCATGCGGCCTTTCAGACCGGCTTTTGTACCCTGTTTATGCGTAACTTCATGAAAGCGCTGCCGTTTGAACTTATAGAGTCTGCGCGGCTTGAAGGTGTGGATGAATTTAAAATATTCTGGCATCTGGTGCTTCCACTGGTAAAGCCCGCGATCGCCGCACTTTGTGTGTTGATTTTTACCTTTATATGGAATGACTTCTTCTGGGCAACCGTGTTGCTGTCGGATGATAAAAGCCTGCCGATTACTGTCGGAGTGCGTACACTCAATGGTGAGTTTGTGCAGCAGTGGCATCTTGTTTCTGCCGCATCTCTGCTGGCTGCGGTGCCACCGGTACTCATGTTTTTTATTATGCAGAAACACTTTATAGCAGGCTTAACACTTGGTGCTACCAAAGGATAGTCAGCATTAGCATGAAGTGTTCAAGCCGTAGAGTATTAGAAAGGTTGCTCTTGCTGTTGTTTATTGTGACGACAACTGCCGCAGCTGATACTGCGGTGTGGGAGGTAAAGAAAGGCGACACCATTGTCTATCTTGGCGGTACTATCCATGTGCTGTCTATATCAGATTACCCTTTGCCAGCAGCCTTTGATGAGGCTTACAGACTGTCAGAGATTATCTACTTTGAAGTGGATCCAGCCGAGCTTGCCAGTGACAGTTTTATTAAACAAGCGGCCAGGAAGTCGGCGTATCCTGAAGGGACTACCCTTAGATCAAAGTTAAGCGATGCCACCTGGTCACGGTTGGATGAATATTTACAAATGCATGGTCTGACTGCCACATCGCTAGATCAATTAAAACCCGGTGCGATAATGTCTACAGTCATGTCGCTTGAGTTGATCAACGCCGGAGTGATGACTCAAGGGGTCGATCTGCATTTTTTTGATCGAACCGTGAATGACGACAAAAACATTGCGGCACTTGAAACCGCCACACAACAAATCGATATGCTGGCAGGCCTGGGAGACGGCAACGAGGAAGTATTTATTCGCAGCCTGCTTGATGATATGGATGAATTTTCGACGCAGTTTAACGCGTTGCGTGAAGCATGGCGTCATGGCAACAACGAGCAACTGGTAGCGAGCAGTGGAATAGCTGATTTGAAACTGCAGGACCCGGAGACTTACAGGTCCTTGCTCTCTGAACGCAATAAGCGCTGGATGATTTTGATTGAACAGATGTTTGATAGCCGCGAGACAGAGTTTGTTCTGGTCGGTGCAATGCATCTGGTGGGTGACGATGGTTTATTGAGTCAGCTGTTGGCTAAAGGATATAGTTTGAGGCAGTTACAGAGACATTAGTTTGCGACTTCAGTAGTCACAGCAGTGCCGTTTTGCCAGACCTGCTGAATAGTTAACGCATTGTCCAGATGCACCAGATTTGCTTTTGCACCGGCTTTGAGGTGTCCGTACTCATTGTTGATTTTCAGGCACTCTGCGGGGTACCGGGATGCCATTTTTAACGCCTCGAATTGATCAGTGCCGGTGAGCTTAATCATATTTCTAATTGCCGCATCCATACTTAAGTCTGCACCAGCCAGTGTTCCGTCTTCCAGCAATAATCTGCCCTCTGTTCGATAGATAGTTCTGCCATTGAGCCTGAAAGATTTGAGTTCTGTACCGATGGTTGCCATTGCGTCGGTGACCAGAAATATCCTGCCGGGTTGTTTTTTTGCAGCCAGAGCGATAGAGATGGCGGTTTTGTCTACGTGGAAGCCGTCGGCGATTAACCCTGCATACACGTTATCTGTGGTCAGCGCGCAACCTACCAGGCCCGGTTCACGGTGGCCCAGAGGGCTCATGGCGTTGTACAGATGGGTAATGCAGCGGGCACCGGCATCAATCGCACCATTAGCCGAAGCCAGAGTAGCGTCGGTATGTCCAAGGCTTATGATTACTCCAGCCTGAGTCAGTGTTGTTATTTGTTGGTGTGTCACTGATTCCGGTGCCACGGTCACCAGAAGGTTGGGCAATGCATCGTTAGCGTCCAGCAGCAATTGCAGATCAACACTGGTCATTTTGCGGATCAGGGTTTCATCGTGCGCTCCCTTTCTGGCGGTGCAGAGATGAGGGCCTTCAAGGTGTAGCCCGACAAAGCCGGGTACCCTTTTGTCAAAAGCAGCAATGCCTGCGTCCACTGCAGCTGCGGTTACCTGAGGGGTATCTGTTATCAGGGTTGGCAATAAGGATGTGGTACCGAAACGGCAATGTGTGGCACATATTTGTTCGATTGCTGCGAGCCCGGGCTGATCATTCAGCAACACCCCGCCGCCGCCGTTGACCTGCAAATCGACAAACCCCGGGGTCAGCAGGCCGTTGTGTAATTCGGTGATCTGGTAGCTGCCGGGGATACCTGACTCATCAACGATGGCTGTCACCCTGCCATTGTCAGTCAGCAGCGCGCAGTGCTGGTGGCAGTCGTAGCCGTCAAATATGTCACAACCTGCAAAGGCCTTGTGTTGAGTCACGGTATGTTGCTTTTATAGTTTACGATTAAGGCTGCTTGCGCAGTGCGCTTATTTCCTGATACAACACTGCAAGCTTTGCATCTTCCGGCTGGATGGGCTTGCCGGTGAATATTTCGATTTTCTTCATCCAGTTACGCGGCCAGCCTTTCATGGCTGTTCCCTTGATACGGGAGAACCAGGTTCCCCAAAGTCCGCTTAGTGCCATGGGTATTACCGGTACCGGTGATCTTTCCAGTATGCGCTCAATACCGGGTCTGAAATCTTGAATATTACCGTCTGGTGTCAGTGCTCCTTCTGGAAAAATACAGACCAGTTCGCCATTGTCCAGTGCTTGTGCGATGGTGTCGTAGGCTTGTTGCAGCAATTCGGGGTCTTCCTTTTGTGGTGCGATGGGAATGGCCCCCGCGTGCTTGAAAAAGGAGTGCACGACAGGCGTATTATAAATTTTATGGTACATCACAAACCGCATCGGTCGCGGGCAGACAGCACCTACCACCACTGAGTCAACAAAGCTTACGTGGTTGCAGGCCAGTATTGCAGCACCTTCTTTGGGGATGTTGTCGAGATCGTGTTTGCCGATTCTGTATAGAGTATGCATGAGAATCCATGCAAACATTTGCAGTGTGTATTCAGGCACCCGGCTAAAGATGAACAAGCCGACGACAGCATTCATCAGGGCGACTATCGTAAACAAACTTTGAATGCTGTTGCCGAAGGAAAAACAAATGATAGCGAAGATTCCTGCTATCACCATAAACAGCGCGTTTAACATGTTGTTGGCGGCGATGTTTCTTGATAAATACTCTGGCGGTGTGTTGGTTTGTACGTAGGCGTAAAGCGGTACGATAAAAAGCCCGCCTGAGACTGCCAGTAGCAGTAGTGCCAGCAGCGCCTTGATATAGACGGGTTCTTTAAACATGTCCATGACGGTGGTGGTGGCGGTGGAATATGGAATGTCCATCAGTCCGAGGTAGGCACCACAAATGGTCATGCCGAATGCGCCCAGGGGAACAAGTCCAAGCTCGACACGCCCTTTGGATAATTTTGATGATATAAACGAGCCAAGCCCTATACCTATCGAAAACATGGCCATCAACAGGGTGGCGACATAGGGGCTGCCCTGCAGGTATTCCCGTGAGAAATTTGGTATCTGGGTCAGAAAGGTAGCGCCGAAGAACCAAAACCAGGATATTCCAAATACGGTGTAGAAGATGGCCTGATTGCTGGCCAGCGCTGAAAAAATACTTTTACCTGCTCTGACGGGATTGCGATCAATAACCAGGTCGGGGTCTTCAGGGTGCGCTGCCGGAATAAAATAACTGACCAGCAGGCCAAGGGTAGAAAAAGAAAGAATGGCAACGGACACGGGTAGCAGATACTGATCGTAGCTTGCCAGTATTCCTCCCAGTATGGTGCCCAGCAATATAGCGAGAAAAGTCCCGGCCTCGACCAGTGCGTTACCGCTCATCAATTCAGAGCGAGACAAGTGTTGCGGCAATATGCTGTATTTAATCGGTCCGAAAAAGGCTGATTGAGTCCCCATCAAAAATAATACACCAAGCAGTGCCGGTATTGAGTTGATCCAAAGGCCCAGTACACCCAGCCCCATGATTCCTATTTCCACCCACTTTATTCTTCTGATTAAGCTGCTTTTTTCGTACTTGTCTGCCAATTGTCCGGACAGGGGAGAAAATAAAAAAAACGGCAGTATGAAAATCACTGCGGCAAGGTTCACCAGTATGCTGCTGTGATCGGAAACTATTTTATACGTCAGCAGAATCACCAGCGCATTTTTAAATACGTTGTCGTTAAATGCCCCCAGAAACTGGGTGAGAAAGTAGGGGGCAAATCGCCGCTGCGTTAGTAAACTCATGTTAGGCTCCGCTGGTGTCTGTCGAAGTTACCCCGGGTGGGCTGCCAATCACTGCTTGTAGTTGGTGGCGCTCAGCCGGTGTAAATCAGCCAGGGTAAATCTTCAGGCTTGTTCAGTTGCCACACCGTAAAACCTGCTGTGGTGGCGGCTATTAAACAGTAAGCTCAATAACCTGACAATTTTTGCCAAAAAAGTAGTGTAATGGTGTACTTGCGGTACAGCGACGTTTCTGTCTGTCTCGTTATTTTGAGAATTGATCGACAGTCGCCAAATCAGCTGACCTTATCCGCTGACTAGTCCAGCTTATGCGGCAGGTGGTGCTGCAGAGCAATTCTTAATCCAATACCGCCTCCTTTATGTTCTCTGGCGGAAAGTGCATCGTGTTTATGTAGTGTAGCGCGTAAAATATGGCAGTTTGGTCAGGCCGCAGAATAGGCCGGTGATTGGAGGATCAATTTGGTATGTTAAGTCTGCTGTTGTTGTGTGCTGCTGCGGTATTTTACGCCGGGTACAATTTACTGATCAAACAGTCTTCACTCCATGCAGAATTAGCAGGGGTGACCACAATCACCGCTGTGATGACCTTGCAGCTTGCCGCGTTTTTCGTATCGATGCTGTATCTGGTGATATTGCGGGCCACAGGAGTAGAGTCTTTCGCACTGCCCGCACCCGCCTATTGGTGGGCATTATTAGCGGGATTGTGTATCGGGGCGGCCGAGGTCTGTTACTTCTATATATTTTCCGGTTCACAATTTACTTCTCCGATCGCGGTCGGGGTGGCGACGCCGGTTATTCTTGGCGGCACAGTGGTGCTTGCAACGCTTGCTGCATTTTTGTTTTTCGGGGAAAAACCCGATATACGCCAATGGCTGGGCGCTGGGTTGATTATGGCAGGAATTGTGGTGCTTGCAGGTCGCTGAAAGCCCGCCATACTAAGGTACTGCATCGTTTGCGCGTTGCAGTACATTAATAACACGTAAAAATGTCGAGATAGCATGCTTCACACAAGAAAATCGTATAGTGGAATGGTCGTGGCACCCCATCATCTGGCCAGTGAGGCAGGGGCCCGGGTGCTGCGGGAAGGTGGCAATGCAATCGAGGCAATGATCGCCGCGGCGAGTACCATTGCTGTGGTCTATCCGCACATGAACTCACTGGGCGGTGACAACTTCTGGCTACTGCATTCGCCCGGCAAGTCTCCGCTGGGGATCGACGCCTGTGGCGGCGCTGCAGCGGAGGCAAGCGTCAACTACTACCGCGACAAGAAACTCAGCGCGATTCCCGGTCGCGGGCCTGATGCAGCACTGACTGTGGCCGGCGCTGTGTCGGGCTGGCAACTGGCGCATAAGCACAGTCAACTGGCCGGTGGAAAAATGCCGTTGTCACGTTTGTTTGAAGATGCAATTCATCACGCCAGTCAGGGCGTACCGGTGGCCGCAACACTGGCCAATAACGCACGCGGCAAACTGGCGGAGTTAATTGACCAGCCCGGCTTTGCAGATACTTATTTAAAGAACGGCGAGCCCGTCACTACCGGTGATCTGCACAGGCAGCCGAAAATCGCCGCAACTCTGGAATCTCTGGCACGCAGCGGGCTTGATGATTTTTATCGCGGTGAACTGGCGCAGGCCATCAGTGATGATCTGCAGAAAGCCGGCTCACCTATCTGCGAGCAGGATCTGAACCGTTATAATGCAATGGAAGTAGAGCCATTGTCATTAGCGGTTGACGGGCATCAGTTGTTTAACATGCCGCCGCCTACGCAGGGTCTGGCGTCGTTAATGTTGTTGGGTATTTTCTCACGACTGAACATCGAATCACTTGATGACTTTCAATATATTCATGGCCTGATTGAGTCTACAAAGCAGTCTTTCAGAGTGCGAGACAAAGAAGTCAGTGATCCGGCTTTTATGACCAGCAGCGCGCAACAGTTTTTACAGGCCGAATATCTCGATAAACTGGCAGACGGCGTAAACATGAAGACGGCCGATCCGTGGCCCGATGCCAGTGTCGGTGGCGATACTGTCTGGTTGGGTGCTATTGATAACGAAGGCCGTGCGGTTAGTTTTATTCAAAGCATTTACTGGGAATTCGGCTCAGGGGTAATATTGCCGCAAACCGGAATCACCTGGCAGAATCGCGGCACCAGTTTCAGTCTGGATGAATCGCATCACAACTGCCTGATGCCGGGGCGGCGTCCCTTTCACACTATCCAGCCTGCGTTGGCGCATTTAAAAGACGGGCGCATTATGCCGTTTGGTACCATGGGGGGTGAAGGGCAGCCACAAACGCAGGCGATGGTCTTTTCCCGATATGTTAAGGGGCAGGATCTGCAACGTGCGATTTCAGCACCACGCTGGTTGCTTGGACGTACCTGGGGCAGTGATATTACCAACCTGAGAATTGAAAATCGATTTGCAGCGGAAGTCTACGAACAACTGATTGCAGCCGGCCACGATCTTGAAACGATTGGCGACTACGACGAAGTTATGGGGCATGCAGGCGCGTTGGTGTTACATCCCAACGGGCTTATCGAAGGCGCCAGTGATCCTCGTAGCGATGGTGCAGCCTGCGGAGTTTAATATGAAAGAAAACTATTACTTCGACAACGCGGCGACCACCTGGCCAAAGCCGGAAGAGGTCTATCAGTTTATGGATAGCTTCTTTCGTTCGCACGGGGTGAACCCGGGACGTTCCGGTCATGAGTTGGCGGTAGAAGCCGAGCAAATGATCTTTTCCACGCGCCGAATGCTGGCTGACTTTTTCGGCCATAGTGGTGATCCTAACCGGGTAGTGTTTACGCAGAATGCCACGGACTCATTAAACATCGCTTTAAGAGGGCTGCTGACAGCGGGGGATCACTTGATAACGACCCGCCTTGAGCATAATGCGGTACTGCGATCTGCCAATCACCTGGCGCGCGACTTTAGCATCGATGTGTCACTGGTCGAACCGAATGATCAGGGCTACCTGCAACTCGACGCGATAGAACAGGCGATTACAAAAAAAACCACCACAATGGTGGTCAATCATGCCTCTAATGTTACCGGCGCGGTACAGGATTTAAAATCAATAGCGGCGCTGGCAAAGAAACACAAGCTGCATTTAATTGTCGATACAGCACAGACCGCCGGGGTAGTGGATATTGATATGTCCTGGGGAATCGATATAGTGACGTTTACCGGCCACAAAGGGCTTTTTGGTCCGATGGGAATTGGCGGCCTGATTGTCGCTGAAGGTGTCGAGATCAAACCCATGCGTTTTGGAGGTACGGGGGTGGACTCTGCATCACCCTACCAGCCGGATGTCTATCCACACCGGCTGGAAGCAGGTACCCTTTCCATGCCCGGTATTGCCGGTCTAAACGCTGCACAGAAATGGCTGCTTAAGCTCGGCGGCGATAAAGTACGCCACGCAACCGGAGATGCTGCAGAAGATGCTTTAAGTGCCGCAGGTCACTCACACAGAGCCGCTTGTATTGCCGCGATCGATCATATTCATCAGATCGAAATGCAGCATGTATCGCGTATTTGGGATCATCTGGAATCACTGGCCGGGGTGCAAACATTGGGGCGGCTGAGCGACGGTGAACATATCGCTGTAGTGAGCTTTACGGTTGACGGTATGCCGGCTCAGCAGGTGGCCGAAATGCTTGACGCCGATTACCATGTTTGTGTCAGAGCGGGGCTGCAGTGCGCACCACAGGTGCATCAGGTTTTTAATACTTTCGATACCGGTGGCGCTATTCGTATCTCGCCCGGGTATTTTACTGAAGAGGCTGACGTTGATCATCTGCTGGTTGCTCTCAGCGAGATCTGCAGTAATTAAGAATTTAACACAACAACACATGTTAACTGGATTGGTGGCAGCTTAATGAATGTACATGACTCTATAGTTGATACTATCGGCAATACTCCGATGGTCAGGCTCAATAAACTTAACCAGGGGTATCCAGGGCAGATCCTTGTCAAAGTAGAGTATTTTAACCCGGGTCATTCAATGAAAGACCGCATGGCGCTTAAAATGATCGAAGCTGCCGAGCGTGACGGCACGCTGAAACCTGGTGGCACTATCATAGAAGGCACTTCCGGCAACACCGGTATGGGGCTGGCGCTTGGAGCGATTGCCAAAGGGTATAAATGTATATTTACCCTGGCAGATAAACAGTCGCAGGAAAAAATCGATATTCTTCGCGCCGTCGGGGCAGAGGTATTCGTGTGCCCGACCAGTGTTGATGCCGATGATCCCCGTTCGTATTATTCGGTCGCAAAACGGCTTCATAAAGAAACACCGAATTCAATTTATCCAAACCAGTACGACAACCCTGCAAACTCACAAGCTCACTATGAAAGCACGGGTCCGGAAATCTGGCAGGACACCGCTGGTAAAATCACCCATTACGCGGCCGGGGTAGGCACCGGCGGCAGTATGTGCGGGGTGGCAAAATATCTGAAAGAACAAAACAGTGATATTGTCACTGTGGGCATTGATACCTACGGATCGGTATTTAAAAAGTATAAAGAAACCGGCGTTTTTGATGAAAAAGAAATCTACCCCTACATGACCGAAGGCATCGGTGAAGATATTCTTCCTGAAAATGTTGACTTCGATCTGATTGATCACTTTGTCAAA
>CAKZVB010000087.1 GCA_937922015.1 uncultured Granulosicoccaceae bacterium
CTGGTACATTCTGCTCTTGTGATATAGGGTTTGTCAGTGCCCGTATACTGAGAAATATCTGACCAGTCTATACCTGCAGGAAACGGGGATTGGTCACCACCCACTGTACCATCGGGAGCGGGGATTGAAGCCGCATTTCCATCTGCTTGCGGGTCATCCGACATCGAAGTACCCAGCGTGCAGCTGTTCAAGTCATCTAAAACCGGTGTGGCTAACAGGGTCCAGACGAATGTCGGCAATTCGGTAGTATCATCGTCGCTGTCCAGATCGTTTTTATCTGCCTCGATAAACGTTATTGTCAGTGAATCTCCGTTGCGCACAGCAGTCACAGCAACATCAAAGATTGAATAATCTGCACCACCCTCCGGCGTTACCGTTATCGGTTCACCAACGACATAACAATTTTCACCCGATGCGGTTGGTGCTCCATCCTGCTGATAGTCATAGCGGGTTAACACGCCATTGGCGGCCAGATTCCAATAGACAACATCACTCGCACCATCGACCTCCGTTGTTCCATCCCATAGTCCGGCAATGGCCGTGGTATCACCACCCGGTTCACCAGTATTCTGCGCGCCAGGCAAATTCGGGTTGAACATACTGGTGCCAGCTGGCTGGCCGTCGTCGTTGCCACTGCAACCTGCCAGGCTCAGCAGAAACATGAAAGCCAGGCCACTCAGGATGTGGTTTCGATGCATGTCCTTCTCCTATTTGGGAATATTTCCCCAAATAATACACAAAATATGCCGCTTGTAAAGATTTGAATAGCGGGCACACCCGGCAAGCCCTCTCCATGAAGGGAATCGATTAGCGACAATAGCCCAGCAGGCTAAATTCATATTGCGGTAACTAGCGCGACAGAGACACCCCAAATTGACTGCATAGTTCTCTGCCGGGCTTGTTAAGGGGAGTTCGAACTCCAATAGTATTCCACATCGGGTACCGATTCCGGAGGTGGACTTAAGCCGTAACGCACCGGGACGAATCCACGATTTTCGTAGAATTCACATGCATGTTTGTTTTGTTGGTGTGTACGTAGTTTTACTCCATCCGGACACTGAATCTTTGCGTGAGCTAATAATGATGAACCGATTCCTTTTGTTTGATGTTCCGGATCAACATACAAGCGGTCAATTAAATTGTCTTGCATTGCAAGAAACCCGACAACTGAATCGTTTATCTCAAACACCCAGATCCTGCAGTGTTGCTGAATTACCCGGTGAAATAATTCAATAGCCTTTGCTTCGTTCAGTTTTTGGAATTCCGGTAGATAGGTGTACTCGATACGACCAGAACCTAGCCAAACTTTTGCCGCACTAACCAGATCTTCCTTTTTATATTTCCGGATCATATGAGGCCGGCCCCTTCTCCCGATCTGCCACAATGCATGTGCGGGGCGTTTGCGTGATGTAATAGATGAATGCGAGCACTATTGCCGCATTGCGAATAATAAACTGGCAGCCAACCAGATCAGTACTGCCGAACTATAGAACAGCGAAAAAAACAGGATACTTTTCCGTGCGGCTATCGTATCAGCTGCCCGATGCTGCAGTAATAAGCCATACAAAGGTAAGATCTGCATTAAGTGAGTGGCAAAAAAGTGTGGCATACGCAAGTCGCCGCCGCTTAGCACCCACCCTGCGATAGGCACTCGCCAGCTATCAACTGCAGGAGTGCCGGCAAAGTGAGTCTGTCCGCTGGACATTACACCAGCTGTAATGAGGGTTAATACTGAACCCAACATCAATCCATAAGCGGACGCCAGTTTAAAATTGTCACGTTTTTCTTTGAGGTAGTCCCGGTATAGCAGCCAGCCAAGATAGAAGCTGACGGCTACTAATGTTAACGCACCAAGGCCCATCAACCCGTACATAGCCGACTCGACGGGGGTGTCATGATTAAAGTGTGAGGCACGGCCACGGGCTGCCTGCAGAAGAATATAGAGGACTTCGAATATACCGGAGGCGATCGCAAGTCGAGTTGCCCATCGCCAGGCAGCTTGCATGCGCTGTGTAGCCGGGAGATAACCCGCCAGTAATGCTAAGGTAATAAAGTACAGGGCCAGTGACAATTCAAACTTCAGGGGTTTGGCCCACACCGAAACATTGTGCAGTTGACGGCTATCAACGACCCATAGCAGCAGGGTAATTACAAACAGGCCCGCCATCAGAAATGTCGCTTGCCACCACAGATTGAAACACCTGGTGTCTCGATCAAAACAGGCTTCCGGACCGAGTGAGATTTGCCAGTATTTTGCGATCATGATGCGGCCTGCTGTGTTTTATTGGCTTTTAGCTGATTCACTTTTACAAGGCCTGAAGTGTTTATACCTTGCAGCAGTTTAAACAGCAGGTAGCCAAGCGGACCAAACATAAAGGTTGCCAATAAGATCGGTGCTTGAATAAGACGTGAGATATGAAGCTTGTCTGCTTTGCGTGCGATCCAGCAGCCAATCAACAGGTCAAACGCCAGATAGTGCACCCAACCCGCCAGTGCTGCCATCGGACTGGTAAACAGGCGCTGAACATTCTGTAAAGTATCAAAACCGCCTTCAGCCTGAAAAAAGTAAAGGCCGATGAGCAGGCTATAGCCCAGGGACAAGGCAAGTGGAATCCAAAGCGCTGGCAGTCCGTTCAACCATGACCATCGGCGTGGCAGTGCAATCAGGATTAACCAGCCGATCATGGCCATGGTGCTGAAAAGAGAAAAAAGTGCTTCCGGTTGCATGGTATCGTCCAATCTTTACAGTGTAAAGTTAGTGTATGATACGAACTTTACACTGTCAAGTTATCTGTTTCAATTGCATCGGGACGTATGGAAGGACAATGAGTGACTATCACCACGGCGATCTACGCAAAGCACTATTGGAGGCCGCACACGCGGTTCTCAATGAAAAAGGTATTCATGGGCTGAGCTTGCGAGCGTGCGCCGCGAAGGCTGGCGTCTCTCACGCAGCACCCTCACATCATTTTAAATCGCTGAGTGGATTACTCACTGAACTGGCGGTGATTGCTTTTGGTGATTTCACAGCGGTTTTGCGCCAGGCGTATGATGATGGCGATGCCGATTCATCCCTGCAACAGCGCTTGCAGGCAGCCGGTGATGCCTATCTGCAATTTGCTTTAGGTGAGCCTGAACTGTTTAAGCTAATGTTCTCTTCTCCGTTACCCGATCATCAAAATGAGCGGCTATGCGAAGTTTCCGGACAGGCTTATGCTGAGCTGACACGGGTAGTAAAACCATTGTGCGATAAGCGTGGGATTACTGACAAGGCATCAGTTGAACAGGCTGAAATACTGGTATGGAGTACGATTCATGGATATGCACATCTGTCATTGAAGCAAATGGATAGTCATGGTGTCTGCGAGGACCTGACAGCTGGGATGCCGCCAATAGAAATTCTGGGAACATTGCTTGAGCCCGGATAACAAACATTCTATTTTAATAGTTACAGAGTTTTCACCAAACCGGCAGGCGGAGTCCCGACGGCTCTCGTGACGCCTTGTCTATGCGATTCAATAAAAAATAACGCCTGTATCAGTGTAATTTGAGGCGGGCGCGGGCGGGATGTCCAACATTCCACACACAGGTCAAAATTTTCTGTTGCATGCTTCGTTATGTATGAACGTGCTAAACGAGGTATTTTTGCCAGTGCAGATAGCCTAACCGCAGAAAAACTACTTCCCTCTACCCTTCTGCACTAGAAAATCAATAACATTAAAAACCCCGGCCTTCGCCACTGCCTCATTGTTCAACACTACCCATCGACCATCGACCACAACAGTCGGCGTTGACGCAACCTCTGCGTCTTTCATCATTTTCACAATCGTGTCGATTTTGGTTTCTGCCGCTGGTGATTTTAACTTTCTGTCCAGCTCGGCAGAGTCTATACCGTGCCCGGCAAACACCTCTGCGATTTGTTCTATCTGACTGGCTATGTTTCGCTCCTGACGAATCTCTATTATTCGCTCAAAGAGTTTTTCATGCAGTACCTCAGGGTTATCGGCTTCTTCGGCGGCATAATACACCGCTGCGTGGAGCCGGGTCAGCTCGTTCCATGCTACCGGCAGTTGCTGAAAATGTATGTCTGCAGGCGCTGCCTGCAACCACTTCTTTACCCGGGGTTCAAAGGCCTGGCAATGCGGACAGCCGTACCAGAAAAACTCCTGCACAGTGACTTTATCAGTGGCATTGTCGGCAGACTGAAAGACCACAGGTGCTTGAAGTGTTCGATAATGAACATCTTCCGCAAACTCTGCAGACAGATCAGATTGTGAATCTGTATTTTTTGACGACAGTAAGTAACCACCACCAACAACGCCGCAAAGCACCAGCACCGCTAGAACAACAGTTCTGATATTCAAAGTCAAAGTTCGATCCCTAAAAGGTGTGCTATTGAATTTTATTGACGTGCAGCAAAGAACTTATCACTGACCGCAGGCTGCAATCAGGCGCATCATTCGGGCGCGCAGGCGGGCACCCGGTTGGTTACGGTCTTCGCGCGCTTAACACGTAGTAATCGCTGTAGGCAGAGACCTTATGCGATCCTAGAATTTTACGAGTCTTAAAGACCCACTCCCGATTTTCAGGAAGCTCAAGCATGAGCTTTTCAGAGGCATTTTCGACCGTTGTAATCGTAAAGGAGTCTTCGGATTCTCCTACGAACAATTGTGCAGCACCGCTATAGCCCGGCATAGAGAGCTCAACGGTGCCACCACGACGAACGATAGTCATTTCAGGTTGTTGCGTTTCGGATATTTCTGCATAGCTAATCTTTGCCTTAGCAGGTATGCCGAGAAATTCATTGTCATCGATTGCCGCCACAGTCACGTGATAGTCGCCGGGCAAAAGCGACGGAGAAAGCAGCAGGTCTTCGGTTTGTTCGACCAATTGTGACTCGGACATCTTGCTGTCAGTAGCAAAATTAGCCTCATAGCTTATAGCGCCGTCTATAGCGACCCAGGAGAGATTGTCTTCTTCACTGAACAATATGACATCGGAATCCTGATCCAGCACAGGTGGCTCAAGCAAGTCTACTATTTCAGCGACTACCCCGGGCTTTGCGCTTAACCCCTTACCCTCTGGTAAATCGTTTTGCGCGCCGGAACTCTCCGTCGCGACGAGCCCCTTGGTGACTCCAATACGATTTTCGCTTTGATCAAGATCAACATAAAAAGCGGTGCCGCGCACTGCAGCAGTCAGGAAGGGTGTGTCTATTGTAAATTGCACCGGCGGCACACCGTCAGCGGCGGGTATGATATCGCTATGAACCTGCCCTTTGGTTGCCGAGAGAGCGATGACACACTTTACCGATACTTTTATACACTGAATGTCATTAATAACAACGCGACTTTCCGGCTGCACATTTACCCGGGCACCCGAATTAAAAACCAGACTGACAAACCCGTCGCTGCCGGTTTCTAAAACATCGCCATCAAAAATATGCGAACCTTTTCCGGGAGGATTCACCACCAGGTTGGTTTGTGAATGACGCACATCCCCCTTCACAAAGGCAATTCTGCCAAAGTCGAGCGAATCCAGATAGGGCCTGGGAATTGCCAGCGTTGTGCCAACGGCAAGCAAGGTGCTGGCATTTGGCATACCATTATAGGCAGCTATCTGCTCCGCAAACCGGACCGACTGGAGTTCCTCACGCACTATCTGTTTGACAGTTTGCTCGGTTCGAATGACGACAGTGTGATCACTGGGATCTGCGACACCAAGCGAGCTACAAATACCAGCGCTCGCAACCGCAACGATCAGTGACTTCTTTATACTATTTAGTATTTTCATTTGCTTTCTTGGACTGCAGCTCTTCCTTCGTGGGCCAACCTGTGGCATCAACTATGCCCGACTAACGGCAATCACAGCACTAGTGTAAGTCCGGGCATCGTATTCCCACAACAATTCACAGTGTGATACACAAAAAGCGGAAGCCTTCGCAATTTTGATTGACCTTTCAACCAGACATGCTTTTTACCAGATTGTTACTTCAAATGATAGCGCAAATTCGACGTCTTTTCGCTCGCCGACTGGTGATTTATTTTATTTCGACACATATCCGTAACTCTACTTTACTTATTCCACAAACAAACTAAGTTTTAAGCAAGTAATGCCTTAACGTAATCTCCGGGATGAGTGAAAAAACGTCTATCGGGCATTTGTACTCACTGTGTCTACATTTTGTTCCGGCTCAATATGATCGATTACGTGTTTAAGCACCCCGCAATATCCCTTCTCAGCAGCAGTCTTAACACTTTGCTGAGACGCAAATCTTTCAAGTCATCTTCAGACAAACTTATCCATGCAAAAACGCTCGAACGCATTATTGGCGAATTGACCTCGCCCGGCATTATATTGCTGGATCGAAACTGCCATTGCACCTATTCAAACCCGGGCTGGCACCAGCTAAGCGGCATTAATTCCAATCAGCTAGCCCAAAAAGACTGGCTGCGGGCCATTCACCGGGATGAGATTCAGGAAGTTTACGAAGGCTGCATGACAGCAATAAAAACCAGGCAGAAATTTCAGACTGAGTGTCGCCTGCACAAAGAGAATGATGGAAGCTGTCAGACCTGGCTTAACTTTGAAGCCGTGCCGATATTTGAAGACAACGACAACTTCATCGGCTGTATGGCGACTTTCACTGATATTACCAATCAGCGGATCACCACAGAAAACCTGCTGCAGCTATCACATTATGACCCGTTAACCAATCTACCAAACCGAAGCCTGCTAATGCAGCAACTGCAAAACGCACTTGAACCCAATGAGCCTGGCAGGCTCGCGCTGGTGTTTATCGATCTGGACGGTTTCAAACTGGTCAATGACACGCTGGGACATTCGCTGGGGAACAAATTAATTCTGGAAGTCAGCCACCGCATTAACAGCTGCCTGAAACCAACTGACTTGCTGGCACGGCTAGGCAGTGATGAATTTACTGCAATCGTTAACGAAGATGCCGATCCCGGACGTGCCGCACGGGTTACCAGAAACATCCTCAACGCGATAAAAAGACCGATAACGGTAGACCAGGAAACGGTCTATATATCTGCCAGCGCCGGTATTGCCGTGGCAAAGCCCGGCATCACCGCCAGCAAGCTTATCCAGCAGGCTGACGTTGCCATGTATAACGCCAAGAAAAGAAAAGGCAACACCGTTCAGTTCCACAACCATGAACTCACCGCTCAAAACCGTGCCAAGTTAATCGTTAGCGGCCACTTGCATACCGCGCTGGATCAAAACGAATTCAGTGTGTACTACCAACCGCAACTGGATATTCGCAGCAATAGTATTTGCGGATCTGAAGCACTACTTCGATGGAAAAATCCACAGTTAGGTACAATCTCACCCAATGTTTTTATACCCCTGCTGGAAGACAGAGGATTAATAAATAAAGTAGGCGAATGGGTGTTGTCTGAAGCCTGCCATAAGCAGGCACAATGGCACCAGGACTACAACGCCCGCCACACCACCGTATCAGTTAATGTATCGGGACTGCAGCTACACGACCGCCATTTTTTAAACAAGCTGAAAAATATACTGGCGTCGTCCGGGTTACCACCGGATTGCCTTGTGCTGGAAATCACTGAAACTGTTCTGCTGGATGAATACGTTAGTGAATGTAATCTGCTGCATGAGATCAGCGCACTGGGTGTAAAAATAGCAATCGATGACTTCGGCACAGGTTACGGATCATTTTCCTATTTGCAGAAACACCCTATCGACCACATCAAAATAGATCGTAGTTTTGTGGTCAACCTGTTCGAGAGTGAAGAAAACAAAGCCATCACCAATTCGATTATTGATCTTTCACACCAACTGGGCAAAACCGTGATAGCCGAAGGGGTGGATAAGCAGGAGGAGCTTGATTTCTTAATGATGAAGGGTTGTGATATGTACCAGGGCTTTCTTAGCTCGCGGGCAATACCTTCGGTTGATTTTGCCAACCGGTTTCTGAAAACGAATAAGTGCGTTAATGCATTGATTGCGTGAAGGCTGCAATCTTTTTGACTGCGACGCACAACGACTAAGCCACTATATCTGCGTATTCTGCCGGCCTCAAAATTCTGGACCGACAGAATGTATTACACGATGGTACGATCATTTGAAGCGCATAGTTATTCTAACGCCACGCAAATGATCGATAATTACCATCGCCCTGGGCGCACCGTCAGGGCGCGTTCGCAGTAGCAGAGGTTCTGCCGCGCAGGCTCCCGGGCTATTCAGGTTTTACTGGTCAAGTTCCAGTACCGCCTTACCATCGGCGAGTGCTACTCGCTCCAGTTTATCTTCAGACGCCCACTTAAAGATTCCAAAGATGCCGGCAACCACACCGGTATCTGTATACTCCATCGTGCCGGTTACACCATCGTAGTTAATTTCTTTTCCAGCACGCAGCGCGGCGATACCATCGGCATAGGTATTGACCACCTCTCCATCACCGCTGGTCACATCGAACATCGCACCCGACCAGGAAGCAGCGTCAACCTTGCCGGTCTTTTCAATGGCCAGAGCAGTTGCGACCAGCAGATCAAAATACTGGATGGCATATGAATTTGAAACATCACCGATTGCAGCTGCGTATTTCGAGGCTTCCGCACGGGGTTTGTAGTCTTCCCAGGCAGCACCTTCTGCATTTGAAAAAGCCGCCAGCACTACTTCCTGATGTTTATCCACTGCAGTCATCGTAGCAGTAGATATAAAACCAGGCTCCTGCCATTCACTGGTACCGATGATAAACCAGGACTTACCGGCCTCAGCCGCATTCTTTACAAACGCTCCACCGTCTGCAGGCGCGGAAAAAACAATAACAGCTTCGGGATTCATGCCACTGACTTTGGAGACCACACTGCGATAATTTGACTGGTTAGGCTGAATATCAACAGAGCCGAGAATTTCTATGCCTAGCTTTCCGGCCGCGATTTCAGCTGCATTTTTCTGCAGCTGTGAGCCCGCCGCTTCAGTTGCAACTAAAACGACGTTACCTTTGCCTGCATTTTTTGCATGTAGCAATGCAGCTGCCCCCTGCGCCGAATCCATTGGAGAACCCCGGAACAAGGGCTCTTTACCGGTTCCGCCATACTCTGCTTCAATGGCCCCGCCGTGCACGGATGGCATCAGTGGCAAGTTATCAGAGGCGATTTTTTCCAGTACATAATCCCGATAGGACATATAGCTGTGTGCCGCATTAAGCAGGATATCAATGTTCTCCCCATCGATTAATTTACGCGCCGCCCGCGCCTCACCAATGGTCCCTATGTCCTGGTGAATCGGCATAAGCTTACGACCCAGCGGCGGATCTTCGTTAATCACTTCAAGACTGAAGTCAGTCACCGCATCAAAAAACTCACCGAACCCACCATACTCTCCAGTGTGATAGGTCAGGTGTCCGACTTTAATTTCATTCTCAGCAAATACGGGTGTCGACACTAGCGCAGATACAGCAAGTATCATCGCGATAGACTGTCGTTTCTTTTCATAATCTTTCATAGCGTCCTCTCTTCTGGATTTAATCACGGTTACCACTTCACACATTAATAGCCTCTAAATCAGTCAACCCCGCACTGTCTGTTTGCCAGGTTAACTAGATATGGTAGGCCTCCATCAATCGGTTTTTATCAAAGTCACGGGCATCTTCGAGTAAATGTATTTTGCCAAGGCTCAGTACCAGTACTCTGTCGGCAATTTCCAGCGCTTTGACTGCATTTTGCTCGGCAAGCACAATGGTGACGTTCTGCTTTTCACGGATTTCCAGAATTTTCTGGAACAAGGTATCGACAAACTGCGGCGACAAACCGGCTGATGGCTCGTCAAACAATATAATTTCAGGGCGCTGCATCAGGGCACGACCCACCGCCAGCATCTGCCCTTCCCCGCCACTCAGGCTGCCGGCTAATTGTTCGCTTCTATCCACCAGCCGCGGAAACAGTTCATAGACCTCAGAGAGCCTTTCTTCGCGAGAAGGCAGGTCTAACAATCCGCCAATTGAAAGATTTTCAGCAACAGACAAATCCGGAAACACATTACCTTCCTGAGGTACATACGCCATACCCCGCGACGGCAGCTCGTACGGTGGCATGTCAGTGATAGTTTCACCCCGCCACTCAACCGTGCCACTTTTCACCGGCAGTAGTTTGGCCAGCGTTTTTAACAGCGTAGTCTTGCCTGCGCCATTAGCGCCAAGCACTGTAAATATCTCGCTTTCAACACAAAAGGTGATGTCTTCAAGTACCGTTACGTCCCCATAGCCGCTTGATAACCCGTTAACGTTCAGCATCATCAGAGCCCCAGGTATTTTTCTGCAACCACACGATTGGCTTTTACGTCTTCAGGCTTGCCCTCAAACAACATTTCGCCATCGACCAGAAAATGCACGTATTCACAGAACGACCAGATGAGTTCAAGATCGTGCTCCACGATCACAATCCGCATATCATTGGCTTTTGTCTGCCGGGTGATCTCCTGCATCACTTGCTGTGTTACATCCTCAGGCAGACCTGCCGTCGGTTCATCCATCAGCAACATTTTCGGTTTCAATATCAGGCAACGCAATATATCCAACAGTTTCTTCTCTCCGGCAGACCTTGCGTAACCATCGGGTTCATTAAAGGTAAATCTGGAGAGGTAGTCGTCAATTTCAGCTTCTACGGCTTCGGACAATTGTTCTTTGGAAAAGACACTTTTCAGGGTTTCCTGCGTTGGTGGCGTACAGGCAAGACGCAGCGAATCGCGAATGGTCAGACTTTCAAATCCCTGTATACGCTGATTGGTTTTAACCAATCCGATCTGCGCCACCTGATGGGAACTCAATGGAATTAGATCGTGATGTTTATCCTCAACCTCAAAAATTATCGACCCTTCCGTAGGCGGGATGCGACGGGTGAGCAACCCCATCAACGTGCTTTTACCTGCACCATTCGGCCCGATCAAACCTTCTATGCTGTGCTTGCCGAATGAAGCCTGCGTGAGATTGAGCACCGGATGCTGGTGATAGGATTTGGATAGGTTTCGAACGGCAAGATTCATCATGGGAGCTCTTGCCTGGCACCCGCTGCAGAGTGACCCAACACGCCCCGCGGGCGGTACATCAATACAGCTACCAGCACAGCGCCGTAGAGGAACAATTTAAAGTTCGGCACCATCACCGCGTATTCAGGTGCTACGGGCAGATAACTTTCAATTAGCAGATCAAATAAGCCAAAGGTAATAAACACACCCAGCACCGCCCCCATTGAATGCTCTTTACCACCGAGAATAAGGGCTATCCACACGGCAAACGTAACACTGGGCACCAGCATATTGGGCGTGAGAAACTGATTCAGCGGTGCTGACAATGCACCCAACAACCCCATTAGCGCACAAGTCAGGGTGAATAACTCGAGCTTTATTTTAACGGTATCCTTGCCGAGACTTGCGGCAAGTTCTTCGTTGTCCCTGATAGAGAAAATCAATGTGCCAAGCCGCGACACATGAAGCTTGTTTATAAATAGTTGAATGCCAACCACAATAAGCAGAAGAATTAGAAAGTACAAAGGCTCGGTCATTGCACCGGCATCAAATGGATATTTGATCGTGCCTAAACCGACAACACCTTCGGTCAACCACTTTTCAGTTATTACCAGCAACGCCACAATGGCACTAAACGCCAGCGTGGCACACAACATGGCCTGCCCTTCCAGCTTCAGAATCAACCTGCCCAGCCCATTGGCGACAAGCGCTACTAACAACAAAGTGAGGATCAATGCCGGTATAAAAGAGAAGTCCCATTGAACATTTAACACACCGACACTGTACATGCCCAGACCCCAGAAACCGACTATTCCAAAATTGGGTATTCCTAGCATGCCGAATTGTATGTGTAACAGTTGCGCAAGGCCTATATAGACCAGCATCAGGGTGATAGAGAATATCAGGTAGGCCATTATCGTAGTCGCCCGCCGCGATACCAAAGCACGCCGATAAACGAAGACAACAAGATCACCTCGGCATACAGCGGCTTGGATACAAGAGTAACCGCTGCGGTTAACATGCCTGCGATGATACTTACCACCAATGCCCCCTTAACACTGCCCACACCCGCGACAATGCTGACCATCACCGTAATAAGAATAAGATTCCAACCCATCAATGGATTAGCCAGGGCAAACACGCCCGAAAACACTCCTGACAAACCCCCGGCAACGCCCCCTAGAAACCACACGCTAACAGACACCTTGTGCGGGTTAATACCACTGACCATGGCAAGCTCTTTGTTATTGGCCAGTCCTCTGACAACCTCTCCGAAACCGGTACGGTAAACAACCCAATACAGATTAAAAACCACAACCAATACCAGCACCAGTGCCACGAGCTGTAAATTGGTCGCGCCCACCCCCAGAAAACTAAAGTAGGCAATTGGTGGTTCATCTACGTAGATGTTCTCAGCGCCGACAAACAGCACCAGCCCATAGCGCAACATAAAGGACACACCGATAGACAGAATAATAAGCTCCGTCGAGCGCACCCCTCTTTTTAAAGCCGGCTGAAAAAACAAAAAATAGGTGGCCACACTAAGTGCGCCTGCCAGCAGTGCGGCCGGCACAATGGACAGGTAGAATCCGAATCCGAACATCACATTAAACATTGCGGCAAAATAAGCACCGTAGGTAATGCTCTCGCCATAGGCAAAGTTAATGAAGCCGTTCAGATAAAAGATAAGGGTAAAACCCATCGCGGCCAGAATTAATGGCGATGCTTGCAGAATACCAATAAAAACAGAATCTCTAATTAACCACATGCGAATTTATATTTTTCCCCGCAGGTATTATTAGCGATTGCCCTGTCTAAAAATACGGCATATCAATGCAGGTATTTTAAACTGCAGTCACATAAGTAAGTCGGCAAACCGATTTTTTTGCAATAAGATTGCTATCATCAAAATAACAACAATCAATGCCGACAGAAAATAAGTTTTCACCAGTAGAATTAAAAACCCGTACTGGACGCCTCTTATAATACTGCATATATTATTTGCGTCACATGATTTTCAGTGTGATTATTTAAGCCAAACCAGTAAATGTTGCATGGTTAACATGCCGCGATAATACGCAAAGCTTCACGGGAAGACTTTAAGTTATGCAATTTTCATTTAGCGAACACAGACTGCCAATCGGCGTTACCACGGCAGGCTTACTAGTGGCCACCGCTCTAGCCGCCGCACCGGTTATCATGGCAGATTCAGCCAGTGAGATACTCACAGCGGAAAACTCAGCTGATATTAAAAAACTCTTTACGTTGATTGAAAAACAAACCACGGACTTTGATCAGCGTATGGATAGCCAGGTATCTTCGATAAATTCGCAACTGAAAAATCTGGACATACAAGTTATTACGCTTAATAAGGCCATGGTGAAACTGTCTGGAAAATCCCGCGATCAGGCATCGGCTACTGAAGTAGACAGCAGAGACAGAGTCAGTGACACCCGCATAACCAATCTTGAAAAAGCAGTTTCAAATCTGCACCGTAAGCAAAACAAGGTTGCTACAGAAGCTCCGCCCGCCATTGAGCAATCAACCCCAGACTCTGACATGCGTATCCGGAATCTCGAGAAAGCCGTTACCAGGATGCACCGTCGACAACAGCAGAACAAAAAACAAAACAACGAACAGCCACCATCAAACGACAGGCTGGCAACAATGGAAGGCAATTACAGCGACATCGTGGCGCGGATTACTAACCTTGAAATCGCTATTGAACAGCTTTACGGAGTCACCGGTAAGCTATCGAAAACACTGGTAGACACACGAATCGCGCAGCCTCCTGAAAATCCTGACAGATTCAATAACGGCAGCCAAAACGTAGCGTCGTCAATACAGCTTACGCCACCAGCTAATCGAAGCAGACGATCCGAATTATCAGGTAGTGCAATGAACGCTGATAATGCCACCGATCGTCGCATACGGAAACTGGAACGCACGATAGCCAGAATGGGGCAACGCCTGAACGATATTGACGGCCCGGTTAACGAACAGGACGCAATGGTGGATCAGCTCTATGAAATTCAGGATTATATTGATCAGGTACTAAACCAACTCAACCGATAGGACTAATGCAGGCATGGCCGCCAGAGTCTGTTTCAACATCAGCTCAGCTATCTATGCTATCCAGAAAAGCGTCTGGAACATTTTGAAAGCATACCGGTCGCAGAAATCTGCGCAGCGACAAACTACCCACTGACGTAGCACCAAAATTGGTTGATGCCGGATACGGACCGCCATGTACCATGGCATCACTTACTTCCACCCCTGTGGGGAATCCGTTAAATATCACCCTGCCCGCCTTGTGCTCGACAATAGCCAGCAACTGTTTTGCAATACCGCTGTCCTGCTCTTGGCAGTGTATGCTGCAAGTCAGCTGACCCTGCAGTGATCTGGCCAGGGTCAATATATCCTCTGTTGTATCCGCCACGACAATTTGACCCAGCGGACCAAACACCTCTTCGGAAAAAAATTCATTCTGTTGCCACGCTTTCGCTGTGGTTCTGAAGATGGCAGGAGTCACACTTCGACGCCCGCAATGCGCGCGTTGAACCACAACCGCATCCGCACAGGAATCCAGCTGCTGGTAGCCTTGCCGGTAAGACTCTGCAATTGATTCGGTGAGCAATACCTGCTCCCCTGCCTGACTAATCTCGTCTCTGGCGCTACTGATAAAACTCTCCGTCGCATCAGACTGAGGTAACACCAGCAAACCGGGATTAGTACAAAGCTGCCCGGCACCGAACGTCAGAGAGGCCACCCACTCTTTGGCAAGCCCTGATGCGTTGGCAGCCAGTGCCTGTTCCAGCATAAACACCGGATTAATTGATCCAAGCTCGCCATAGAAAGGAATCGGCTCAGGGCGTGCCGCGCACAAGTCGTACAAATAGCGCCCGCCTCCCAGTGAACCGGTAAAACCAACCGCCTTGATTTCGGGGTGTGTGACCAGCGCCTGACCAGCATCAAAACTACTGCTTTGAATCTGTGAAAACACACCGGCGTGTAATGAAGTTTCAACGATGGCGGCTTCAATACACTGTGCGACGAGCTCAGCTGTACCCGGATGCGCAGAATGTCCTTTCACCACAACCGGACAACCTGCCGCAAGAGCTGCCGCCGTATCACCGCCGGCGGTTGAAAAAGCCAACGGAAAATTTGATGCACCAAACACGGCCACAGGGCCGACCGGACGCTGGATCATTCGCAGATCCGGTCTGGGTAAGGGTGTGCGATCAGGCAATGCTGTATCGTGACGATTATCATCATTGGCGTTGTCGGCGATATAACTGGCGAAGTATCGAAGCTGATTGACAGTACGGGTAAATTCACCGGACACCCGGCTTTCAATCAGGCCGGTCTCCTCAATACAAATTTCGATAATCCGTGCGCGATTGTGTTCAATCTTTGTCGCAATAGAATTCAGGAAATCAGATCGACGGCGGCGGCTTGTACGGGAAAACGAATCAAACGCAACCACAGCTTGTCTGACAGCCTGATCGACATCTGCAGCGGTGCCTTGCGCATACTCACGGCCAATGCCCCGATAAGGCTCGGAGCGAAAGGTTCGCTCACCAGCCAGCCACTCCCCTGAGATTAAATGTTTACCTGTGATCATTTATCTTTCTTTGTATCCGGCAACATGGTGTGATTTATAATGATCGATCCGCATCATAAGAATGCCGATCAGGTTTTTGTTCACGATTGATTTTAAGATCAAACCTTTCTCTGCAAAACAACAGCGCAACCACGGTGAAGGTTAGCGACGCCAGCAACATAGCAATCTGCCAGGTGGCATTGTCCAGTGCCAGTGATGCAACAATCAGCAACAAGGCAGAACTCACCCCGGCTATTATCGGATCTATACTGGCATGCAATCCGTCACTGAACATTCTAAAGGCCAGTTCAAAGCCGGCACTCAGCGCCAGTCCATAAGCCATGATGGCAAGTGTATTTGTACATCGAATTTTATTGCCCAGAGACAGACTATCCGCCACGCACTGGTAGTCGGTAAGCACAAACATATAGACCTTGGCGATCAATGCGATGGCAATTCCGACACCCAGTATCATCTGGCAGATCACTTTCACCAGATAAGATGGTCGTGCGGCGAAGCGATAAAGTCTTGCCGCCGGGGACATATCCTGATTATTCATGGATCTTATTCATTGCGTTGGCAACCCGATTTTTTGGCTGTGTTTAATGGCTTAACCAGCTATACCGCAAACCACTGCCGATCTGGAAGTGTCTCTGTCATCGGGCCCGGCACCACCATGCCCAGACGACCTACTACCTGCTGGTTTTCAATTTTTGCAGGTCGATCATGTATCGGCAAAAGAAACGTATAGTTATTCAGCAGCTTTTTGATAGCCCCCTTCTCTTCACGTTTTGAACCCGAATGGTTACCGGTTACTCTGGGCTCCATATGGTTGTTGGTGTGCACGTGATTCACAATCTGATCGTTGAAGTCATAGATAACATCCCCACAGATACACGCAACCCCTTCTGCAGTTTCCACCATGACATTCATTGACCCTTCGGTGTGTGCACCGGCTCTTTCACACCAGACCCCCGGCATAATTTCTTCAGCCATGGTGATTTCCAGATCCAGAAATCGAATGGCTTCCGGCTCATAGATCCGGTCAACCAGATGCTTGATATCGGGCTTGGGATACTGTGGATACATGATTCCCGACACGGAAAACTCCATCTCTCTGCGATTTAGTACAACGGTGGTATTCATCGGGAAGAGATCGTCTTTTCCGGCGTGATCAATATGCAGGTGGGTGTGCAATATATAACGGATATCACCGAGTTTCAGACCATGATTTGCCAGTTGATTTTCAATCATCGTGTCATGCGACTGCAGACCGCGCATGCCGAGGCTTTCCATTATTGCGTTGTCCCGGTAGCCGGTATCAACCAGCACCGGGTACTTGCCGCCGGTGATCAAAAAGCCATAGACCGGTACACGGCGAACTCTGCCACATTCATGACCGAGTACAAGAAAGCTGGTTTCGAGTTCAATATCGCCGAAATCGAGTACATGAATTTGAAGTGCCATCAATTGCTCCTGATAAATAGTATTGTTTTCACGGATGTTAATCAGAGTCGGTACAGGCGTTGCGCTGTGTCGCTATAAATCGCCTGTACTTCATCGTCGTTGAAACCGGCAGTCACCGTTTTCATCGCAACGTATAATTCTTCGTAGGATGTCCAGAGTTTCTCGATAGGGAAATTCGATCCGAACATACACCGCTGTGCGCCGAAGCCCGCCACCGTCTCGGACACGATTTTATCGATCAATTCAAGATCAACACGATGATTAAAAGTACCCAGCCCCGATAATTTTACGTATAGATTTTCATGGTTAGCCAGCGCTGACATCATTTGCCGCCACAGCGCCCAACCCTGCTCAGTGGTGTCTTCAATCATGCCGGCGTGCTGGAGAATAAATTTCACTTCCGGACAGGCTTTGGCCAGTGCTGCGGCATGACGCCACTGCCCTGGAAAAACCTGCAGATCAAAACACCAGCCGTAGTCAGCCAGCTTTCTGATGTTGTGTTGAAATGCCGGGTTCGATGCGATGTCATCTCGAGTTGCGAAACGATACTGCGGGTTCTCATGCCAATGCAATTGTTGGCGGATACCACAAACCAGCTTGCTTTCCGCCAGCTTTTCCAACTGTGGCTTAACATCAGCCCCGGTAAAGTCGGCGTAGGCCACTATGCCATGTGGCCAGCCGGATTCTGCAGCCACTGACTGCACCCATTCCACTTCATCCATCGCCCAGTTAGGCGACCAGTTTGCCTGTACATACACCGATTTTTCTATACCGGCACTGGCGATATCGCGAAGGTATTCGTCAATCAGGTAGTCGCGTTTAATCGCCCCGTAGCTGCCGAATATTCGCGGCTGCTCCGGACCCAGTAACCACGGTAGATCCTGCTGCCGCCAGATATGATGATGTGAATCAATCATGCCGATGCCATCTCCAATACGTGGTTGCACATGGACGAAACAGAGTGACCGGCACCGAGAATGTGTATGTGCGGTAACACGCGCTTAAGTGCTTCGGTCTCCGGTTGAAAATCGACGTCTGCCGCCAGTGGTGTTAACCAGCTTAATTGCCAGGCAATTCGGGACAGACGAATAGTGGCATCAACCATAGAATCCGCATCACCGCGCTCCAGCCCGTCTGATAGAACAATTACCGCTGCACCTCTGGCGAAGCCTGCATACTTAGGCACTGCCAGGTAGGCCTGCAGTGCATTACCGATCCGGGTTCCGCCATCAAAATCCGCTACCAGCTGACTGACACGCAGCATGGCAATATCGCGATCTTTTACCTGCAGCGCAGATGTAACGCGGGTAAGTCTTGTACCTAAGGTAAATACTTCAGCGCTGTCTGCTACGCGTAATAAACTATGGGCAAAGCGTAGTGATGATGACGTGAGCTCTTTCATCGAACCCGATACATCAATGAGTAACAGTACGCGGCGCTGTCGTTTCTTGCGCCGCATTACCGCCAGATCAATAATTTCTCCATCACGTTTTGCCGCCGCTCTGAGTGTGCGCCTGAGATCAAGCTTTTCACCACGCGGCACACTGGCCCAGCGGTACGACCGCCGATGTGGCAGACGGTTTCCGGCGCGGCGCTCAAAATCAATCAATACCTGATCTTCTGCAGGCTGTGAAACTTCACGCGATTGAAGTTGCTCCTGCTCTACTGCATCTGTACCTGCAGGTTCCTGCGACTCACCGGTCTCGACAACCTCTTCACCGCCAGTGGGCTCAAAGGCGTCAACTTCGTCATCGGATGCGTCTGCCTGTGCGGCAATTTGCAGCCCGAAGAACAGCTTTTTAAAGATTGCATCAAACTCTATACGGCGTTCCGGCGGGATCGCAAACAATGCAATTGCTGCGTGATGTATATCGTTAATATCCCTCGGGCCCAGCACACCTACCGCCTCAATAAAACCAATCGTCTGATCAGGGGCTATCGCAAAGCCGTGCTGCCGCAACTCTGTGGCCAGTGCCAGTAACGGTTCTGTTGCCTGCGGGAGAGTCATGCCACCTCACCCGGTATTATGGAGTCCATTCTCCCTGCCGCCAGGTACACCAGATCGTCCTGATCTTTTAGTGCCACACCGATAGAACGTCTAAACGAATCAGGCCACGCTGCCCCCTGACTATGCAATAGTGAGGCGGCCTCTGCCCACTCTACACTTTCTGCCACACCTGGCGGTTTTGCCAATGGTTCACGGCGTAATTTACCCACCGCTTCGACGATAGCTCTGGCAGTTTTCTCTGCAACGGAGCTTGCCCGTGTCATCACAATGCGCGCTTCGAGTACAGCATCGGGGTAGTCGATCCAGTGATAGACGCAACGGCGTCTCAATGCTTCATGCAGGTCGCGGGTACGGTTTGAGGTGAGCACTACAATCGGAGCTTCGGTGGCGCGCTGAGTGCCGGTTTCGGGAATGGAAATAGTAAAGTCAGATAAGAACTCAAGCAAAAATGCCTCGAACTCGTGGTCTGATCGATCAATTTCGTCAATAAGCAACAGTGACTTTGAGGGATTTCTTAATACCTCAAGCATCGGTCGCTGCAACAGAAACTCATCAGTATATAAGTTAACGTAGCTGTCCTGTGCCTGACGAATAGCCAGCATTTGACGCGGGTAGTTCCATTCGTATATTGCAGAGGCTGCATCAATACCTTCATAACACTGCAACCGCACCACATTTCTGCCAAGTACAGATCCTATTGCCTTGGCCGCTTCGGTTTTACCCACACCCGGCGCACCTTCAAGCAACAGCGGCTTACCCAGTGCCAGTGCAAGGTAGGCAGTGGTGGCCAAATCGGTACCTGCAATGTACTGTGCATCGGTTAATGCAGCTTGCAGGTCAGCCGGACTGGCGATACCGGAAATTACAGGCTTAACGGGCATTAGATCATACTACCCCGGAGTCCCTTTAGGCTGTGCACCGCCATTGGCACGTATGCCGCGCAATACTTTTTCAGGCGTTATAGGCAGCGAATCACAACGCACACCTACCGCGTTGTATACTGCATTGGCAATGGCCGGCAACACCGGATTGGCGCACATTTCACCAGGCCCTTTGCCGCCGTAAGGTGCATCTTCAGCGGGTCTTTCGAGTATCGCAATATTGTGCGGTACCACCTCTCCCGGCCCGGGCATTAAATAGCTATTAAAGTCCAGCGGTGCATGATCACGTGATGGATAGTAAGGCTCAGTGGTTTCATACAAGGCATGTGATACTCCCATCCATGCACCACCGATCAGTTGCTGTTCAACCAGTCTCGGGTTTAGTGCGCGGCCCACTTCATAAGCCGAATTTATTTCATTGACCTCAACTACTCCGGTTTCATCATCGACTTCAAGGTCAACAATCAACGCCGCATGCGCAAAGGTGGTGACTGTCGACATTTCACCGGTCATATCATCAACGTCTGATTTCGGCACCAGAAATATGCCACGACCGGCCAGCGTTTTACCTTGCTTGAATTGCGCGGCAATTGCCGTTTCGCTAACCGTGATCGATCTTGACGGTGCGCCTTTAACAAAGATGTTGCCACGGCCGTCGGTATCAAGATCACTGGCATTGACCTCCAGTTCATCGGCCGCTGCGGCAAGCATCTGCTGACGCGCTTCATTGGCGGCGCGAATAACGGCGTTGCCAACTCTGTGTGTACCGCGCGATGCAAATGACCCCATACAATGCGGGCCGGTGTCACTGTCAGCGGTGTCTACATAGACATCTTCAACCGGCACACCCAGTGTCTCTGATGCAATCTGGCGCGTCACCGACTTCATGCCCTGCCCCAGATCAATAGAACTGAGAGTAACAGTGAACTTGCCATCAGGATTAGAGTGCACAAGTGCCTGTGAAGGATCACCACCCAGGTTCATGCCTATCGGGTAATTGATACAGGCAAAGCCTCTGCCTTTATGAACAGTCATTTTATCTTCGCCGCCTGTTGATTAGATGCCGCGCCGCGCCGGGTCGGTTCATGCCTTTGTTAAAACGTTCCTGCGGTTCATAAGGTTTGACTGCCGGTGCTTCAGGTGGTGACGCCGCTGGTTGGTCACGCGGTGGTTGCTGATAACTTCCGGTGCTGGATGCAGGCAGTGACTCTGGAGGTGAGACTGGTGACTGTTGAGAAACCGGTGTCGACACTTGTGTTGCAGGCGGCTGTGTTGTTTCACGATGCGCTGTTGCAGCAGGTGGCGGCGCGCCGGCTGCATTGGCAAGCGGTGCAGTTGCTTTAACGGTATGTCCCACTCGCGAAGGCTCAATTTGCATATCTGCATGTTGCAGTGGAAGAGGGCTAAGTAACTCGCTTGCCTGACCCGCCGGCACCCTTTCAGTGCCCTGCGCAGGACTGGCAGCGATCGATGACGACCTGCGTTCACCGATCTTACCCACCATGTCAACAGCGGTTTCCGGTATTGCTGCGCGCTCAGTGCTGCCGCCGTCACGCAAACTGGAAGCCGACGCATACTGCGGGCCCAGCTGCCAGTTACTTTTCTGTGCCGCGACCTGACAACACTCTATCAATGCAGTATTTTTCGCTACTCTGCGGTGTGCTTTCATATCGCCATCGCGATACGCATTGTGGATACGAAGTTCGATAGGATTCATGCCAACCGCTTCGGCGACTTTATCCATATGCGATTCGATCGCAAAGTCCACACCGGTAATACCAAACCCGCGCATGGCCGTCGCCGGTGTGCGGTTTGTGTACACACAATAAACATTCGCCGCCACATTGGGAATCGTATAGGGGCCGGGCAAATGCCCCACGCCTTTTTGAATCGCATAAGAAGACAACCGCGTGTAAGCGCCGCAATCGAAATAGCCGGTAAATTCGCGTGCGATAATGCTTCCATCATTCATCACACCATCCCTGATTACCCAGCGCTCCGCGCCGCGCGGCGCGCCCACCTGCATTTCCTCTTCGCGATCCCAGTGAAACTTTACCGGCTTACCGGTTAACAGTGCGCCAAGTACTGCCATGGGCTCAGTGATGCTGTCGACTTTGCCGCCGAACCCGCCCCCTACCGTGCCACCGATAAAATGCAGCCGTGACGACGGGACATCAAGCAGTTTTGCCGTGGTGCCGAGGGAAAAGAACAACGCCTGTGTAGCCGTGTGACAGACGATCCGTTCATTGGTCTCAGGGGCAGCAATAGCACCGCAGGTCTCCATCGGCGCCTGTTCTATCGGTGACATCTGATACTGCCCTTCGACTATTTTATCTGCCCGCTGCATCGCGCTGTGCACATCTCCGAAGCGAAGTTTCTGATGATCAAACCGTCCGTAGTCGAACAGGTTATTCGGATAGGTCTCATTGACTACCGGCGCGTCGGGTTGAATCGCCTGTTCTACATCGAGTACGTGCGGCAACACTTCCCAGTCAACTTTTATCGCCGCCACCGCATCACGAGCCTGACGCTCGGTATCCGCAATTACCGCACACACCGGCTCACCTTTATAGGCAACCTTGGCGGACGATAACAACGGTTCGTCATCACGGCCAAAGCCGATCAGGCTGAGCAGGGTATTGAGATTGTTCGGAACATCAGACGGCATCACTATACGCCGAACCCCGGGCATGCTCTCTGCACCGCTAACATTTATGTTGCGAATACGCGCATGATGGTGTGGCGATCTAACACAACGCATGTGCAACAAACCATCAAACAGATGGTCATCGTAAAAACGTGTAGTGCCACGCACGTGTCCGATAATATCCTGTCGAATAGTCGGCTTGCCTACTTCATTCAGGTCATCGCTGCGTTCGTCGGCAAAGAGGTCTTTGCGAAATTCAACGCGACTCATCAGGTAGTTCTCCTTCGCATGTTTTCCGCAGCCACAACTATGGCATCTATAATGGGTTCATAGCCGGTGCAGCGACACAGGTTACCCGAGATCGCTTCGGCTATTTCGTCACGTGACGGGCTGGCATTTCTATCGAGCAGCGCTTTTGCGGCCATCAACATACCTGAACTGCAGAAGCCGCATTGCGCTGCAAATCCTTCGACAAACGCTTTTTGCAACGGATGCAAATCGGGACCTTCAGCCAAGCCGCCATTGGTATCGATACGCTGGCCTTCGACTCGCTCTGCAAGCACTAAACAGCTCAATTGCGGTTCACCATTGATCAGCACTGTGCAAGCGCCGCATGTACCCTGACCACAGCCGAACTTTGGCGACAGATCACCGACCGTGCGACGCAGCTCATCAAGCAGATTGCCACCCTGTTCAACAAACACGGATGTATCCTGGCCGTTAAGAACAAAACTGATCGGTTTTTTCGCCATCGTCGATTAACTCCTTTGCAACAGCAGTCGTTTTAAATAAACAGGTGCCACTTCATTGCGGTACCAACTGCTGGCGAGTGAATCATCTGCAGGAGCCATCCCTTCAGTGCAGGCAGCAAGGCATCTTTGAATACCCGATTCATCGAGTGACGCGCCTTGCAAAGCCTGCTCGGCGGCCATTGCCCTGCGCGGTTCAGGGGCCATGCCGCCGAATGCGATTCTTACATTACCGGTGCGTCCGTTTTCACGATTCAGCAGCACAGCGACGGTTAGCAATGAAACCCCTTTGGGTTTTACCCGGCTGACCTTCAGATACTGAAAAGCCCCCGTGGGTGGTTGCCTGACAGAGATTGAATGAACAATATCGCGGGCAGCGTCAGAGCGTTCCAGAAATTGCTCCAGCGATTGCTGTTGTCCGGAAGCCCAGTGAAGGTTCGCATCAAGCGCCAACAGTGCGGTGGCCATATCACCATAGGGACGAGGTGCAAACAGATTGCCGCCGATAGTCGCCATATTTCGTATTGCCGGACCACCGACGGAGCGCGCCACTTCCCCTAGAAACTGCAACTGCGGGTGCTGCATAATTTCAGACATCGTGACGCCAGCACCAATCAGGATTTCATCGCCCTGACTTTGTATTTGTTTCAGTGCCGGATCAGTGCTTTGCACCAATTGATTAAAACTCTGGTCGCCATAGTTCACCTTGCGCATTAACAAAGTACCGCCAGCAATATATTGTGCGGATCCCCCGAGCACCTCACTCGCCTGGCGCAACGTATCGAAAGATTTCACTTCAATACTCATTGTGTGACACCTTCCAAATGCATTCGAATTGCGTTAAATCCGGCATAATAAATATCGTTTGCAACCAGGTTATGCAGTTCTTCTTCCCTGTTATCGATGGTATTAAAAGACGCCTGCCACTCCCAGTAGGTAGAATCGGAATCGGTGACCGGGAATAGCCGAACGTGAGAGACGTAGTTCAATAAGGGAATCGGTGTATCGAGCAGACAGTAACTATAACTTTGCTCAGCATCAGACAGCGCCAGTAACTGCTCTCGCAATTCAGCGCCATCAGCGAGGCGAAATTTTCTGACGCAGCCGACCGTGTCAGAATCACGGGATCGCTCAATCTGGCTACTGGCAACTGCAGGATGCCAGCGGTCATGGCCGTTAAAATCACGCAACACGTTCCACACGGCATCAATCGGCTGATCGATAATTGTGCTGCATTTAACCCGGACCATGCTTACTCCCCGAAGAAACGCTTTAGCGCGTCGAAGCCGCCCTGAAATACGTTGGACGCTATGCCATCCGTCAGGTCTGCTTCAACATCGGCTGCGCATTGAAAGTCCGCCGACCATTCAATAAAACATCGATCACCATCGGTCACCGGTGTTAAACGCAAGGTCGCCACGTAGTCGCTTAGCGGCATCGGTGACTCAAGAATTGTATAGGTGTAGAACTTGTCGAAATCGCTTAGTCCCAACAGTTGCTCACGCAGGTTGTCGCCGTTTTGAAGATTGAAGTTACGAACACATCCGATTTTGTCACCGGGTAGTGATTCCTCGATGCGACTGTCGCGAATTCTCGGGTGCCACACCGGCAGACTGTTAAAGTCTCTGACACGCTCCCAGACTTTATCGCTGGACGCATCGATCACCGAAGATACATAGACACTGGCCATCAGGACGACCCTTCTTTCTTTTCTTGCGACTTGTTGTCATTAGCCTTGCCATCACCTTTGGCTTTTGAGTCAGCTAACCGTTGCTGCTCCCACTGCATGCGGTTAAGCGATGCCGCGTCATTCAGCAGGCCGCCCGATCTGGATATATTCGAACCATCAACACCGATATCACTTAACAGGCTGTC
Organism: uncultured Granulosicoccaceae bacterium; assembly: GCA_937922015.1. GTDB lineage: Bacteria > Pseudomonadota > Gammaproteobacteria > Granulosicoccales > Granulosicoccaceae. Next base: position 25,241 of record CAKZVB010000087.1, read on the forward strand.
TACCATTGGCGCCTGCACACGATAGCGAAGGGCCGAATTTATAATTTCATCAGTAGGAGAACCTCCTCCCCCTGCCGCGCCATCCGGGTTGTCACCATCCCACCCCAGGCCGTTGCTGCCGCTCCCGCCAAGCTGCATAATTTTGATGTCATTGATCTTTTCAAGCGGCTTGACAGAGGCTGACACAATACCTTCAACATGTTCGAGCATCTTACGCTTGAACAATGACGTACGGGCCTCATCAGTAAGTACGTTCTCTGCCTCGTTAATAAGCTTCTGTGCTTCTGCTTCAACTGCGCTGCGAATTTTCTCGGCCTCTGCCGCAATGCTCTTTTCCTGTGCCTGTTTTTCGGCAAGCAGTACATCGACAGATGAAATTCGCATCGCCTCTTGTGTAGCAGAGGTGGTTTTTACTTGTTCGGATGCCTCTATCGCTTTTGCTTTTGCGATATCCGCTTCGACCGCAGCAGCACTCTCATCAAGCGACTTTTTATAAAGTGCGATGACTTTTTCCATCGATGCTTCTTCGACTACCTTATCGCGATCGATCTCAAGCTTGCGTCGCTTGGCCTGATGACTGATCCTGATGTCATCCAGACCATCGTCAGAGGTGATTCGAGCACGCTCTACTTCTTCCTGACTGGCAATTTGCGCCTCGTTCAGTGCTTGTACCCGCTCAATTTCAAGTTGTTCCAACGCACGCTTGCGCTGAACCCTGGTGGCTTCGAGTTCCTGTTCTGCCAGAATGCGCTGCGCATCGACGGTTTTTTCCTTGGCTACTCTGGCTGCATCCACCGCTTCTTCAGCGGCGATCTGTGCAGTATCTATGGCTTTATTTCTTTCTATTTCTAAATCGCGAACCGTTTTATCACGACCGATCTTTTCCCTACTGGTTTCAAGCTCTTTGGAGATACGCTCCTGATCCAGCAATCGGCGCGAACCGATTTCTGCAGTTTCGATGGCTTCCTGTTTTTCAATTTCACGGGCACGCACTTCAGCATCGCGTGCGATCTCTGCAGAGCGCGTTGAAGACTCTTCAAGAATGCGCGCCATATTAATTTCTTTTTGTGCCTGCGCTGTTGCGACATCGACAGCACGGTTGCGCAATATTTCACGTTCACGCAAGTCCTGTTCAAACGCCACCCGATCTGCTGCATTTTTCTTTTCCTTGGCAATCCTTACCGCCTCGACTGCCTCTGCTTTTAACAGCTCAGCCTTCTCTATGGCCTCTGCTTTTTCCAGCTCCCTTTCCTGGGTGTTCTCATCTGACTCTATGCGCTGAACCAGCAATCTCGCTTCTTGTGCAATACGTTTGGCTTCGACTGCTTCACGCGCCGCTATGTCGGCTTCATCAATGTACTGGTTGCGATTAATTTCAAGTTCACGCAGATCTTTTTCATAGGCAATTCGAATAGAACTGGTGGCTTTCTCCTGAGCTATCCTGCGTGCCTCTGTCGCTTCTCTGGCGGCACTTTCCGCTTCCTTTATCGCCGCCGCACGTTTTACATCACGTTCCTGCGTCGCTTCATTGGCCTCGAGTTTTTCAAGAGCAAGTTTCTTTTCATGCTCTATTCTTGCCTTCTCTGTTGCCTGGGTCGCTGCGATCTCCGCCGCATCAACAGCCTCATTGCGGGCGATTTCAAGATGCCGCACACGCTGTTCTTTTTGTATTTTCGAAGCGGTGGTTTCTTCCGATGCCTCGATCTGCGCCAGCTCAATGGAACGTTGTTGTTCTATCTGCAACGAACGCGTATCCAGTTCGGATGCAATTCGTTCTGCGGCAAGCTCTTGCTCTCTGGCAATTTTTGCAGCTTCTGTGGCTTTTTGACTGGCAATTTCCGCCTCATCAAGGGCGGTATTGCGTTCAATTTCAAGGCGGCGTGTTTCGCGGTCAGATGCAATGCGTTGAGCACTGACTACTTTTTCCTGTTCGATGCGCAACATCTCAGAGGCTTCACGCGATTCAATCTCCGCCGATTCAATTGCGAGGTTGCGTTGAATCTCACGTTCTTTGGTATTTCTTTGCTGCTCTATACGGGCTTCTGTTAAACGCTGTTCCTGATCGATCCTCGCTCTTTCAATCGTTTCACGTGCATCAATGTCTGCCGCATCAACTACACGCTGTCTTTCAATTTCCTTTGCCTGAGTGTCCTGCTCTTTGGCAATTCGAGCCTCGGCTATCGATTTCTCCTGTTCTATTTTGGCTTTTTCAACAATCTCTTTGGCGGCAATACTTGCTGCCTCAGTTTCTTTTTCAGATCTTATTCGCGCCGCTGATAATTTCTGTTCCTGAGAAATACGCGCCGTTTCAATTTCTTCACGGGTTCGGATTTCAGCTTCGTCGATTGCTCTCTTGCGTTCAATCTCCTGCTGCGAGATCGAACGTTCCGATTCGATTCTGACTTCAGCAATTTGACGCTCGTTGGCAATCCGCGCGGTTTCTATTTCTTCGTTAGACTGTAGTGTTGCACGCTGTGCTTCTGCCGCTTGTTCTGATCTTTCACGCTCGAGCTCGGCCCTTTGCCGTGCGCGCCGAAATTCAATATCGCGTTCCTGTTCCAGTCTCGCCTCTTCACTGGCGCGCTCAATTTCAAGCGCCTGTTTTTCTGCCAGTAAGTTGCGCTCGCGAATTTTAAGGGCAGTTTCCTGCTCGATATCATTGCGCAGTTTTCTGCGTCCTTCTATTGCCTCTATAACATTCGTTAAACCCTCTGCATCGAAGCGGTTGGAAGGATTAAAGAATTCGATTTCAGTTTGATCAATGTCGGTCACTGCAACGCTTTCAAGCTCAAGGCCGTTTTTATCAAGCCCATCTTGTGCAACTTCCAGCACCCGCGCCACATAGGTATTACGGCTTTCGTGCAACTGCTCCATGGTCATTTCAGAGGCAACCGTCCTCAGCGCAGAAATAAACTTACCTGACAGCAGGCGATGTATGCGTTCAGGCTCAAGCATACGTCGCCCCATAGTCGAGGCTGCCAGTGATACTGATTCGTTGGTTTGTCTGACGCGAACATAGAATTCGGCGTCGACGTCTACGCGCATTCTATCTTTGGTAATGAGAGCGTCTTCCTTTTCACGCTTGATCGCCAAATCAAGCGTATTCATATTGACCGGAGTAATTTCATGAATTATCGGCCAGACAAATGCGCCTCCGTCAATGACAACTTTTTCACCAAGAAACCCGGTACGAACAAAAGCTATTTCTTTGGTCGATCTTCTATACAGCCAGTTCATCACCCAATAGGCGATAAAAACGACTATCACGGCAACGATCAACCAAAGTATTAGTTGACCTATTATTTGTCCACTCATACGGGGCAGCTCCTCAGGACTTTCGGCCGATGGCCTTAAACTCTTTTGTTGTTTCAGTTAACGCGATTTCTGTCGGCAGACGCTCCATTGAAGACGCCCCGTAAAACCCGTGACAGTATTCGGTATTGCTCAACACATATTGCGCATCAGCGGGTGATGACACCGGTCCGCCATGCACCAGCACAACGATATCTTTGTTGACATCCAAAGCAGCCTTGGCCCAGGCATCAGTGATTGCAGGGGCATCTTCGAGTTTGATACCGGTTTCTGCGCCAATACTGCCGCCGGTAGTCAGACCGTGGTGAACCACCACAATATCGGCTCCCACTTTGGCCATCGCGATTGCATCTTCCTCACTGAACACATAGGGTGTGGTTAACAGGTCTTTCTTATGTGCTGCGGCAATCATGTCAACCTCTAACTGATATGACATTCCGGTCTCTTCGAGGTTGGCTCTGAAGACACCGTCTATTAAACCCACCGTTGGAAAATTCTGTACACCGGCAAAACCTGCGTTTTTTACATCATCGAGAAATCGATCCATTAAACGAAACGGATCAGACGCGCAAACCCCTGCCAGTACCGGGGTATTTTTCACCACCGGCAAGACCTCACCCGCCATTTCCATCACAATTGCGTTGGCATCCCCGTAGGGCATGAGCCCGGCAAGGCTGCCACGGCCCGCCATACGAAAGCGGCCTGAATTGTATATAACGATCAGGTCAATGCCACCGGCCTCCTCGCACTTGGCACTCAATCCGGTACCGGCACCACCACCGATTATCGTTTCGCCTCTTTTAACCATGTCTCGATAGCGGGCTATCAATTGTTTACGATCATGCATATCGCTAAGCTCTTTTTGGATTGACTACTACATGTGAATTTAGTGAACGGAATGTTTTTACCAATAGATCTGCAAAGGCCGGATCATTGATGTTTTGTGGCACCCGTATCAGTTGACGCTGACTTGTCTGGGTCACGGTCTCTTCAATGGCTTCGAACAATGCGGCATCGGCTGCCGGATCCCAGAACGCCTGGCCAGGCGAATCCAACATCGAGACACCACCTTCGTTTAAGTAGAACCGTACCGGGTTACTCATTTGATTGAGTTTTTCACCGATAAATTTACCCATCTGCCGACACTCGTCGACGGTAGTGCGCATTAACGTTATTTGTGGATTATGTTCGTAAAACAAACGGCCTTTATATTTCTCCGGCACAGTCTCCGGCGCATTAAAGTTGACCATGTCCAATGCACCACAAGCTCCGATATATGGCTTGCCACTGCTGGCAAATACATCAAAGCGGGTTTGATCTGCCGCGAACACACCACCAGCTATCATGTCTGCAATTTCTGTTGTGGTCAGATCGAGCACTGCCGCCAGTTGCCCACCTGCCATTAGCTTTTCCATTGATCTGCCACCGGTACCGGTCGCATGAAAAACCAGACAGTCATACTGCGCCGCTAATTGTTCCGACACATTGCTCACCACCGGTGTGGTAACACCGAACATCGTCAGTCCAAGCGCCGGTTTGTCTTCGTATTCTTCAAGTGGTCTGGCACGAGCCGCCGCCATTGCCGCAACCGCCTCTGCCGCATTCTTTAGCACCACACGGGTAATGGAATTAATACCCTGAACATCGGCAACCGAGTGCATCATCAACATGTCTGACGACCCTACATACTGTTCCGTGTTACCCGAGGCAACCGTCGACACTATCAGTTTGGGCACACCAACCGCCAGCGACCTGAAACCGGGAGCAACTAACGCCGTGCCACCGGATCCGCCGGCACCTAGTACGCCTGCAACATCACGGCGACTCTGCACCCATCGCTCGAAAGCGAGTGTCATACCCGCCACCGCCGTACCTCTGTCGCTGGTAAATACCGCACTCGCTCCACGTGGATGCATTTCCGCAACGGCGTTAGGTGGCACTGCCGCACCGGATGGTTTGCCTGAAGTCGACAGATCGACTAACTGAGTTCTGACACCGGCGGCTTTGATGATGTCGCGCATGTAGCGCAGTTCATCGCCTTTGGTATCGAGTGTTCCGCAGACATAAACAATCCCGTTGCGGCCTTCGTCAATTTTTGACATCGTGCTGGCGGCGGCAGATTGATCAGTAATGGATTCGGTGACCGTCCTGGCGCTGCGGGCGATAGTCGCGGCGGCAACCATCGGAGTCCAGCGATCGGGTATCTGCGGGTTTGATAAATAGATTTTTTTTACTGTACTGCCTGCCCGTGCAGCGCGCTGATTATCTGAAGTGCTCTGGCTGACCTGTGGTGTTTCATCATGTGCATGGCGACCGACACCAAGCAATGACTGCTGTAGCTGCGTGTCTGCTGCCAGTACACCCGAATCCATAATGCGATTGACTTTGCCGTTGATCATAATGGCAACCCGGTCCGCAACAGTACACGCCACGCCAATATTCTGTTCGATCATCAGCACATCAATATCACCATCGCTGCCCAGCTGACTGAGCATCTGGGCCACTTGAGAAACAATGACCGGAGCTAGTCCTTCGGTCGGTTCATCCATCAATAGCAGTTTAGGGTTCAGTAACAAGGCACGGCCAATAGCGAGCATTTGCTGCTCCCCACCGGACAGTTGACCACCGCCATTTGATTTGCGCTCTGCCAGCCGTGGAAACACCGAGTAGACGCGCTCAACAGACCATGGTCCTTTTGGTTTTGCCACCAGTTTTAGATGTTCATCAACCGTCAGTGACTTCCAGAGACGCCTTCCCTGCGGCACATAACCAATCCCTAAACGCGCAATCTCTGCAGGCGTCTTACCGACCAGGGAATGTCCGTATAGTGAGATACTGCCCGAGGCTACCGGCTCAAGACCCATAATGGCCTTGCATAGCGTGGTTTTACCCATACCGTTTCGACCCACCAGCGACAACACACCTGACCCCAGCTCAAGATCGACGCCCTGCAAAGCGTGTGACTGACCGTAATAGACGTTCAGTCCTCTCACCTGAAGCGCTGAACTTGCACTACTCATCGGCATTTCCCAGATAGAGTGCCTGCACTTCTACATCGTTTTCTATTTCCTCTGGTGTGCCGTTTTTGAAGATACGACCGTTATGCATCATGGTGACCGACTCTGCCACGCGTAATGCCACATCCATATCGTGTTCGATGATAATAAAACCCATATGCGATGGTAATTCGGTGAGGATTGTTACCAGATCTGCGCGCTCTGTCGGAGACAAGCCGGCTGCCGGCTCATCAAACAAAATAAACCTTGGAGCACCGGCCAGGGCCATTGCAATTTCAAGTTGCCGCTGCTGTCCGTAAGATAACTCTGCAACCGGGGTGTTGCGTACATCGTGCAAATTAACAATCTGCACCAGCTCATCCGTGCTTGACATCAAAGCGTCTTTAGCACGCGGTCGTATAAAAGAAAAACGCCCTGTTGATACACCGCGACAGGCAATATACACATTGTCAAAAACACTAAGTGCCGGGAACAACTGAGAAATTTGGTAGGTTCGTCTAAGTCCGCGACGGATGCGCTCGTGCGAGGGAAATTCTGATATGTCTTCACCAAAAAACTTGATCGATCCGGTAGTGGCTGGAAAGTCACCGGTAATGCAATTAAAGAGTGTGGTCTTGCCGGCACCGTTAGACCCCAGCACGGCGCGCCGCTCACCGGGTCTGACAGACATTGAAATGTCTTCTAGAGCTGCCAGTGCACCGAACAGCTTTGATATATTTTTCAGTTCAAGCGCGAACTCGGTGCCGGTGGACGATAGTGCGCGATTTTCTGTCAGGGCCGCGTTCACAAGTCACGTCCATCGCTTTGTTCAAACGGATTTCGCTGCTGCCAGACCTTAAATTTTTTCCACAAACCCAGTATCCCGTCCGGGGAAAAGAACACGATCACTAAAAAACTCAGGCCGATCAGTAAACGAAAACGCTCGCCGCTTAAACTTAGTGCAATCAACGCATCGGTAGAAAACGTTTTTAGTAACACATAGATAAGCGCTCCAATAAACGCCCCGATCGGATGACCCAGCCCGCCAATTACCGCAACCACCAACACATCAATAGCAGGGCCAATGCCCACGGTACCCGGTGATATCTGTGCGGACTGCCAGGTCAGCAGTATTCCACCAATGCCCGCAGGTATGGCCGCCAGCGTATAGGCCGCCACGCGGTGGGCCACGACGTTGTAGCCAAGCGCCGACATACGGCGTGAGTTGTCCCTGACACCCTGCAGCGCCAGACCAAAAGGCGCTCTGGAGATATAGAGTATGAATAGGTACGAGGCGACAGCCCAGAACAGCGTCAGATAATAAAACGCTTTCGGTCCGCGCCAGTCGACACCGAACAAAGACGGTGGATGAATAGAATTAAAACCCGAAAAGCCATTAAAGACCTCATAATTCTGCCGTGCAAAATAGAAGAATGCCGCTGCGATCGCCAGTGTAATCATGATGGTATAAATGCCGTCAGTCCTGACCGCAAGCCATCCGATTGCGCTTGCAAAAAGCGCCGTGACAATAAGCGCTACTGGTATAGCCGCATACCATGGCCAGCCCTGACTAATTTCAGTGATCGCGCTGTCACCCAGAATAGCAACCAGATATCCGGCAAGCCCGGCAATGGTCATTTGTGCAAGACTAACCATGCCACCATACCCGGCAAGAAACATCAGGCTAAGTGCAATCATGCCAAGGATAAAAGTCCAGCCAAAGATCTGAAACAGCATAAAGTCACTGGCAAACAACGGCATGATTAATAGCAGAATACCCACTACCCAATATTGAGCAGGTATTTTTTCAAGCCAGTTCTGACGAGTACCATCAAGCCTGACAATCTTTGACTCTGTTTCAACGATAGCCATAGATCAGGAAGACCCCATCAATCCGTGGGGCCGGAACGCCAACACCAGAACCATAATTAAAAAGGTAAGCACCACTGCATAGGTCGGAAAATAAACAGACCCGAACTGCTCAGCTAACCCAACAATGAGTGCACCGATTGCCGCCCCGGAGATTGAACCCATACCGCCAACAATCACCACCACCAGTGACGCGAGTAGAAAACGGATGTCCTCGCCCGGTGCCACCGATTGAAAGGTGCCACCTACTACGCCTGCGATACCTGCGAGACCGGCGCCGAAAATAAACACACCAAGGAAGACCAGTTGTATTCTTACACCAGTGGCTGCCAGCATATCGCGATCATCAACCCCTGCCCTGATCAACATTCCTACACGGGTACGATTCAACAACAACCACATTAGTACACCGACCACGACTGAGGCGACAAAAATGGCCAGTCTAACGACGGGATACTTCATGAAGATCAATTCACCGGATGAGCGTTTTACTCCGGTGGCAAAAAATGTTTCTACCGGACCGGACAACCACGATGGCGGACTGATGTTAAAAAAATCACCTCCGAAGGACCACAGCATCAGATCGGCAAACACGATTGACAATCCAATGGTAACCAACGTTTGCCGCAGGTCCTGACCTTCCATACGCCGAAATACAAAAATCTGCATTAACGCGCCAACAAACCCCACCACGATAAAGGCAACAGGAAACGCCAGCAACCAATACCCTGTCCATTCAGAGACAAAGTAGCCCACGTAACCGCCAAGCAAATACAGTGACCCGTGCGCCAGGTTCACATTGCGCATTAAACCGAATATCAGGGTAAAGCCACTTGCGACCAGAAAGTACAGCCCCCCCAGAGTAATGCCGTTAAAAAGTGCACTGAGAAATATTTTTTTCTTGCCGATGAGATCGATAAGCCAGGCCGGCCATAGTGCAAATACCATCCACAATAAAACGATGGCACCAAAGCCGATGATGGCAGCCCACCACGGATGCTTAGAGGCATACTCACGCACTATTGCAACCCCGGTCATCAATCAACTGACAATGTTGAGGTATACACATCATTGGGTTAACGATTCTCCCTCATACTTTTCGATCCACCGAACTGTGCTGCCGAGAATGCACTCAGCAAATAATCAGAGATGAAACGATAAACGTATTAGAAGAGCTTGCCTGTACCTGAAAGTATTTTAAATTCTCATTGAATCGGAATATGACCCGCCGGTCTGTCTGCAACCCTGCGGTATTCAGAGGGTGCGATTCCAACATTGGATGAGAAAAATCGGGTGAAACTTGCCTGAGAGGAGTAACCAAGATCGTAGGCGATACTGGTCACGGTTTTTTCTGTGTTGACCAGTTCATCTATCGCGCGCTCTGATCTGAGCGTGTTTAAATAGACATTGGGTGTTACGCCGAGTTGTAATTTAAATAGTTTAAAAAAGTGTGGCCGTGACAACCCGACAGTGCGCGCAACAGCTTCCATTTCTACTTCAGCGGAGACAAACTGTTGCATTATCCGCAGGGATCGACGAATACGATGGTCACTGAAATTCGAGCATTTGTTTTGCAACAAACCAGGCGTTCTTACGCTTTGCCAGGTCTGTTCGTAGCAAAGTTTAGACAATGAAAACAGCAGAGTATCAATGTTCTCAATGTTGTGAACGTTGAGTAACAGCGAGGTAAATCGGCGAACCAGATCATTTATACCCTGCGTTCGCACTACCTGGGAACTACCGAATCGCAGCGTGAATTCAGCGGATTGGCTGTTTTCGAGAAACCATATTGGCTTGATGTACAACACCAGAACTACGCTTGTTTGCGACGGTTTCACATTGAAACTATGGGGTTCCAGTGGACTGACAGCAGTCGCGTTTTGATAGTCAACGCTGTAAGTCTTGTCGTCTATTACAACATCACTGAAATTTCCCTCAATATGGAATATGAGGTGACCCTCACGATGAGCGTGCGTTATAAGTGATTTATCTAATCGATATAATGCGGCTCTGCCGAACGCGCCATGACAAACTGATATTGCCGTGCTCATACATCCTCCATTGCCGAGCAACAATCGCTTGCTGCTATATACCCAACGATGCTTCGTCACCTCTGAGTTTTCTCCAGACCCGGATCAGGGAAAAAAACTCTTCATCTGCAAGAATGCCCGCTACAGGGTCGCAGAGGAATACAAAATTCGAAAAAAAAAGACTATAAGATACGCCCAATCAGGAAATTAGATTTTCAGTCGTATCACAAGGTCCCCATAAAATTATTCTAACAGGCATCTTTCAGCCAAACTCCGACATGCCCGACATTGACCGGGAGCGCAAATCGACCGCTTCAAGCATGCCCACAAGGGATTCTACAGAGGGCACCAGAGAAGATCTATTGGAGGCAACCTCCCGGGCGGCAGCTCTGATATCACTTGATTTGACACCGAGTTCGGCAAAAGTACCCGGGAGCGGTAACTCCTGAAATAGCGATAACAACCAATTATTCAATTTTTCGCCCTTTGGCACACCAAGCGCTGAGCGAACCTCAGCCAGACGCGCCAGTGTCCAGGTGGATTCCATTATGCGTGCCTCAATCACAATCAGCAAACGCATAAGAGCGCCTTCGTCTATTGGATTCACTGCAGAGCGAAGCAGTATTTCACAAAGCTCATGGGCGACGCCTTTGTCCTTTTGCATAGCCAGCGTGGCATTCAGACTTGCAGCCATCAATTCACGCCGCATGCGCAGCGTATCTTCAGTGACTATTGCGGGCAGGTTTCGAACAATTCGTTTGAAGCCATCAATAGCAATGCCATCAGCCGGCGGATTATATCCATTTGAGAAATGAGCGCTCAAACACCGCGCCATACTATTTGCGGCTGCAACCGCCGTACGCTCAATAGATTCACCCAGAATTAAAGTAGGGTCGATCACTACAGTGTCCGGTTGGATACCCGCACCTAAACGGGATCCACGCACGGCGCTATGCCGCGGCATTGATATAGTGGGTATGCCATCGACACCGGGCACGGCAATAAAGTCCGGTACTATTGATGATCCATCGATTTGCTGTTCCGATAGCGCACTGAGATGTCTGCAACACGCATCGGCAACAGACAGGGCCAAAGAGCTTCCAAAGGCAATAACCACGTCTGCGTGAACTTCTCGCACAACTTGCTGAAGCTCGGTTACTGCTGCCTGCGCATCCTTGTTCTGCGCAATATCGTATGAGCTTGACTTACACCAGAAAGGCAGCCCGGAGTTTACGCGCTCTGCAAATTCGTTAGATACTGCATGCTTTTCCGACACAAGTAACGGTCGTCCGAATTTATTTAGTTCCAACTCCGAGGACAATGCGACTTCGAGCACGCCATCTGCGAAATGAACTCTCGATAAATAGGTAATAAGGGTCATACCGAGTGCTTGGCACCATCTTGGTCAAAATAAGCAGCCCGAATACACCTTGTATTCGGGCCTCCTTTCGAAATTTACTACTATAAAGTGCTATTAATAGCTTGTTTTGCACTCCGGTGCGTCTCTACTGGGCAGACCGATTTTAGCGAAAGCCGCGGCATCAATCCCCAAAGTCTGATTAACACCTTCTTTCATCGAAACGAGCTTTGTTGCAAGTCCACCGCCTTCAACTTCTACAACTTCGGACACAAAGTTGGTGCCTATTGCCTGACGATTTTCATCCAGTGTAATTTTGCCGTTAGGTGCGTCCAGCTCCAGTGATGAGAGACAGGATCGCAGCCCTGCATGACCATCAGACAAATCACCATCTATCTTATCCATGCATTGTGCAACCGCGTGGCCGGCGTTGTAATAACCGGTCGCGAGCAGCGATGGACTGGGAAATCTATCTTCGGGGGCGAAGGTATCCTGGTACGACTTTACATAGGCCTGCCACTTCGGATCATCCCAGGTGTCAGCCTGTGGTCCGGCAGATGGTGTGCCGATCAATGCGTTCTTTGCATCACCTTTAGAATTCAATACGGTGCCGTCAACCATAATAGTACCGCCGATTAAGTTGGCGTCACCACCAGCCTGCTGGTACTGGTTCAGGAAGTTAACAGCGTCTCCACCACCCAGCCCCAGGTAAATCGCATCGACATCATCAGGCAGAGCGGCGATTATAGATCCGAAATCCTTGGTACCCAGAGGCACCCACAGTCTCTCGGTCACTTCACCACCGGCCGCACAAAACTCGGTTACCAGTCCAAATACCTGTGTATAAACAAACGAGTAATCCTCACCTACTGTGGCAATTGAGCGATAACCTTTTTCGTTGTAGATGTAGTCACCCAGCCCTGCAGACCATTGAGCTCCATCCATGTTGAACCTGAAAAAATTCTCTGATGGTTCAACATAGGTAGTTTCCTGAGCCCCTGATATGCCGTTAATGAAGGTAACACCGGGTTGAGTTTTTGAGTAATCCCGAATCGCGATACCCTCGGAACCTGACAGCGGGCCGATCACAATATCAACACCGTCCTGCTCAACTATTTTGCGAGCTGCGCGTACTGCGCTGTCCGGGCTGGCATCGGTGGGGCCGATGACAAGCTCTACATCCCGGCCTCCCATCTGATTTTTTATTTCGGCAAGGGCAGTTTTCAGGCCTCTTACACCATCCTCACCGAGCGCCGTATAAGTGCCCTCCAGCGTAGCCAGTACACCCACTTTAAGTGGATCTGCCGCCATCGACGTGGTGCTAAATCCCATACCAGCCGCAAGCATTGACGCGGCGATTAGACTTTTTTTCATGTAGATTCTCCAGTTGCTCTCATCGGGCGAACAATGCCCCACATCAGATTGCAAAATTGGATGCCCTACCACCATCCCCCGGAGTTACCAGCCATATCCGTAGGTCTTTTTAATCGCCTGTAGGCCGCACGGATCATCCACGAAGTGCGGATTTTGTCCGAATGCCAGCAAGCCCCCTGCAAGACCCTGAGTCATAGTGAGTGGCGGGAACAGTGGAAATGTTGTGTCTCACATTAGCTTACTTATCAGCTTTTTTTAAATTTGTACAAAAAAGAAAAGACTGTCAGTGAAGTTCGCCAACAAATAATTTAGATACTGTTCATTCGCTAAAAGAAAAGACGGGGGTTTCCTTGTGTATATAAGAAAGGCCATTTTAGTGTGTGCTGTGGCGCTCGCTACAAACATACCAACGATCTCAATTGCAGATGACCATTTGACGCTGCCAAAGCTGGTACCGCAACCCAGCCCTCAACAAGTTGTTGACGAACATCTGGATGCATTGAACAAGTGCGATTGGGACCGCCTGATGGCTCAATACCCGCCGGAAGTGCTTATTGTCGTTGCAGACGGTGCATCGTTCCGCGGGCGCGAAGCTGTTGGTGCTTTGTTTGAAGGTTTTTGCAAAACAAAAGAAGACGGCGGACTACGCGGGCTGACATTCACTACATTGGAGACGTTTACCGTTGAAGGCACGCTCAATGTTATTTGGGAAGCAGACGCCGATTTCTTAGCAGAACCTTACAAAGGTGCTGACGCCTATGTAACAAAAGACGGGTTTATGTATGCGCAGGTTACTACCTTCGATGGTTCTAAACTTAAAATGAAATAAGAAACTCCAGACTCAGAAGTACCCATGCGGCGATATTGACTTGCACGTGAGCGTAACCTCTTTCATCGTCGGGTGGCGAGTATTATTTAAATATAGATTGGGCTGTAGAATTTTTTCTAACAACATTGTGAATAGTCAATGGCTCACGGAAACTGAATTTATGCGATCAAACCTGCCGAAACCTATCAGGTATCTGACATGAGCCATAAGGCCACAGACGCACGCTTCAATAACCTGATTGACGAGCACGCCCCGGTACGCCAGCTCGACAATGGTTTTATTTTCACCGAAGGGCCGCTTTGGCACCCGCAGGAAAAATATCTGCTGTTCTCCGATATGCCAGGAGATGTACGGCGTAAATGGCAGAGTGGTCGAACTACTGAAGTGTTGCGGCCATCGAACAAGTGCAACGGCATGACGTACGATGACCAGCTTAATCTTCTGGTCTGTGAACACAGCACCTCTGCAGTGGCACGCTTCCGGCCCGACGGTACCCGCGAAGTGCTGTGCACTCACTTTGAAGGCAGAGAACTAAATTCACCAAACGACTTAATAGTCGGTAAAGACGGCAGTATCTATTTCACCGATCCCACCTACGGTCGAATGGATGGCTTTGGTGTAAAACGGCCACTACAACAAGGCTTCCAGGGTGTGTACCGCCTGCGACCGGGACATCAGCCGGGCGAAGAACCACAACTTGTCACGGATCGGTTTTTGTTCAGTCAGCCAAACGGACTTTGCTTCAGCCCATGCGAACGCTGGATGTGGGTGAACGATACCGATCAGGCCAATATCCGTATGTTCGACGTCGCCGATGACGGGCAACTGGTTAACGCACGGGTTTTTGCATCGGGTATCACCGAATCCCTGCGCCCGGGCGTGCCGGACGGCATGAAGGCAGACCGCGATGGCAATGTCTATGTCACAGCTCCCGGAGGAATCTGGGTATACAGCTTTGAAGGCGTCAAGCTTGGCGAAATCATCATCCCCGAGATGGCTGCTAACCTGCACTGGGGCGGCGATGACTGGGAAACACTATTTATTTGTGCCACCTCTTGCGTGTATTCGGTTGAGACCCGTACTCAGGGGCGGATCGAACCATTTATGATGGCAAAAACGCCAGTTGCGCAATCTGCATCAACAGTTGCAAAAACGGCTCAGCGGACAGCTGAAGTACCACCGGCCAACCAGTCTGCTACTGACATCGTAGCGGGCAAAACAGCGCTGATTTTGCAGGACCTGCAAAACGATGTAATGATCGAAGGCGGTGCGTTTGCCTCCACTGGATCGCCACAACATGCGAAAGAACAAAACGTGGTGTCACATGCTGCAGCACTGGCCGAAGCGTGTCGTACAGCGGGTGTCACTGTTATTCACGTATGGATGGTTTGTGAGCCGGGCCATCCGTTCCTCACGCGTAATGCACCACTGTTTCAGGGCTTACAGGACGAAAACGCACTGGTACGCGGAACCTGGGGCGTGCAACCGGCAACCGGGCTGGAAAACCGACCGGGTGATCTGGTGGTAGAGAAAATGTCGATGAGCGCATGGGAAACCTCGCGCCTTGAGAGCTACCTGCACCACGCCAAAATAGACACCATTATAAATTGCGGGGCGTGGACAAACATGAGTGTTGAGCACACCGCACGAACGGGCGCCGACAAAGGTTTTCGAATGATTGTTCCCGAAGATGCCTGCTCGACAATGAACGCTGAGTGGCATCGCGCTTCAATAGATTTTGCGATGAGCAATGTCGCCGAGATCACCAGCACTGACGCGGTAATCGCACGTTTGCGACGTTAGCTGGCAATAGACTACCGGCCATTGTTCATATCAGCTACACAGGCGTGCAAAGCATCTTCATCAAGTTGTTTACGCATTATCTTTAAATAGGCGACCTGCTCACCTGCGGTTAGCGAGACATCGATCACTCCCGGTACCCTGCGCAGACACTGTTCAAGGTCGGCTACACCGGCTGCTGATTTATCGTTCACACCTACACCGGCAAGTGACAGCTGGTAGCTGGACGTTTTAGCTGGCTCCGTCATTCCCCTGACCGCAAACAACCACACCAGGCAAAGCAGCGCCAACACGATATGCGCCGCTTGCAATCCGATGCTACCCACCATCCACCCACCCAGTACACCACCTAAAAATGCCCCAAGGAATTGACTGGTGGAATAGACCCCCATAGCACTGCCGCGCGACGCCACCGGGGCAATGCGCGACACCAGTGAAGGCAACATGGATTCCAACACATTAAGGAAGCCGAAGAACAACATAATGCTGATGACTACCGACCACCAGTGATTACCGACCAAGGAGATAAATAACTCTGCCACCGCCAATCCGATGATTGCCACTATCATCACTTTCCGGGCGCCCCAGCCACTTTCACTGAGACCGACCAGCGGGACCATGATCAACAACGAGGCCAGACACGCTGTCAGGTAGACCAGCCAATGCTCCGTCACCGGAATTTCACGGGCAATCAGCCCGAGCGGTACACAGACAAAGGTCGCCGTAATCACCAGATGCAACAGCAATATACCGACATCCAGGCGCCGCAACTGCGGGTGCCGGACGATGGCACCCAACTCACTGAAGCTCACAGAGAAATCCCGATTAGGCTGCTGGATTGCAGTCGCCGCTTCCGGTTCCGGCACAATGAATCGAACCAGCAGCGCTGAAACCACACCGGACAAGGCAATAACCACAAAAATACCCGGCAGCCCCATGTAATTCATTAATAACGGCCCCGCCATGATAGAGACAATGAAAGAAAGTCCGATCGAAGCGCCGATAATCGCCATCATTTTGGTGCGTTGGTTGTCCCGCGACAGATCTGCTGCCAGCGCCATAACCGCCGCAGATATAGCACCGGCCCCCTGCAACGCGCGCCCTGCAATAACTCCCCAGATCGAATCAGATGCGGCCGCAATCAGGCTTCCTGCGACAAGCAAAAGCAATCCAAAATAGATCACCGGTTTACGCCCGTAGCGATCGGACATCAGGCCAAACGGTATTTGCAAAATAGCCTGGCACAAGCCGTAGATACCCAGCGCCAGACCAATTAACAGTGGAGTCGCGCCAGCGAGATCCTGACCCAGTATGCTCATCACAGGCAACAACAGAAACAAGCCCATCATGCGGGTCGCATAGACCAGACTCAGTGATGCAGCAGCGCGACGTTCAAGATGTGTAAATGCGGCCAAGCAAAATTTCCAAAATCATCGAGCCGGAGGCCGGCGTCAGTGCCGGCCAGCGGTTCATCAAAATTCTATTCAGCCCGAACACTTAGGTAACCGGATCAACGTCAAACCACCCCCCAGCGGCCATACAGCCTATGCCTGCCACGCTACAGCGGGATATTGTGCAGTTGTTTGTGTTTCGTTGTTACAGTTTAAGGGTGGACCGGTGTGGTTGTGTTGTGTACAGACAGATCGCGGTATAGTAGCTGATCGCTTAGAGAAACGCAGTACCACGATTGCAGTCGCGGTATTCCAAATCCTTCCACCGACAGAACAACCTGCATGGACACTATCAGGATACGCGGTGCGCGTACTCACAACCTGAAAAATATCGACATTGACTTGCCGCGCGATAAACTGATCGTTATCACCGGCTTGTCCGGCTCCGGCAAGTCATCTCTCGCCTTCGACACCATTTTTGCCGAAGGCCAGCGGCGCTACGTCGAGTCCTTATCGACCTACGCCAGGCAATTTTTATCGGTCATGGACAAACCCGACGTCGATACTATCGAGGGTTTATCACCGGCCATTGCCATCGAACAAAAGTCAACCAGCCACAATCCCCGCTCAACGGTCGGCACGACCACAGAAATTCACGACTATCTGCGCCTGATGTACGCGCGAATCGGGACGCCGCGGTGTCCCGAGCACAAAATAGATCTGACCGCCCAGACCATTTCCGAAATGGTCGATCAGGTACTGACACTGCCAAAAGGCACCCGGCTAATGTTATTGGCACCAGTGGTGCAGGAGCGCAAAGGCGAGCACAGCCAGCTGCTGGCTGAACTGCGCTCACAGGGATATCTGCGGGTGCGCATCGACGGTGAAGTGCATCCGCTGGATGAAAGCATCACACTTGATGCGCGACGCAAACACACGCTTGAAGCAGTGATAGATCGCTTCAGCATTAAAGATGATCTGGCCTTACGTCTGGCAGAGTCACTGGAAACCGCCCTTGGTCTGGCCGACGGGCTGGCCATTGTCGCACCGCTTGATGCAGACAAAGACAACATTGAGGAACTGTTGTTTTCAAACAAGTACTCCTGCCCGATCTGCAATCACGCCGTCACCGAGTTATCGCCAAGACTATTTTCATTCAATGGCCCGCAAGGCGCGTGCACCAGCTGCGATGGACTTGGCGGTGATCATTTTATCGATCCCGACAAACTCATTACCGATCCCTCGATCAGCCTTGCTGACGGTGCTATCCGGGGTTGGGATAAACGCAACAAGTTCTATTTTCAAATGATGCTGGCATTGTCCGCACACTACAAATTTGATGTAGAGACGCCCTTTAATAAACTCAAAAAAGAACACCGCGATGTGATTCTCAACGGCAGCGGCGGCAAGGCCATAGAATTTAAATACGTGTCAGCCAAGGGGCGCAAACGCACGCGCAAACATAAGTTCGAAGGAATACTCAACACGCTGATGCGCCGCTACAAGGAAACAGAATCCACCTCGATCCGCACAGAGATAGCAAAGTATTTATCCACCCGCCCGTGCGGCAGTTGCGAAGGCTCACGACTAAACATCACCGCCCGCAATGTATTTATCAACGACTACCCGATACATAAGATTTCAGCGCTATCCATTGCCGATGCCAGGCAACTGATTGACAACCTCAAGCTGGATGGCAACAAGCGTGAGATTGGTTCAAAAATTCTAATCGAAATAAATCAGCGTCTGGAATTTTTAATTAACGTCGGGCTCAACTATCTGTCTCTCGATCGGCGTGCCAATACCCTGTCCGGGGGCGAGTCACAACGTATCAGACTAGCCAGCCAGATAGGTGCCGGACTAATGGGCGTTCTGTATGTACTGGACGAACCCTCCATAGGTTTGCACCAGCGTGACAATGACAAGCTGCTGCAAACACTGACTTACCTGCGCGACCTGGGCAATACCGTACTGGTAGTAGAGCACGATGAAGATGCCATTCGCAGTGCCGACTTCGTTGTAGATATCGGCCCGGGGGCCGGTAAATCGGGTGGCGAAATTGTAGCGCTTGGCAGCCCCGATGACATACTCAAAAGCAAGAAATCGCTCACCGCTGACTACCTGTCGGGACGGCGCGGCATCGACATACCCAAACGCACACCTGCCAATAAAAAAGCGCAATTAAGTATCGTTGGCGCAAGCGGCAATAATCTAAAAGACGTAAGCGTTGATCTGCCGATAGGTCTGTTTACCTGCATCACCGGCGTCTCCGGTTCAGGTAAATCAACTCTGATCAACGATACTTTGTATCGATATGCCGCACAACAGCTAAACCGTGCCAGTACTCAACCGGCACCGGTAAAATCAATTGAAGGTCTACAACAGATTGATCGTATAGTAGAGATTGATCAAAGCCCTATCGGCCGCACACCACGTTCGAATCCTGCTACTTACGTGGGTATATTCTCACTGGTCAGAGACCTGTTCTCAAACACACACGAAGCGCGTTCAAGAGGTTACAAACCGGGGCGCTTCAGCTTCAACGTTAAGGGCGGACGTTGCGAAGCCTGCCAGGGTGACGGCTTAATAAAAGTAGAAATGCACTTTCTGCCAGATGTCTATGTGATCTGCGATGTCTGTCAGGGCAAACGCTACGGACGCGAAACCCTGGACATAAAATACAAGGGCAAAGACATCTCTGAAGTATTGAACATGACCGTAGAAGAGGCCTGTGAATTTTTCAGCCCGATCCCCGCTATCGCTAAAAAGCTAACCACGCTGCAGGAAGTCGGGCTTTCGTATATCACTCTGGGTCAGTCGGCCACCACTTTGTCAGGTGGTGAGGCGCAGCGTATTAAATTATCAAGAGAGCTGTCTAAAAGAGACACCGGACAGACAATGTATATTCTCGATGAACCCACCACTGGTTTGCACTTCTACGACATAGAACAACTGTTGGCAGTACTGCACAGCCTGCGCGATCGTGGCAATACAATAATTGTCATCGAACATAATTTAGATGTTATTAAAGCCTGTGACTGGATAATAGATTTAGGTCCGGACGGCGGAGACGGCGGCGGTCGGATTATTGCCACTGGTACACCTGAAGCAATCGCCTCCAACAAGGCTTCTGTCACGGGAGCTTATTTAAAACGTTTTTTCAAGCCGGGCAAAGCAACCAAAAAAACAGCAGGCAAAAAGAAAGTGACCAAGAAGGCCGGATGATCGTTTAATTCACCCGCGCACTGTTCACCAGGTAAGAATCCAGAAAAAAACATCCAATTTGGCTGGATATTTACATTCTTAATTCTCGCAAATTCGGCTGTCGAGCTATCCTGATATTGAGAACTCCACATCCATTCGACAATATTACTCAAGATGGTTATGATGCATACGGTTGCATTGATTTGTAGAAGCCGATCAGGAATATTTGCGATGAAAACTGTTGGCTTGCTGGCAACGGCTAAAAAGTTAATAAACAGCACAAACGAAGATCTGCCGTCTGAATATGATTGCCGAAGGTCAATTAGCACGGCCTACTATGCGCTGTTCCACTTCTTCGCCGAGCACGTTGTGGACGCAATAGCGGGAAATGCTACAGATATCATAAGACACAGAGTCCATCGAAGTCTGGACCACGCTACTACTAGATTGTGCTGCGAAAAAATCGTCGCAGACCCGCTGGCAGATCCCGGAATAAA
This sequence comes from uncultured Granulosicoccaceae bacterium, assembly GCA_937922015.1. Lineage (GTDB taxonomy): Bacteria > Pseudomonadota > Gammaproteobacteria > Granulosicoccales > Granulosicoccaceae. The sequence continues at coordinate 45,900 of CAKZVB010000087.1, forward strand.
AGCGTTTGCAATTACGTTTGTTACCCAATCTGAAAACAGACGCAATGCCGACTACGACTTTTATAGAGATAACAATCAATTCACCAAAGCAGCCGCTGTGCTGGCCATTGCCGACGTTGAAAGCGCCTTCGGCAAGTTCGACAATGCATGTAAGGAATCAAAAACAGCCTTCATTGCCACTGCTATAACCAAAGAACGAAGGTAGAGCAGGCGACTGGCTTCGATTTTGTACTGTAATCCTCGTTCCGAAGACAACCACGCTAATCACAACAATCTTTCTTAGTCGAAAATGGAATAGGTCCGAGCGCAAGTGCGCTGCGTCTTACTCTAGGTTTGATCGTTTTGTGCCAGATTAGAACGTAGTCTGAGCCACTTTCTCAGATACAAAAAAGGCCCCGCAGGGCCTTCTTTAACACAAGTACAACAACCAGCAGCTTAATCAGCGCTGGCCGGCACTTCTGATTTCTCTACAAGTTCAATAATGGCCATAGGTGCTTTGTCACCCTGCCTAAACCCGCACTTCAAAATCCGCGTATATCCACCGGGACGTTCTTTGAATCTTGGACCAAGCTCGGTAAACAATTTACCTACCGCTTCTTTGTCACGTAGCCGGCTAAACGCCAGTCGACGGTTAGCAACACTGTCTTCACCAGCCATGGTGATCAAAGGCTCAACTACTCGACGCAGTTCTTTTGCCTTCGGCAATGTTGTTTTAATCGCTTCGTGATTCAGAAAAGAAGTTGCCATGTTTTTATACATAGCTTTTCTATGGCTGCTGTTACGATTTAATTTTCGACCACTCTTAGCGTGTCGCATCTCTCACATACCTTTTAACTAGTTCTATAACTGGCTTTAAAACAAACCAAATCAATTTATACTTTGCGTGGTCGCGCCAACTCTGGTGGTGGCCAGTTTTCCAGCCGCATACCCAGAGACAACGCCTGTTGCGCAAGCACGTCTTTTATTTCTGTCAGAGATTTCTTACCAAGGTTTGGCGTCTTTAGAAGCTCGACCTCAGTGCGCTGAATCAAATCACCAATGTAGTAGATGTTCTCTGCCTTTAAGCAATTTGCAGATCGAACAGTCAGCTCCAGGTCATCAACCGGTCGCAACAGAATTGGATCAATATCAGAGGTCTGCTCATCAACTTTCTCTTCGCCTGTCTCTGCTTCAAGCTCGACAAATACAGACAATTGCTCTTGCAGAATGGTTGCAGCTTTACGAATCGCCTCTTCTGGGTCAATCGTACCGTTGGTTTCCAGGTCGATAATCAGCTTGTCAAGGTCAGTACGCTGCTCTACTCGAGCACTCTCAACGTTGTAGGCCACTTTCGAGACCGGGCTGAAAGAAGCGTCAAGCTGCAAAGCACCAATAGGTCGATTCTCACCTTCCTCAACCGTACGGTGCGTAGCTGGCTCATAACCGCGGCCGGAACGCGCTCGCATTGTGATCGAGATTTCGCCGTTCTTTGTTAGATTACAAATAACCTTTTCGGGGTTTTTGATCTCCACATCGTGATCTACGCTTATATCTGCAGCTGTCACCACGCCAGGCCCTTTCTTTTTCAGGGTCAGGTTAGCTTCATCTTTGGAGTGCAGGATAATCGCTACTTCT
>CAKZVB010000088.1 GCA_937922015.1 uncultured Granulosicoccaceae bacterium
CATAAAAGTGCTTTTCTTCATCGCAAAGCAAGGTTTCATAGTGGGCAAAGACAAAATCAATCAGACAATTGAAATTATCTAAATAATAGCTGTCAGATAATTCGTTTGGCTTTAACAACGGGGGCATCAAGTCACTGTTCAGTGTGTGAGTGGTCGGGCAGATGTGGTTGAATTTTGTAAAATCCTGTCATCGCTGGTGTGTAGAGATGTGAAGAAGTTTGCTGTTTTTAAATATCCGGAAAGACAATCATGGGTCATTTTACCGCTTTGTGATGACAACGGAAACTACCGGGCCTCTGTGGGTTCCGGCTGCGATTGCCGCTTGAGATGATTTTGTGGTTTCGGCGGCGGCGAAATTTTTAACGTATTGAAATATATGTGAATATTCGGATAAAAAAGATCGCCAAATGATATTCACGATTATCAAATGCGCCCGACATGATATTATGGTGAATATTTCGCAGGAACACGCAGCACATGCAATTTGAACTCGAATTTGCAGATGTCATTGATGAAAAGCGCAAGACTGCATCAAAAGCCACTCCTGCCGCGAGGTCAATTTCGCCATCCACTGATGTTGTTACAACGTCAGCTGTCGGGTCGGCGAAACCCGCATCCCGTCTGGAGAAACGCTTTGACAAGCTATGGCGTCAGCTGGAGAGCAAACAAAGCCGCAATGACTCGTTTGAGGATGAATATGAAAAAACACGTCAGTGGATTCAAAATGATCTCGCTGACCATCGAAAGCTCTATAAAAGGGAGCTTCTTCAGCAGACCGAAAAGCTGATCAGTCATCTGGCCAAAAAGTCACTGGCAAAATGGCAAAGGGAGGAGATTGGCTCGTGGATTGAAGAAAACTTTCACTTACTTGAGATTCATGGAGCTGCGGAATTGCCGGAACTCGGACGCAAGTACTTTGAGGCGAAAATGGCGTCTCTTAGTAACGGGGAGCGTAGTTATATTCAGCAGATACTGGACGAATCCGATGAACTAATGGCCGAGGCAGGTCTCGATGATCCGGACGAAGACATAGACGAATCAGACTTTATCGACGACGACTTCGACGACTGGTCAGACACTGCGTTTGAAGAAGAGGCTGAGCAATCGCATAGTCGCGACAGCTATTACGAAGAAGCCCGGTTAGAGTCGCAAAAGAAGAAAAAACAGACTTTCGACAAAACCATTGTGAATAAATTATTCAGGCGTACCGCCAAAGCGCTACACCCGGATCACGAGCAGAACCCTGTTCGCCGCGAGGAAAAGCAGGCCCTTATGAAAAACCTGCTGGAAGCTCGCAAGAGCGGCAATATCGCCATGATTTTCAAGCTCTACCGTGAGCACGTAGATAACGCAACCATTACAATTGATCTGCCCGAACTGCAGCCAATGATAGATTTGCTGGTTCAGCAGATCGAAGAGCTTGACCAGCTTTATCAACAAAAATCCAGCCAATCGCCGATGCACGACTGGGTGAGCAATCATATAGTCGGCAAGTCTGAAAAACGCCGCGTAGCGGCACTGGCAGAATTAAAACGTGATCTTGAAGACGATATAAAAAGGACTAAGCAGTTGCACCCGTATCTGGCGAGTTTAGCGAAGCTTAAGCCTTTACTTGAAGAGCGTTATGAACAACATTTGTTCAGTTATTTTTAGCGCTGAACTACACCTTTGCGAGTGGTCGTTGGTGTTCGCTTAATTGATGCTTGATAGTGTTGGCGTTTTTAACCAGATGGGCAATTGAATTGGCATAGTAGTGCAAAAGATGCAGATCATTTGTATTGATAGATAGCATGCCGTCTTCACTTTTCAGTACATATCGCAATGACAACATGCGTATGCCGACAGTAACGGCATAGTCCCTGTCGCCTCTGGGAATGTAGGCGCGGTAACCGGCTTGTTCCAACTTCTCAAGTAGTTCGAATACAGCGGCTTTTATTTCCAACTCGCTGAATATTTTTTCAGGGGTGGCGGTCACTACAGTGGCGACCAGTGCAACAGGAAGTATGGGTGTGATTTCACCAATTTGATGCATCAGATCATTGGCCAGTGCAGACACATCAGTAAGCGGCTGCGTGTTGTCGTCTGCGTTTGTTGCGAGCCACTGTTTTAGAAAGACCGGTTTGCCAAAGTTTACACACGCGTAGCCGTTTCTATAACGTTTGCCCATTATTGCCTGGGTAATATTCTTCCAGGCAAATGCAAAGAAAGTAATCAAAGTCGATAGTTTAGGCCGCTTTGGTTTTTTCTGGTCGGCTCTTAATAGCGTGCGGTCTTCCAGAACGCGGTCGTAGTTAATACCCACGGGGATAAATACAATGTCGCGATCACCGGTGGGGTCGAATCCTTTGGTGATGTAGCCCAGCAGTCCCAACTTCGCAGTTCCAAGTCTGCCATTGCGACTTAGTCTGCCTTCCGGAAATACTGCCTGTGGTACGCCGCCCTGAGCAGCCATTTGCACGTACGCTTCCAGAACTCTGCGATATAACGGGTCGCCTGAATCACGACGCACGAAATATCCGCCCATTAACCGAATCAGTTGTTGCAACGGCCAAACACGAGCCCATTCGCCTACTGCATAAGATAACGCGGTGCGCTCTGCCGCCAGGTAAGTGGCCAGGATGTAGTCCATATTGCTGCGATGGTTCATTAGAAAGACAACGCTGGTGTTATCAGTGAGATGTGCAAGGGCGTCGTCATCGGAGAAACCCAACCGAACACGATAGATGCTGTGAACCAGTTTTCGAGCGAGCCAGTAGGCGGATTTGAAGTAGAGCAGTGCATTAAACGCCGGCACGATCTCCAGGGCGTAGGTTCTGACTTCAGCGAGAAGTACGTCGCGTGTCACCTGTCGCTCTGCCGCGAGAGTGTCCACAAGGCTCATTACTTCGGGGTGATAACAGAGACGATCGACCAGTACTTCGCGGCGAGTAAGCTTAAAAGAGGGTATTTTCAGCGCCAGCCGTGTATTGACTTCGTCAATAACAATGTTGGCGCGACGACGGAAGAACCAGCGCACAGACGGTAAGAGGAAATGCTGTAACAGCCACATTGCAGCCAGCAATAGCACGAGTACGGCAGTCCAGAGTGGCATTTCTATGGTGCTGTTCATGCGTACACGGCGTCCCGGTGTCAAAATACTGGATGCGGCTTACAGATTAACACTGTTGATGAGTTCCTGTCTCTCTGGCTGCCTTGCCGGGGCTTGCTGGCTTGTGTCGGGCTGGCCTGTATTGCCATACAGCAGACAAGTGACATTTGTGTGATGTTCAGTGCGTCGGACTAACGCCGTTTATCTGCGGAAATTCCGTTGTCAACGGGTAACACCATGTAAACTGCCGGCACCGATCTTACCAGCGCCAGTATTCTACCTTGCAAAATAATCGACCATTGGCCAGTGGCTACTCTTCAGGTTCTCAGTGGCTGCTGGTCATGGTGGCGACAATCTGTGGTTTTATAGCCGCCTACAACATTGGTAAAGTAGCGGCGGCAATTCCGTACGTCAGACAGGAATTTTCAACGTCGTTGTCATGGTCTGGTGCATTGGCCAGTAGTTACAGTGTGATCGCGATGATGTTTGCGCTTCTGTGTGGAGTGTTGGTCAGTCGTTTCGGGGCGTGGCGCGCAGGTGCAGCGGGATTGGGCTTATTGATAATCGGTGGTGTATTGGGGGCGATTGCTAATACATTTGCCTTGTTGCTGGTCTCCCGGGTAATCGAAGGGATTGGATTTGTTGCAATTGCGGTGTCAATGCCTGCATTTATCGGACAAATTTGCAGCGAACGAATCCGTCCCCTGGCGATGGGGGTGTGGGGTACCTTTGTGCCAGGCGGCATTGCGATCAGCCTTTTAGTGTCACCATTGTTATTGCAGGGCGCTGAGTGGCGAGTGTTGTGGTGGGCTGGCAGCCTGGTCGCGGCGGCTGGACTGATTCTGGTGTTCTTTACCATCCGGCCTGCCTATATAAAAACGGCTCCAGTCGCCCTCCGCGAAAGCCCTGAAATCTCTTCGGTATTTACGCGCGGACCGGTGATACTTGCCGGCTGTTTTGCCATTTATTCGGCTACTTTCGTTGGTCTGACTACTTTTCTGCCTACGTTATGGAGCGAGACCAAGGGCATAGATTTAAACAGTGCGGCCAGATTATCCGCAATGGTTGTTGTGATGAACATTCTCGGAAATTTAACTGGTGGATGGTTAAACTCACGAGGCTTTGGAATGCGGCGAGTGTTGGGCTGGGCACTAATTGGTGCCGGGCTGGCCGCTAGTGTGGTGTACATCAAAGGATTGCCGATAACGGCTCAGTTTATAGCTGCAGGGGTGAGTGTGTATCTCGGTGGTATGCTACCGGCAACGCTATTTGCCAGTGTTAGCAAATACTCGCAATCACCAGCCCATAACGGGCTGTTGCTTGGACTGTTTTTTCAGGGAGCCGGTATCGGCCAGGTATTCGGTCCAATTTTAATGGGTGCCACCGTAGATCATTTCGGTAGCTGGCAATCTGCACCATTGTTTTTCATCAGCGCTATCATTATGGCTGCCATATTATTGTACTTTATACCGGATCACCGTCCACAGGTAAGCACCAGACACCATGACTAACAACACCATTGAGGACAATGCAGATACGGAAACCGACAAGACATCAGGTGCTGCTGAACTAAAGCAACCCGGGGACGCTGGTAGCTCTGACAATCTTATTATTCAAAAGTCGGTGGAAATCAACGGACAATGGTCGGCGCTGGCGCAAGTTGCTGACGCCTGTGACTTGAGCCGTGCTCAGATAAGCGATGCGGCAGAAAAAGGGGCGGTCTGGTGGCAAAAATCGTTGCCAAATTCAAAACACAGGAATCCAGTTAGAATACGTAATATCGAGGAAAATGTAGCGGCGAAAGATCTGGTACTGGTTAACTATAATCGCAATGTTCTCGCCTCAACGGCGGTCGCACCTGAGCTCATTTCTGATCAGGTAAACTATAGCATCTGGCACAAACCTGCCGGTGTTTTAAGTCAGGGCAGCAAATGGAGTGACCATTGCAGTATCACCTGTCTGGTTGAGAAAATGCATGGTAAGCGGGCATTACTGGTTCACCGGCTGGATCGTGCTGCCAGTGGACTGATTGTTATAGCCCACACTAAAAATGCAGTAACGGCACTGGCAGGTCTGTTTGAGAAACGTCAGGTAGAAAAAACCTATCGTGCCGTCGTTCATGGTCATTACAAAGAACTATTGCCCCAGCTAATAGAAATTCCTGTAGACGACAAACCAGCGCATACTGAAATTATTGCTGCCGATGTATTAAGCGTTGAACCGCATATAAAGACTCTAGACAACGAGTTAAAACCACAAACGGTATTGACTATTAAAATTGCCACCGGGCGTAAACACCAGATCCGCTCACATATGTCATCAGTCGGATATCCGGTGGTGGGAGATCGTCTGTTTGATCCGCAACGAAAGCACGAGCAGGATCTGCAGTTGGCAGCAGTAGCGCTGACGTTCATTTGTCCGTTCACTGCAGAGAAAAAATCATTCACGTTGCCGGATAATCTGTTGCTTGGTGGATCGTAATTCTGTCCGGTCGGTGCATGTCTCATCATCGATGATTATTCCGGCACAAATATGAAAGGCAACGCATGAGCAATTATCCTAACCTTCTGGCCCCGCTTGACCTTGGGTTTACGCAGTTAAAAAATCGCGTGCTAATGGGATCGATGCATACCGGGCTTGAAGACGGAAACCATCATGGGCGACTGTCAGCTTATTTTGCAGAACGTGCCCGTGGCGATGTCGCGTTGATTGTCACTGGTGGTTATGCACCCAATATAGCTGGATGGGTTAAACCTTTTGCCGGTATGCTGGCCACTCGTCGTGCGGCGGCAAAGCATAAAGATGTCACCGATGCAGTGCATGCAGAAGGTGGAAAAATCGCCTTGCAAATATTACACGCGGGGCGGTATGCCTACCATCCTTTGTTAGTCGCGCCTTCGAAAATAAAATCACCCATTACTCCGTTTTCACCCAGAGAACTTTCGGTTAAAGGAGTAGAAAAACAGATAGCTGCTTTTGTACGCTGCGCGAAGCTTGCCAGAGAGGCTGGCTATGATGGTGTGGAGATTATGGGGTCAGAGGGGTACCTGATCAACGAATTTCTGGTTGAACATACCAACCAGCGACAAGATCACTACGGTGGCGAATATGAAAACCGCATGCGCCTGGCGATCGAAATTGTACAGCGGACCCGGGAAGCGGTGGGTCCGGATTTTATTATTATTTACCGCCTGTCGGTGATAGATCTTGTCCCTAATGGCAGTAGCTGGGACGAGGTGGTATTGCTTGCAAAAGAAATTGAAAACGCCGGGGCGACAATAATCAACAGTGGTATTGGCTGGCACGAGGCGCGTATACCAACCATTGCCACCTCAGTGCCCCGTGCGGCTTTCAGCTGGGTGACGGCCATGCTTAAGCAAGAAGTGTCGATACCGGTAATTACATCGAACAGAATTAATACCCCGGACGTCGCAGAACAAGTGCTCGCCGAAGGGCACGCAGATATGGTGTCCATGGCTCGGCCGTTGTTAGCGGACAGTGATTTTGTAATTAAGGCGACACAAGGTAAGGCTGATGAAATAAATACCTGCATTGCGTGTAATCAGGCTTGTCTTGATCACACCTTTAGCAGCAAGCTTAGCAGCTGCCTGGTCAATCCCCGTGCCTGTCACGAAACCGAGTTAAATTATCATCCGGCAGTGACTAAAAAGAAAATTGCAGTAGTCGGGGCGGGACCGGCCGGACTCTCTGCAGCCACGGTACTGGCGCAGCGTGGCCATGAGGTTGAACTGTACGAGTCAGGTGCTGAAATTGGCGGGCAGCTGAATATGGCCAGAGTGATACCCGGTAAGGAAGAATTTAACGAGACTATCCGCTACTACCGGAAGCAACTGACACTGACTGGTGTAACTTTGCATTTGAACACTATTGTCGAGCCGGCCATGTTGAGCGGATTTGATGAGATTATTGTTGCTACAGGTGTGGTACCTCGTGATCCGGATATTCCGGGTCAGAATCACGCTTCAGTATTGAGCTACATTGATGTGTTGCGCCACCGCAAACCGGTTGGTCAGCGAGTAGCCATTGTCGGGGCCGGTGGTATCGGGTTTGATGTCGCAGAGTTTCTGGTAAGCGATGGTCACTCAAGCACGACAGATTTAGATGCGTGGCTGGCCGAGTGGGGTGTTGTAAGTCCGGCTGTGGCGCGTGGTGGCGTTGCTGGAATCACGCCGCAACTGCCGACGCCTGCACGAGAGATATACCTGATGCAGCGATCCAGTGGAAAGGTGGGTGCAAGGCTTGGAAAAACCACAGGGTGGATTCACCGCGCCAACCTGAAGAAAACAGGTGTTAAAATGTTCGGTGGCCTAAGCTATGAAGGGATAGTTGATCACGGCGATAGTGTGAGCCTTGGCGTAAAATACCAGCAGGGTAGTCACAGTGAGTCTCTGCAAGTCGACAACATTATTTTGTGCGCAGGACAGCTTCCACGCCGCAATTTGTTCGATTCACTGCAAGGGCAGAATGTGCCTGTACACTTGATCGGCGGCGCTGATGAAGCCGCCGAACTGGATGCCAAGCGTGCTATCAGCCAGGGCGCGCGTCTGGCAGCAAGCTTGTAAATTCCATTACCTGCAGCAAATGCTGTTATGCATCACAAATTTAAGCAGATCACCCAATCGGGTGATGGAGAATTCCGTCATTCCGGCCAATACTTAAGTGCTCGATTGTTTGCCTATAACGACAAACAGTCCAGATGGAGTATGTCCCGCTGTTGCTGGCAGGGCGTGAGGAAGTCAGATCGTAGTACAGGGAGTGCAGGGGGGCTACAGGAGTTGCCCCCCTATTTATTATTCATACACCGTGAGTCCCGTTGTACCCGTTTGGTGGTGGTGTCCGGTGTTGTATTGAATCGCCGTCCGGCTGATACACCTCTACCATTAACGGAAAGCATGGTGTCGTGTCGTCCGAGTGACTGCTTCCGCAGTTGCCCCCAGGACAAGTCGATAGTGCCCCTAACAAATCTATTTCTGCAAAAAATTCTATAAAATCACCGGGTCTGACCGGGCTGGCTTTCATAAAGTACTGATGAGTATCCAGAGTAAAACCGGTACACATAAATACGTTTAGCACATCGTGAATATGTGGTTCTGCCTGCTGTGGTGTGATGTTCTGGTGAGTGGCCAGTGCACGGCTAAGATTAGAATGACAGCAGTAGTGGTAGTGCAGTGATTGCAATTGGTAGTTGGTATACGGATCACACCGGGTTCCGATGACGTCGTGCACACCGGCGCCGTCTTCATCCCAGCCATACCAATCCAGTGTGTCGTGGGTGATCGTGGCCATCGGTCGCAGTGACGGAAGATTGCTCCAGAGTCGATCACCGGTAGTGACGTGTGAGGCGTGAAGTTGTCTGGTTTTACCGCTGAAAAAGCGTTCGTCAAGATTCCCGGCATTCCAAAGATTCAAGTCTCCGACTTGTGATCCTTCGACACTGACAATGCGAAAAAACTGCCCGGCTTTAACCTCGAAAGTTCCCGCATCGCGCGGTGGCACAATGACCTCGTTTATTTTCTGCATTGACTGTCTGGCCGCTGCAAATTTGCCTGGGTCGTAGGCTGGTAACTGATCGCTTCGGTAGCAGATAATAGCGGGTTCTGCACGGCGTTGAGCGGCATCAGAGGGAGGTGCGTTCACAGTGGTATTCCTGACAATTCGGACAGTCACTATGGTACGCCTGAATTAGCGGTTTTCCTATATGATCTGCGACAGGCTCGATCTGTTTCTACCCCGCAGACTCCTGGATCAGCCCGTCAAGCCGGTGATCAGCAAAGGCTGAAAAACTGTCAGTCGGTAGTTGCAGCCAGTCTGCCAGCACACGACTGTAGACCGCGCGGTAATCCATTGTATGTTGCAGGTCACCATCAACAAGTGCGCCCAGATCAGGTGCATTGCCATACAGGCCGCCCTTTATTCCACCGCCGGTGATCATATGCGCGGCCGCGGTACCGTGGTCGGTGCCGCCACTTTTGTTTTCAAATGCCCGACGCCCAAACTCGGAGTAGGTGACCAGTACGGTGTTGTCCCACTGGCCCGATATTTTAAGCTCTTTGTGCAGAGCGGCAATAGCGTTGGCGGCATGTTTTAGCAATGCCTGATGACGGCCGAGTTGATTTTCATGAGTATCGAAACCCCCCAGACTCAATTTTATCACCGGTGCGTTGACGTCGGAATTAATGATGTTGATTGCATGGGCCATTTGCTGCGACAGTGCGCCACCACGTAGTTGGGCGCGCTTGCGATTGTTTTTAATTTTGTTGGATATTCTGTTCAGCGACGACTGCAGAACCTGAGCGCTGTCGAGCAGCATAGCCATGGCCGGGTTAGTGGCAGGGGTACCACTGAACGCGGGGGTTTTCAGGTCGGCAAATTGATCTGCGGAGCTCATGGACAGCCAGTTCCCTTCGGCGCTGGAAAAAATCCCCATGCCGCCACCCAGCACAATCCCGTGAGCATCAACTTCATTACTGGCGTAGGCGTGTTCGATGTCATGAGTCATCCAGCCCTGACGTTTGGAAGTGTGTCCGTCACCTCCGGTTTCCCACAGAGCTATCGACTTAAAGTGTGAGCGGTTTGGACTCGGGTAGCCTAGGCCATGCACCATGGCAAACTGACCCGCCTCCCACAGTGGCATTAGTTTCTGTAAGCTGTTGTGGAGTGCGAATTCCTGATCCAGACTGATAAGTTTATTGGTTGTTAAGCCAATCGTGGGTCGCAGTTCGTAGTAGCGCTGATCGCTGTAGGGTACCAGTGTGTTCAAGCCATCGTTAGCGCCCGACAATTCTAAAAGAATCACTCGCCGTCCGTTAAAGGCGCTGGCGCGACTCAAGCTGTAGGGCAGTACCGGTATCAGTGCGGCGCCACTCATGAGTTGTAGTAGTTTTCTTCGATTCATTAGAAATTCCTACTTTAGTTGAAAAGCCAGATTGCTAAGTACATCTTGCAGTGAAGAGTTTGATTGCTGATTGGCTGAGGTGCCGGGTAACAACAGTGCACCTAATGTGATATCGGCATTGCCGGCCAGTAGTCTGCGCTGGTCGGTGAGGGTTTGTTTTGCTGTTCTCCCTGCTGCAAGAGGAGCGGTATATATAGCTGCATTCTTTAAGTCTGGTTGTGTTGATGAGTCGTTTCGCAAAGAAAATTCGGCAACTGAAACGTGATCCCGGGTTGTTGACTGAAATCTTGTGATTTTTTCAATATGTGGCGACCAGCTGTCATACGCTTGTTTGACTTTTGTTCGATCCAGCTTTCTGTTTGATTTGCCCAGTTCATAAATCACTGGTAGATTTTTCCACAGTGAATTTAGCAGATGCTGGTCTGAAACTGCTAATTCGGTTAGCGGGCATTTTGTATTGTCCGCCGGTGACATGGGTATATCCACACTGCGTGTTCTTGATTCATCCTTCGAAGTTCTGCTGCATGGCGGCCATTGTTCAAAACAATCAGGCCAGCATTCATAGCTATTAAAACGCAGGCTGTATTTGCCGGTGGATTTTTTGTAACGGTATTGCACTGTCAGTGAATGCCACTGGCGATCACCTAATGCGGCATCGACCAGGGTATACATCAAGGCGGCAGAGCCCTTACCGGATTTTGTCTGGTTTGTATTCTGGACACCCCAGATATACACGCCACTGGCACTCAGTTGATTCTGGTTGGTAGGCCCCGGGGTAGCAGGGGTGCTGGCTGATGGTTTTGTTAAGCGAAGTTTTCCGTTGCACAAAAGTGTGCCACCGCGAGATCGTTTTCTGTTTTTGCAGTGGTTGGTTTGCCGACCATCGTCACTGTTGAAAAATTTGTCCTTAAAAGATACCCAATCAATATACAGGTTTCTCTCGCGGCCGGGTTTACTTAGATCATTGAGGTACTCTATTTCTATGGTGTTGAATTTCTCTGCGCTCTTCGGCAAAGAAAAACTAATGTTCTGCCACGGTAGCTGTTTGGGGTTGGTGACTCTGCCAAAACGGTTAGTGTCAAATCCTCCGTACAATGGAGTCTCTCCGGAGCTCCAGACGATCATGTCTCCCAGTAATAGCGTCACTTTATACTGAACCGGACCATCGAATTCTTCAGAGGACATTCTCAATACAAGGTTAGCCGGCATCGATGTGGCCGGCACTTCAGTCGTCGTGTTCGAGTTGCTGTTTGCTTGCATGGACATAGCATTCATTGACCTCATGGAGGGCTGGCAGCTGCTGCCGTCGCAAGTGTCTTGCAGTGATCGAAGCCATTCCAGTCTGTTGAGTAGCCGCCCCGGTGTTACCCATGCCTGTCCACCCGGCCAGCCGGCAACGTTCGGTGGATCAAATAACTCCTGACCCAGCTGATCGGTGACCGCTGGCAGTAACTGCCACGTTTGAGGGACAATTCCCGTGGATCTGATTGTACCCACGGTGAGATCTACCGGTGACTTTACGATACTCGCGCGATTGTGCGGATCCCAGAACTCATCGCTTTGAAGTATTGCGGCGTAAAGGGTTTTGATGTCGTAGTCTGAGTTTCTGAATTTATTCGCCACTGTTCGAATAGCGTGAGTTGAAGGCGGCTGTTCAGTGACCAATACTTTCCAGAATTTTCTGGCAATAAATTCTGCCGTGGCAGGCTGTGTGAGAATCAGATCGATAACATCGTCGCCGTTAAAATTTCCATGTTGACTAAATATTGTTTTTTTCTTGTTGTCATGTACATTTGGCTTGAACCGGAATTGCAAATTACCCGCCGGTGCTTTGCTGTATCCGGTCAGCGCACGTGCGGCGTTCTTAATATCTGTCTCCGTGTAGTTTCCTTCGCCCAGAGTGAATAATTCCATAAGCTCGCGTGCAAGGTTTTCATTTGGAGCTTGTTTGCGACTGTTGTCGTTGTCCAGATAGTTCAGCATTGCAGGGTCGCGAATAATTGCCTTTAACAGAGTTCGCAGGTTGCCACTTCCCAGTTCTCTCAACATCATATGTTGTCGTGCAATTGAAATTGCCTGATCGTTAATGCCACTGATGGCGGTGGCGAAATGATTGTGCCAGAACAACACCAGGCGTTCGGTCTGCGGCGAAGGTGTTTGAATCATCTCACTGATCCACCACAGTCTTAGTTCATCTACTTCACGTTCACGCGCTTCAATAAATTCGCGACGTTCAGTTTTTCCCAGTTGGTTTCGAGCCCAGTGATGAGGTGCCGGCTGTTGTACCCATGAAGGGGGCCGTGTTGATGGTGCGATAGCAAGGCCACTGATTATCCGGTCGATGGCGTCCTGTCTGGGTTGGCCGGTTAATCGGTCGAGTTCATGCGCGCTGGCACCAAAGCCGGTTCTGCTTAACAGGTGGCGAGCCTCTTCAAGGCTGAGAGGATTGTTAATTTCTGTTGCATGGGTTGCCTGGCTTGCGACGCTTGCCAGTACAACTAAAAGAATCAAATTTCTAATAAGGTGCATTTAATCCACCTGGGAGTGAGAGCGGTAGAAGTCTGCGTAGCGAGAACGCACCGTCAGGGCGCGTTCGCAGTAGCAGAGGTTCTGACGCGCAGGCTAGCCTGCATTATTCATGAGGCGACCATAGAATTAAACTGTTATGTCTTTATTCATAGTCTTTTCAGTAAATTCAGGATTAATCCTAAATTGACAGACTGTCTATTCGACGCCAGAACCAATATCGCGCGTCACATCTCACCCGATCTCCTTCAACGCGTGGCGTGCCACGCTTCTCAGGCGATAGGGCGACCTGTTTAGCGCTATTGACACTGGACGCCGAATCCTCATGAATAATGCAGGCTAGTGCCTGGTTAAGTTAGTAATGTTTTACACACAATAGCTGGCTACGTTTTACAATGAACGCGAAGCAGTTACCAGTGGTGTAATCCCCGGGGCTGACGATAATCTGTGATTTTCGCGCTCTGAACACGTGGATGGTTGCAATTTATGCGTCATGACGCTAAAATGTGAATAAATTGTGGAACTGTTCACCAGTGCGCTAATCAGAGCTGGTATGTAATATTTTTCACCTAATCTGATTATTCAAAAAAACATGCAACTAATAACTTCAACTCAAAGGTTCGGCCAAATGACCAGATTGTCAGTTTCTGTAGTTGCCGCATTGTTGCTGACGTCCTGTGGCGGTGAAGATGAAGTTATTGTGTTAAACAGTGACACTGACAGCGTGTTCGCTTTGCCAGCAGTGTTACGAGAGGTGGCAGCGGTCAGTAGTGAAGATTTGATCCTTGAAATTCGTGTGAATGAGCAGCCGGTGCAAATTCCAAAAACGGGCTCTGATCCTGACGTATGGTCAGGTGCGGTAAACGTACCGGCAGGACGGACGTCAATCGTTAATGTCAGTTGGTCTCAACTGTATACCACAAGTTCGCAGAGTTATGACCTGACTTTAGCCCAGCAACAAAAAGTGATAGAGGTAGGAACAGGGCCTCAGTCAGTAGATTTCAGAGTTGGCGGATACAACACAGACAGTCACGATCAGGATGACGACGGCTTATCCAATCTTGCAGAGATCAACGAAAGTCGCTCCCCGCTGGATCGTGTAGATGCCTATATGGGAGAAACCGGCACTTTCCCTACCGGTTTGCCGCAGCCATTTTCCAGTGAATGCGGGACCAGATTACCTATTGGTGTTCGCGTGCAGTACGCCGGTGATCCTGTCGATGTTATAGAGCCCGGTAATTTCAGTGCCTGGTGGTGTGCGCTGTATGTTGAACAACAAACAGATGCCGCGGGTAATACAACGCCAATTGAGGGCATACAGGTTATCGTCAACGTAGTGGACGACATTTTCCCTATCACAGACAGCCCAATAGGTCGAAAATACGACGACGACAGCATCGAGATTTTTATCGACGGCAACAACAGTAAAGGGGCCAACTACGACGGCACGGATGACTATCAGTTTGTATTTCTAGCCGACGGTGACAACTCAGTGCCGCTGGCCAAGGGGCCGGGTACGCCGGTAAACCTGACTTCAGATGTAGAGCTGACTGCCAGCGGCTACAAATTAACGGTTTTTATACCGAGAGTTGAAGTGGGAATACAACACGGCCAGCCTTTTGGTATCAATGTAGAAGTCAATGACGATGATGACGGCGGATTGCGTGACTCAAAACATACCTGGATAGGCAGAAGGGGGCTGGATCGATCCTGGACCCAGCCAAGAGCCTTCGGTACCTCTCAAATTCCCTAGATCAACTTAAACAGAAAAACCAATCCGGCATCGCTGAAAGCGCGCCGGGTTTCTGTTTGTTGCCAAACTAACTAATACGATCCACGTGCTTTCAGGAGCGCTTATTATGTTTAAAAAAATTGCTACAACGTTGTTATGCGTCAGTGTGCTTGCAGCTTGCAATAGCTCATCCAATTCACCTTCTGATTCGACAGACGGTGGAGACATAGGCGGTGGAGACACTGGCGGTGGAGACACAGGTGGTGGAGACACAGGTGGTGGAGACACAGGTGGTGGAGACACAGGTGGTGGAGACACAGGTGGTGGAGACACAGGTGGTGGAG
>CAKZVB010000089.1 GCA_937922015.1 uncultured Granulosicoccaceae bacterium
CAGTTTTCTTCAATATTCTCCAGGTCTCGATCCGCGATATTGTCATTGGGGCCAAAGGTGCTCGTAATGATTTTTTCTACCCGATCAATGTAGGATTTTTCATAATCCAGTTCGTAACAGTCCAGCAGCGCACGCAGGTAGTTGCCCACGCCTCTGTCAAATGGATAAAGGTATCGATAGGTTTTTTTGCCGCGTAGAATACCCAGCAGGTTTTTACTGTCTCTCTTCACCAGCAAAAAGAAAAAATCCAATAGTGATCCGTTTCCTTCATAGAAGAAGGTAATCCACTGCTGCAGCTTTATTACAGCGCTCTTTGCACGCTGGTCGCCTGTAAGGCAATAGTAGAGAGCAAGGCCTGAGGTATAACAGTGTTCAGATCCGGGTCCACCACCCATCGGTCCCTGCCAGTCTTTCGCGTAGTTGTGTTGCGAATAGGTCCGGTGACTGGCGGTATGAGCTTCTAAATAGTGATCCGTATGCCAGAATAGTCCGTTATTGTATTCTGCTCTGTCTTCGTCGGTGTGATAAATATCGATGTCTAATACGTGTCTGGCCAGATCATGCATAAGGGTAAACCAGCGAGAGTCTCCGGTTAGCAGGTACTGACGGGCAAAGCCGTGAATAGGATCGTACTGATTATTATAGTGTGAGATGAATGGCTCTTCGCTTTCGTGGTAGAGCGCTTCGTGATCGGCGTAGATTTCTCCATAGTTGCGCCAACCGAATTCATCAATGATTTCTCTTTTTGCTTTTATGCCGTTTTTTTCACACAGAGTATGATGCAGCAGCTTGTCATAAGGAGTCTGGCTTGAATGATTTCTGGCGTAGCGAAGTATGTCGGTACTAATCACATCGTCTGAATTCATTTGAATTGTCGCGGGACGGTGAGTCCACTCAAGATTGTCATCGACAATAGACAGGACTATTTTTTTGGTTTTCTTTTCACCGCCCTGAAGTTCATAAGGAGTGCCATGCGCCTGTGGAAAAATGCCCAGCGACAACGCGTCGGGGGTGTGCTCAATACTGGCGGGGAAGTTCTGCCAGAACTCGGGCATTGCCAGGGTGTAGCTGATCTGCTGCTGTCTGAGCATGCGTACAGTGGGTTCAGCGCGTAGTCCTGTGTGTATTTCTTTGTCGTTAATACTTAGCTGATAGCCCTTGAAACGATTCCGCACTTTGCCTTCTGAATCGCAGTGATTATAGCAGTCCCACCGTTCACCACCGCTTGAAGCCTGAAACAACAGGGCATTGCTTTCGGCAGGCAATGTTGTCCACTCACTGGTGGTTTCACATTGAATTTCGCAGGCATCTTGTGCTGTTGAAACCAGATTGAGGTTCAGGCTTGTAAATAATACAGAATGTGGATCACCCAGGTCCCAGAGTCCCCGGCTATGTTGTGCTCGACTGGGGTTGTGAATTTCTATGTCGACTTCCAGAATTCCCGAATAGAGGTATTTGTAACGCAGATTCAAATGCACTATTTGATCAGTAGCATTTTTTAAGGTCGATTCGACAGTGAATTCACAATACAGGCGTTGTTTTTTTGTGATGTTCAGGCACTGGTTTGTCAATTCAAACGGACGTCCTTCACTGTCCAGGCACATGACGGTGCTGGCGGGAGTTAGAATGTCGACGCCGTTTCGTGTTAGTTCGGGAAACAGGCTCTGCTCATTTTTGCTGATGCGCAGTGAACAATCGCCATGGGATACATGCAGGTGCGTTGGCTGCTCGTCGATGGTAAGCGCAGGGACATCAGGGGTTTTACTATCATCCGCCCTGATCGTCAGTGAGTACTCTGTCTCAGGGTTGTTGTGATCAGGGTTGTTGTGCTCAGGGTTGTTTTGTTTCCGGGTCGCAAAGGTCGAAAGTACCCAGCGAACACTGTTGTCCGGCCACCGCGACAGCACATCGAAATCCACCGCAATCGGTGCACCGTTTGCGTCTACAATTGACAACTGATCTGATTCGTTGACCATTGATTCGGCAACCGGGAAACCTATCGTCAGTGGTTGCGCGGTTGATGATGGATTTTGAATATTGAATCGAAGCATTGTCATAGGGTTACTGTTGCAGCTACCAAACAGGCAGGCATAGATTGTGGTGAATAGTGGTTTATACTCGCCTGCATCTGTAGTGGCGATTTCCGTGCCGTAGGCAGGTGTTTTTAATTGATTTTCGACAATTTGTGTTAACTCACAATTTTCTGCTTCCGGCGGATCAAAAAAACGGCAGTATCTTAGTCAAATCGGTCGTCGGTAACTGCGAAATAATCCGCGAAATCAGAGCCGGTTTTCTATCTTGCTGATTATTGGTGATTTTGTGACTGTTCGCAAGGAACCGTGGCGGCAGCTTGAATCGGTTCGGGTGAATTACGCGGCCACGAGCGTAAGGTAGTGTTCGGGATATTGCAGTTGTTACGCCGGGTATGGTTCAGTGTCCCTATTTGTAATTATTAAAAATAGCCGGACCTTTACAATACCTCGCTCTTTCTTTTGCAGCTATTTTTCCAGGTTGTACGTAATTCGCGATAAGTATAGGACTTGTCGTTGTGCATATCGTTCGTAACAGAGTTCATCCTGAAATATGTCTTACATCACAATTGGTAATTCCTGAGTGTCCGTTAAATCAACCTCTGCCCACACTCCGGTAGCCACTGTATCAAAGGTAAAAGAGCCCGGTTATTGGGAATTTGTGATTCTCATGGCTGCGATGGCAGCACTTGATGCATTCTCTATTGACTCCATGGTACCGGCGTTGGCGCAAATAGATGCAGACCTGGAAATGGCGAGCGCTAATCAAAGGCAATGGATTGTCACCTCGTTGTTTCTGGGGTTCGCGATTGGCGTGTTTTTGTATGGGTTTGTTGCTGACAGCATTGGCAGAAGAAAGCCCACACTGGTTGCCTTCTGCATATTCGCCGTTGGAACCCTGATATGTATTCAGGCTGATTCGATCACCTGGATGCTTGTCGGCCGGGTGTGTCAGGGCGCTGGCGCGGCCGGTCCTTATGTGTTGTCCATCGCCATTGTGCGCGACGCTTATGAAGGCAGAAAAATGGCGCGCGTCATGTCGTTGATCATGATGATATTTATCGGTGTACCCATTGTGGCACCGTTTATTGGTCAGCTGGTGTTACTGGTCGCCAGTTGGCGCGGGATCTTCTGGGTATTGTTTGTCTACGGCGCGGTCATAGCGCTATGGTTCTGGTGGCGACAGCCGGAAACTCTTGACAAAGAAAAACGGGTGCCGGTAAGGCTGGGTACGATGATCAGCAATACTCGCGAAGTACTGGCGCACCCGCAAACCCGTGCCTACACAATAGCGATAGCGTTGGCAGGGGGAGCGTTCATTGCCTATTTAAGCACCGCGCAACAGGTATTTCAGGAAATCTATCAGACCGGGATTAAATTCCCCATTGTGTTTGCATCTCTGGCATCGACTATCGGTTTGTCGTCGTGGCTGAACTCTCGCTGGGTTGAGCGGCTGGGCATGGCCTGTTTATTAAATCGCGCTTTTATGGTGGTCGCAGCGGTGTCCCTTTGTTATCTGATCGGCAGTATGTTCTGGCAAAACACACCACCATTGTGGTTTTACTATGCCTATCTTGCTGTTGTGTTGTTCTGTTACGGTTTGATATTCGGCAACCTGACATCGCTCGCGCTGGAGCCCATGGGTCACATTGCCGGTGCCGCATCGTCAGTTGTCAATTCACTCAGTACACTGGGTGCAATTTCCGTCGCCGCCATTATCGGTATGAATCTGCGTTCCAGTGTCACACCGGTGGTTGCGGGTTTTGGCATTGCCTGTCTGCTGGCATGGCTGCTGGTGAAGGATATTGACAGGCCGGTGCGTGGCGAGGAGACCTAAGGCGACTGTTTGCTATGAGACGATATAGCCGCCGTCTACCATGTAGACACTGCCCGTACAGTAAGCGGATGCATCTGAAGCTAAAAATACTGCCAGCCCTGCGACGTCTTCAGCGGTGCCGGCACGGCCAAGGGGTATGTGTCGCAGGAATCGATCAAAAGTTTCTTCGTTATTCCACAGTGCCTCACTGAACTTTGTTTTGATCAGGCCCGGGCATATTGCATTAACCCGGATATTATCTGCTCCCCAATCCTGTGCCATGGCCTGCGTCAGACTGATGATGGCCGCTTTGCTAACGCTATAAATACCGATGCCGGTTTCTGCTTTCAGTCCGCCAATTGATCCCAGGTGGATAATCGAGCCGCCGCCGCGTGCCTTTAATATCGGGTACACCAGTTTGCTCAGTTCAAATGGACCCTTGAGGTTTACATCCAGAATTTTATCAAAGGCGCGTTCGTCCGTATTTTGAACAGGGCCGAATACCGGGTTGACCGCGGCATTGTTGATTAATATGTCTATGCCGCCGTAACAGGCCATGGTTTTTTCAACAAGGCTGCTTATGTCCTCAGGGGTTCCCATGTTTGCCGCGATTGCGGTCGCTTCCAGGCCGTCGGCTTTTAACGAATCGGCAACAGCATCTACGGCTTCCTGCTTGCGGCTGCTGACGACCACACTGGCCCCGAATTCTGCCAGGCCGCGAGCCATGGCTTCGCCGATACCTTTGCTGGCGCCGGTAATCAGGGCTATTTTTCCGTCCAGTTGGAACAGTGGTTTGATTTGTTGTTGAGTTGTCATGGCATTTTTATTTCTGGTTGAGGGGGTAGTTTACCGCAACAACTGGCTTGCTTTTTATCCATGGCATGATTGTGTTGCGATTGCAGTTCAGGGTGTCGTCTGTCCTCGCAATCCGCAACGGCAAACCGGCGCGCGACGAAGGAACATTGCTTGTATTTAATAAATCGACGTCACTGCCGGTAAGGCTTTGTATTCATGGGAAGTGGCGTAAATTGGCGTCAACCCAATTGTTTATAAGGTGAAACAGTTTCAATTTGTAAATTACTATCCTGACCAGATGGCCCGGTGCTGATTCGGTTCGTCGTAAACTGGCGCTCCGCCATCGAAGCGGTCCTGATAACTAGAAAACGGTCGTCATCTCTCTTGTCCAATCTTACTGTTGAAATTGATCAGCTCGCGAGCCAGTTCGGGAGTTCGTCTCTTAGTGCCTTGTCCGATGTACTTGAACCAGCGTCATCGAGCGCGCGTGATATTACGGCCTTTCTGGTCGAAATGGCGCTGCGCTTCCATTTGGATACCGAAGCGCTTTACCGGGTCTGGCAGCCCGAGGTTTTTTCCGAAGTACTAATGGAGCAAAACGGCTTTACTGATTCTTCAGTTTGTCCGGCAGAATTCGACTGGGAATGTCTTGAGGCCGAGATCATTGCCAGTCTATTGCTCAGTACTACAGGTCATGATGACGCCGTTCGATACATCGCAGCAATAAAAAATAACCCACGGGTATCGGGCCTTGCGCTGCATGCTGTGTTAATGGTGTTGTCTGACGATGCACCGCAGGCAATGGCACTTTTTCAAAAAGCCGTGTCGCGGCAACAGCATCACAAAGCCGCAGCACTCAGCGGCTTGCCGGTGCTGTTCTTTTGTCTGGCCGGTATCAAGGCTCTGCCCGCAGATAAAGCAGCCATGCAGATAAGAGAAGCACTGGCCATGTTGTCTGCGAACGATCCCGGAGACCGGTTTGTTACCGTGGCGGAAACCCTGCTGTCCTACACTAAGGTGGTGACTGGCGATGTGACTGCCGCTGAGCTTTCCTGGCTCTATAACAGTGGTCAGGATAACAAGGGCGCATCAGGTGCATGTCCGTGGCTTGATCTGGTGCGTTGTGCTGTATTGCACTGGTTGGGTGAAACTCCTTCTGTGCGCATGTTGGGAAGACTGCAAAGACACAATGATCAGGCAACCATGGCTGGTGTGTTCTGGTATGTTGCCCAAACCAATGGATTGCTCCGTCGATACGGCAAGCAACGTGATGTGCATGCTAAAGGCCTGGCTAAAAAGAAAGACGACGGATCAGGTGATCGCGGTTGGCTGGAGAGCTTCATATCGCCGTCGGTTGACTGGGAATCGCAGCTGCAAAAAATCGATCAGCTAACCAGTGCTCTTAAAAGTCCCGCACCTGAAGATACTGAAGTTGCCAGCAGGTTGGTGTGGTGGGTCTATGCCGGGCACCTTGGTATTGAAATAGAGGCGCGCGAGCAGAAAAAAGGCAGGAACGGCAAGTGGAGTAAAGGTCGTAAGCTCGATCAGTTCGATCTGCTGGACAACTACGAACAAATGACTTTCTTATGCGAACACGACCGTCAGTTGTGCAGAGATATAGAGCGTCACGCCGGTCGCGACGCGCACGGCCGGGTCGACATAACGCGGCGCAAAAGTACCGTCGGGCAGGACACCAGAATTGAGATAAGTAACAGCAAGCTGCTGTGGACTGTAATGGCTCACCCGCGTTTGTACCGCGTCGATAAAAACAGCGGTTTGCCACCGGTACCGTGTGCCATCGAGCAGGCACAGCCGCAGCTGGAGATTCTGCAAAGCCCGCTTGATGACTCTGTCACCATGAGAATTCAGCCGTTTCCTGCCAGCGCCAAACAGCATAGCGAACAGTGGCAGGTTGAGTGGATTAAGCCGCAGTTGCTGCGCGTAACAGGTTTTAAAAACGGTCAGGTCGATCTTGCCGCGGCACTCGGGGAGGGGGGCTTACAGATGCCCTCATCAGCCAAAGACAGACTGCTCGAGTCATTACCCGCGTTGTCGCCAATGATCACCGTATTTTCTGATGTTGGCGGTAAGGGCGTGCGTGATCTGATACAGGTTGATGCAGACAACAAAGCAAGATTTGAGTTAACCCCTGATGATGAACACGGGCTGCATGTTGCGTTAACTCTTTATCCACTGGGAGAACACGGACCAGTGGTGTTGCCGGGTCAGGGAAGCACCGTGTTACTGGCCTACATCAATGATGCTATGCACAAGACGCTGCGTGATCATAACGCCGAGCTAAGCACTGCCGGCACACTGATCGAACAACTGTCATTGCCCGCTGGCGGCAAAGAATTTAGCTGGAAAATAGAACAGCAGGAACAATCCCTTGAGCTGATAGATGCGCTGCAAAAGCTGGGTGATGAGATCGTTATTATCTGGCCACTGGGTCAGCAGATTCAGATATCGCCACCGCTTGATATCGATGCCATGCATGTGGACATTGGCGGTAACAATGACTGGCTCAACATCGATGGTGAGCTACAGCTTGATGACCAGAACTCCCTGCATATGGACGCGCTATTCGAACTAATGGAAAAAAGCGAAGGGCGCTTTCTGCCAATGGACGACGGCAGCGTTGTGACCTTGAGCCGGGAGTTGCAAACCCGGCTCAACAACCTGCGCAGTGTCAGTAATCACGGTCGGGTACATCCCTTAGCCACTGGCGTACTAAAAGAAGCAACCCGGGGCATGGTAGTCACCGGCGGTACCGACTGGGAGCACCGTCTGCAGCGCTTGCAGGAAGCCTCACAACTCGAGCCATCCCCGCCGGCAGGGCTTGCAGCTACCTTACGTGATTATCAATTGCACGGTTATCAATGGATGATACGACTGGCGCACTGGGGTGCCGGTGCCTGTCTGGCAGATGACATGGGGTTAGGTAAAACATTTCAGTCGCTGGCTGTGGTACTCGAGCGATCTGTCAATGGTCCAACACTTGTCGTCGCACCCACATCGGTGTGCGGTAACTGGCTGGATGAAACCGCTCGCTTTGCACCATCGTTAAATGTAATGCGTCTCGGTGATGGCTGCCGACGCACGATGTTGGCCGGTGTCGGTGCAGGCGATGTTATTGTTTGCACCTACGGGCTGCTGCAAAACGAAATAGAATCCATTGCCGAGGTCAAGTGGGCAACCGTTGTTGCAGATGAAGCCCAGTCCTTTAAGAACAGCACCACAAATCGTTCACGCGCGATGATGCAGTTGCAGGCGGACTTTCGATTGATAACCACCGGTACGCCAATTGAAAACCGCCTGGAAGAACTGTGGAATCTGTTCAGGTTCATTAATCCGGGCTTGCTTGGCTCGCGTGAGAAATTCAATTCGCGTTTTGCCACGCCCATTGAAGATAAAAATGACGATGAAGCCCGCGAGCGATTAAAAGCACTGGTGCACCCCTTTATGTTGCGGCGTTTAAAGCGTGAGGTACTGACCGAGCTGCCACCGCGTACAGAAATTACCCACATGGTTGAATTTGAACCGGAAGAGGCTGCGTTCTATGAATCAATGCGTCGCAGTGCCAGTGAAGCAATCAGAACCATAGACAATGACAATCCCGAGCAGCGCTTTCAGGTGCTGGCAGAGATCACCCGCCTGCGGCAGGCCAGTTGCCACCCGCGACTGGTGGCAGATAATCCACCGGTTGGCAGCGCCAAGCTGCGGGCGTTTATAAAAATTGTTGATGAATTGCGGGCCAATGGACATCGCTGTCTGGTGTTCAGTCAGTTTGTCGGTCACCTTGCGTTAATTCGGGAGCACCTCGAAGACAACGACATAAGCTATCAATACCTCGATGGCTCGACACCGGTAAAGCAGCGTCAGAAGCTGGTAGATAAATTTCAGGGCGGCGAAGGTGAGCTATTTCTAATCAGTCTCAAGGCGGGTAACTCCGGCCTCAACCTGACCGCTGCAGACTACGTCATCCATATGGACCCGTGGTGGAATCCCGCGGTCGAAGATCAGGCGTCGGACCGGGCGTATCGGATGGGTCAAACCAAACCGGTAACGATCTATCGTTTGGTGACCAAAGGCACGATAGAAGAAAAAATTGTCGAAATGCACGGCCAGAAAAGAGAGTTGTCAGATGGCTTGCTGGACGGCACGGACGTCGGTGTGCGTTTGTCTGTCGATGATTTGATGGGGCTGGTTGACGCTGGCTAGGAGTCTGAGCGGTAGAAGTCTGCGTAGCGAGAACGTGCCATGGCGAGGGCCCTTGTCTTAGTAAATGGTGGTACGATCATTTGAGGCGCATTGTTGTTCATACGTAACGAAAATGATCGATAATTACTTTCGCCTTGGGCGCACCGTCAGGGCGCGTTCGCAGTAGCTGAGGTTCTGCCGCGCAGGCTCCTAGTGCTGCAAAGTGCTTTATAAAGAAGGGTTGCCAACTGCAGCCCTTCTTATTGTATCTTGCAGATTTAGAATCTTTAACAA
The DNA here is from genome assembly GCA_937922015.1 of uncultured Granulosicoccaceae bacterium. Lineage (GTDB taxonomy): Bacteria > Pseudomonadota > Gammaproteobacteria > Granulosicoccales > Granulosicoccaceae. The sequence continues at coordinate 9,136 of CAKZVB010000089.1, forward strand.
CTGTTTAAGGAGAAAAACTTGGCTAATGTCAAAGAAAAAGCCATCTGGAAGTTTCGACTCTCTGGAAAAGCCGAGACCCACACCCGTACCAAAGTAACATCCCGTGATGTTGAGATGACTATTGACGAGCCTGTTGAACGCGGTGGCACCAATGAAGGACCAATGCCGGTGGAGATGGTTTTTGCCGGACTGGTGGGGTGTACTCATGTTATCTCCAACAAACTGGCGCGCGCCAACAACGTAGAAATCACAGATATGGATATCGATGTGGTGACAACGATGGACAGTCGCGGGACACGGCTGATAGAACCAATTGATATTCCTTTCCCAGACACAGTATTAACGATTAACGCGGCGATGACCGGTACTCAGGAAGACATTAAAAAAGTCATTTATTCATTGAACGAGCATTGCGCGGTATCCAAAATGTTGCGGCAGTCCGGTACAAAGGTTACTGAGAACTGGACGGTAAACGGCGAGCAATATCAGGTATAGAAATGTGCCAGCGGTAAGTAAAACACCCGTTTTGCTTTTCCTTCGAAAATAGGCATGTCCCCGACAGAGCAACAGTGGTTGCTCCGGTTCTTTCAGGAACACTGTTGATCTCCCAAATCTTTGGCGTTGTCACCCCGGTTTTTGCGATTGTCGCATTAGGTTTTTTGTGGGCGAAATGGAAGCAGCCATTCGACACGGAAACGCTGACCAACCTGGTGGTAAAAGTGGCGACACCATGCCTGGTGTTTACAACACTTACTCGACTGAATGTTCAACTGGAGGACATCGGGCAGATGATATTGTCTGCCTGTCTGGCGTTGGCAATGTCTGCGCTGCTTGGTGCAATTATACTGAAATTATCTTCATTGCCCTACCACACGTATCTGGCCTCACTGATGCACCCCAACACCGGTAATATCGGCTTGCCACTGGCATTTGTCGCGTTTGGTGACGAAGGCCTGGCACTGGGTGTTGCCTATTTCATCGCAATCTCAATTTCGCAATATACCATCGGCTACGGACTAACCGCTGGAACCATTTCGGTACGCAGACTGCTAAGACAACCTTTGCTATATGCAGTCTTTATCAGTATCAGTACTCTGGCATTCGGGTTGCCGGTACCACAATGGATTGCAAAAACCACCGAGCTGGTCAGTGGTCTGGTAATACCGGGGTTACTACTGGTGCTGGGATACTCACTTTCACAGCTAAAAATAACTGATCTCAGGCTGGCACTCTATATCGCTATTTCCAGGTTGTTAATTGGTGTTGTCGTCGGCTTCACGGTGCTGATCGTACTCGATCTTCAGGGGCCTGCCGCGGGTGTTGTATTTCTGATGTGTATGATGCCCATCGCCGTCTTCAATTTTGTATTCGCCAAACATTTTAATCGATCCCCCGAAAAGGTTGCCGGAATTATTGTTACTTCAACGTTGCTTGTGTTTTTGTTCCTGCCCTTTTTCGTTTGGGTTGCAATACATTTGGCCGAAGGCAGGCCGGTTCCCGGTTTCACTTTTTAACGCAGCGTTGGTGTTATGGTCGCTTTATGATGACAGGCATACATAGACATAATGCGTAACAACAATTTATTGAAGCGAACAACAAGCCCACGGTTGATTTAATGCAAGGTAATTAACTGATCCTGCAGACATCGATGCCTCAGTCGTTTATATTATTTGCAACTTACCCTTGCGCAGAACAGGAGCAACACTTATGACAGCCGCAAACCCGATCAACATTGCGATAGCGGGGTTTGGCTGGTGGGGCCAACATATGGCCAAACGGCTAAAAGGAAACTCTAAAATCAGTGTTTCAGCGATAATAGAACCTGATGAAGGCAAGCGTGCAGAGATAAAAAGTGCCGGATTAGCGCACTTGCAATCGATCGATCAGGCATTGCAGGACACCACGCTGGATGCCGTCGTGCTGACAACACCTAACACCATGCATGAGCAGCAAGTTGTACAGATTGCACAGGCTGGAAAGCATGTCTTTTGTGAAAAACCCCTGGGATTAACTGGTGACAGTGCAAAAAGATCAGTGGCGGCCTGTGAAAAGGCCGGAGTTGTTCTGGGTATAGGTCATGAACGAAGGTATGAGCCGGCCATGATAAAGGTGCGCGAGATGATCGAAGACGGCTCGCTGGGCACAGTCATGCATGCTGAAGCGGCCTTTAGTCACGATAAGCTGATCGCCGTGCCACCGGGTGACTGGCGTACCCTTAAAGCCACCGCACCCGCTGCAGGGATGACCGGTATGGGTATACACCTGACTGACATGTACATAGCGATGTTCGGGCGGGTGTCGACAGTGCAGGCACTGACCGCAAAAAGAGTTCTGGACTGGGAGACCGGCGATGTAGTCACCGTGCAGTTAAAGTTTGAAGCCGGCATGACTGCAACCCTCAACGCAATTCTGTATACGCCTCACTTTATTCGATTACATGTATTCGGATCAGACGCCTGGGTCGAGACCCGCAACGACACGCACCCTGACACACCGGGTGGCGTTGCAGAAATGGTAGTAGCACGTACCGGCCAGGCTCACTCTACAGAGCGTTTCGACTGGATTGACACTGTGGTTATTAATCTGGAAGCTTTCACCGACGCTATCAACGGTGTGGCCGACTACCCATACACACACGAGCAATTAATCCACAACATCGAAGTCCTCGAAGCCATCGAACAATCGGCTGAAACGGGCCAGACAGTGCATCTTTCCTGACATGAGTAAAATAGATACAGTTGGTTTTATCGGTCTGGGTGTCCTTGGTTCAGCCATTGCACAAAACTTTATCGAGGGTGGTTTACAGGTGGTAGGCTGTGATATTTCATCAGAAGCAAAAGCCAATGGTGAGTCTCTCGGTCTGCACATGGTGTCATCACCAAAACAGGTCTCTGAAAGTGCCTCGATTGTGTTTACCTGTCTTCCAAATGCGAGGGCACTTGAAAGTGTCTTAGATGGCAAATCAGGGTTGTTCGCATCAACGTCAAGTGGGCAACTTGTTGTCGAACTGTCAACACTATCACTTGACGATAAAATGAAATTTTCTGAAGCGTGCCTGAGCAATGACCGTAAACCGATAGATTGTCCGGTCAGTGGCAATCGAATTATGGCGTTGAAAAAAACACTTACAGCATTTTTCAGTGGAGAGGAGTCTGCCTATCCGGAGCTACAAGCAATACTTCAGCTCACCTGCAGCAAGACTCATTATGTGGGAGCGTTTGGCAATGGCAGCAAGGTGAAGTTCTGCGGCAATATATTAAACCTGGTACACAATAGCGTGGCTGCTGAAGCAATGGTTCTGGCAATGAAATCAGGGCTCGATCCGGAAATGTTTCACAACGTGATATCAGGCAGCGGTTCCAGTTCAGCCATGTTTGAAGTCCGAGGAAGCTTGATGGTTGAGCAGGACTATGAAAGAGAAGGCATGAATTTGTCAGTGCCACTGAAAGATGCCAGAATTATTTCAGAACATGCCGCCAGTCTGCATTGCCCGATTCCCATCTACCAGATAGCCCTGCAAAACTACTATGCAGCAGCAGCGCAAGGCCATGCTGATAAAGATGCAGCCGCTGTTTGTGGTGTGATGGAGCGTGCAGCAAATGTAGTGCGACCACGGCGAATAAAATCAGACAAATGAATTAGCAGTAAATCGATCGGGATTATAAACTAACGATTTCATGCAGGTGGCCACGCCCCCACGGTTTAACCACCCGACTGCATTGTCCTTTTACCGCATATGATAACTTGTGATGTGCTGACCGTCCCGGTCTCGATCGACTGATACGTATTGTCTATCGGGACTATCGGTATTTGAGTAATTGGAAAATAGTGACAATGCCGGTTTTGGACAGAAGCTGCATGCAAATACAAGAACCCGCCACTCACAATATATGACTTGCCAAGATCACTAAGTGCAGGGTAAATTAATAGTAGCAGCTGTGATGTCAGCTGCCAGCGGCATCAGGATACGGCGTTTATAGTCGCATAACTTTAATTGGCGGCAGCATCCCAAATCAATGGCGGTTACATATTGTTTATTTATTGCGCGCCATGGGCCAGTCGAAAATACAATTTGGGTGCATTTTCCAAATAGAAGCTTGAGGGATAGACAGAATGATGTACTGGTCAATTGGTTACGACGAACGATGGAATCGCGATATCGGCTTTGATGTGCCGGGCTGCTGCGATCACCCGGATTGCAATAAAGACATCAACCGCGGTATGGACCACGTTTGTGGCGGTGAGCCATATGGTGGTGAGTCGGGCTGTGGGTTGTATTTTTGCGACCAGCACCGCGAGGCGAAAGTCACCGCAGCTAGTGAAGAAGCCATACCATTGTGCAGCCAATGTACTGCAGGCAAAGAGCCTTTTACACCGACTCCTGATACAGAAGAGTGGGTCAACTACAAACAGACCAGTAACTATTGGGCTGGATGGCGTACTTATCACGAAAACAAAGCGTCGTCCTGATAGTTTTTATCAGCCTTAAATCTTGTGACATTCTGCCGTGCAGGCTAGATTATCATCGCGAAAGCTGCACGAGTCAGCATCCAGCCAGCGACAAATATCAGTGCAACAGTGACCAGATTACGCAGTTGATGCACTGGCAATACATGCGCAACGTTTGCACCGATGATCACACCACTCGTGATTACTGCAGCGACTGCCAGACCTAGTAGCACGTCAATAGTGCCATGGTAAAAGTTGGCCAAAGTTGCCAGCAGTGCAATTGGAACCTGAATCATCTGGCTCAATCCGACTGCTCCGAGTACCGGCCAGCCACACCAAACCATAATCGGTACCAGTAAAAGGGGCCCGCCGGTGCCACTGATAGCAGAGCCGAAACCGACCAGCATACCGATGGCGCTAAGCGTTAACGGTTTCATTGTTGCAGAGCCACTGTGTGTATTGTTATTACGGCTAGAGCTATACACCGCAAAAACGATAAATAACGCGATGACCAAAGTGACTACATCGGCGGGTAACTGCTGCACGATCAGCGCACCAAGTACAGCGCCCGGCATTGCACCCAGGCTTAACCAGCCACCGGTAGCCCATCGAATGGTGCCCTTGCGGGTATACATCCATGCGCCCATAAGCCCGCTAAAGCCGTAACTCAACATACAACTTGCAATAGCGACATGGATATCATATCCGGCCAGATAGATTAGTCCGGGCACCAGCAACACACCACCGATACCGATGCTGCCGATTAATATACCGACGAAAATTCCGATTGCCGCCAGAAAAAACAACGTTGTCCGTGACTCGTCGAGCAGTCCGGAAGATAGCAGCTCGATCATTGGATCACCGCGGTTGTGAGAAGTTGCACAATATTGAATATCCGGGAAACGACAGGTATCACTTCATTTTATGTTCGAATGGAAAATGCCAATGACATGCGTACAGATTCAAACTGTTCTGATTAATAAACCAAATCGAGGTCTGAACCGTAATAGACACGAGCAATGAGGTTGTCAGGTCTATCAGTTGTACAAAGCTGTTGATTTGGGAATAAGCTGAAAACAGCAGGGTTGTTCCAACCTGTTGGCAATCCCGCAAATGATGATAACCCAGATCTGGTTGTTCTACCTGTTGCTTTGGAAATCCTGTGCGCCAATAGCTGACGTTACCGGCTTACCAGGTCAGTCAGCGCTGAATCAACGGGGCGTTTTAAAGGGATAGCAAGGATCACGGCATTAAGGCGGTAAGAGGAAACATGCATTGAATTCAGAACCGGACACTTCGCACACTGGCGATCAGCCTGTGTGGCAACAACAGTTACATCTGTCTAAAGAGCATGATGCGAGTCTGACAAATCAGTTACGGCAATCGCTGGTAACAGCCATACTGGATGGTCATATCTCGCACCAGCGGCCGTTACCACCGTCACGCGGACTGGCCAGTCAGTTGGGTGTGGCGCGAAATACCATTGTGCGTGTGTATCGGCATCTGCTGGAAGACGGCTATCTGATCTCACAAGAGAGGCGTGGTTATTTCGTTAATCTGGAGCTGTTGAACAGTCGGGCATCTCAAGTCTCTGAACCGGTTAAATACAGCGGTACTGCGCCGAATTGGAGTCAAAGACTGACAACCCGTTTTGAGACAACACGCATTGAGTCTGATCGCGTGTGTGGTTCTACTGTGCGGGATTGCCGCAGCTTTGACTATGCCTTTACCACAGGGCAGGTTGACCAGGCACTGTTTCCAATGAATGAGTGGCGTGAGTGTTGTCGACAATCACTTGCTGCGCGGGCGATCACAGACTGGAGTGCCGATTCCATCGACAGAGACGACCCACTACTGATAGAGCAAATTCAGCGGCAATTATTGCCGCGCCGTGGGCTTTGGGTTGATAAAGACCAGATTCTGGTTACTCTGGGTGCGCAAAACGCACTGTATTTACTGGCAACTCTGTTGGTCAATGGCCGTGAGCGTGTTGGATTTGAAGATCCCGGACATCCGGAAATGCGCAACATACTGCAGTTGTGCGATGGCGATATCAAGGCGTTGCCAGTGGATCAGGACGGTCTTGTTGTCGACGACCGGATTAACGACTGTAGTGTGATCTACTGTACACCCAGCCATCAGGCACCCACTAACGCTACCTTGACGTTGCAGCGCCGGCATGAACTACTACGCCGGGCAGCTGAGCACGATTTCCTGATTATTGAAGATGATTATGAAAGCGAATTCAATTGTTCGGACGCTTCAATACCGGCGTTGAAAAGCCTCGATAAAAATGACCGGGTTATTTACGTTGGCAGTCTGTCTAATACGCTCGCGCCCGGTTTGCGCATGGGTTACCTGGTCGGGCCAAAAGCGCTGATAGACGAAGTGCGCGCACTGCGAAGGCTGATGTTGCGACATCCGCCCGCAAACAATCAGAATGCTGCGGCGCATTTTTTAGCCTCAGGTCATCACGATACATTGCTGCAACGTTTATCTTTCAGTTATCGAAAGCGGTGGCTGGCGATTGATGCAGCACTAAAAAAATATCTGCCTGAGTCTGTAGTAAGTGCCTCATCCGGTGGTAGTGCCTTGTGGCTGAAACTGCCAGAGCAGGTAGATGCTCATGAAGTGGCTCAGAAATCGGCGCAAAATGGCATTCTGGTGGTGTCCGGAGACGCTTACTTTTTAGAGCCATCAGTGCAACACGGATATTTACGCTTAGGCGTGTCTGCCATACCGGAAGATAAAATTGCTCCGGGTATTGCAAAGCTCGCGACACTGATCGCGGGCTTATCCGCAGCCACTGCGAATTTAGAAAATTAACGTTGTCGATAGCGACAGTGCTTACGCCGACTTTTTAGCTGCCAGTATCGTTAGTTCATCGGCGATAATGCTGGTAATAAGCGCCATGTCCTGCAGATGAAACGTCAGCGGGATACGCATATCCAGGGTGTTTGCAAGTATATTCAGTGTTTGTGGCAGTACGGGGGATTCACCCAGATAACGCCAGCTGTCATAGCGGCTGGTGAATCCCTGTGGATCCTTGCTGCCGAACCATTTTAATTCCACCCCGCGTGCTGCGCAGGAGGCCACAAACCGGTTGATTAGCTCGGGGCTGTCGAGGCTTTGTGGTCGGAACTGAATCGAGCTGCCGACATAGTATTCCTGCGCCGCACGTGTCGGTACGTCAATACCGGGTATAGCGTTGAGCGCTGATTCTGCGGCCTGATACAATTCATTCCATCGTCTACAATTTTCATCCAGCAAGGGCAACTGGGCCCGAAGAATCGCCGCGCGCAGATTGTCCATTCGGCCACTGTAGTTCGGTGTA
>CAKZVB010000090.1 GCA_937922015.1 uncultured Granulosicoccaceae bacterium
TTTATCAACCCACACCGGGCGTACCGGACCTTCACCATCTTCAGGGTGCGGTGACAGCGCACAACCCATATCGAACCAGTCGCCACCGATATCAACTGAATCGAAATCAATCGGACTCGATAACCTGTCTATGCGACTGCCAGTTGATACATCCTTCGCATTACAGCTATTGTCCCGGTCAAACGGTATACAACAATTTTCAGGGTTTTCGTTTTCCATAACCAAACAGCTAGCCCGCCACTTTCCGTCTAATCATACTCATACACTGGCGCCCAATCCTCACCCCATGCATCCTTCCAGAACGACATACGCATGGAATTCTGGATTGGTGCACCACCGCTCCATAAATCGGCTTCCGTACGAACATGGCGGCGGAAGAATTCTGTCAGCATCGCACCAAGCTCTGCTTCTGTATCTGCGTGTTCCGCTACACCAGACAGGTTAGTCGTTTCCTGTGGATCGTTTTCAACATCGTAAAGTTCATCACCAATACCTCTATTTGTCGGGCCATCATAGCGTTTGAACAAGGCCCACTTGCGGGTTCTGATCACACGCGTTTCTTCTTGTTCTGAATAAACTGCATCGTCACCCCAGTCTGCTGGTATATCGCCTTTAAGCACAGGCATTAAATTTCGGCTTGGCAGTGATGTTTTACTGTCTGTTGCCGCAAGGCCGGTATGATTAAGTATCGTGGAATACAGATCCATATTAGATACCATCAGGTTTGATACCTCAGCCTCTGGCACTAACCCTTGCTGTCGCACAATCAACGGAATCGAATGTGCCGCACGGTGAAGGTTCGAAGGAAAGCTTGATCCGCCATGCCCCCAGAAACCATGTTGTCCGACTGACAATCCATGATCAGTGGTAAAGATCAATAAGGTGTTATCTTCGATACCCAGCGCTTCCAGGGATGCCATAATTTCTCCCACGCCATCATCAACCATTGAAATTTGCGAGTAATAGTTGCGCAACGTTGCCAGATCATTAGGGGCACGCATTAGCATGGAAAAATCAAGATCAGCGGTAGATCCGGACTGATTCATTAAAAAACCGTCCACTGCTTTTTTACTAAGCGCCTCACGCGGCACTGAATTCATCGGGCAGTCCGCATAACGTCGGGTATGTCGGTTTTCATCGGTCTCTTTGGTGGCAGGCCAATGACCATAGGGCGCCGGGTATGGTAAAAATAGAAAAAACGGATTATCCGCGGCAACTTGCTCAGCCATAAATTCTTTTGCCTTGTCAGTAAAAAAATCAACCGAATGCCCTGGTTGCTGATACGTTTTTCCATTGTCGAAAATACGGTTACGGTAGAAGCTTCGCACATGCCCGTCTTCAAGCGTTACCCAATGATCGAAACCCTCGGCAGGTGTGGTCGGTTCACCCAAATGGTACTTACCAATCAGTGCAGTGGCGTAACCATCATCCTGCAAAAGACCCGGTAGCGTTTGCATTCCGTTTAAAGCATGCCAGCCGACTGGCCACTCAGGCATGTTTCTATCGTCTATCCATGAGTGCACGCCATGCTGCGATGGCAACTTACCAGTCAGCACTGATGCCCTGCACGGTGAACAGAACGCGTTAGGGCAAAAGGCGTTATCAAACTTCATTCCCTGGCCGGCAAGCCGGTCAAGGTTAGGGGTGTGAACTTCTGAATTACCATAGCAGGCCAGTGTTGACGCCTGCTGATTATCGGTAAAAATCAAAACCACATTGGGTTTACTTTTCATTTATCTATCCGGGTTAACTTAGTGCCTATCCAATACCAGGGCATAGCGAGGATCACTCGGGTGCATAAGATTTTGCCTACCACATGTAGGCCCATCTATTGCCAATAATGGGTCATTCATTAGTAACTACCTGCGGGCGGCGAAAGATTGCTTGCATGAGTGTTCCGTGGTAGCACTTGTTTCTGGATGTGTACTAGTTGGTCAAGCCCATGTAGGCCCAGACCGCTTCTTTTAAACCTTTTCGAAGCGAGTCATCCCTGGTAGTGAAAACATGGTAATCATTGACAAGGTCGTTCTGCAAGGCACCAACAATTAACTGAAAACAAAAGCGGCACCGGGTATTGGTTTCAGCAGCAGTATGTTGTGGAAAACAATCAGCAAGGTTTTCCTGAAGGGTTGATACTATCTTCAAAGCCGAGCTTCGCATGGGTGCCCAGGGATCATCGGGTTCCAGAATAAGCACCAGCGATTCCCTTAACACGCCACGGTAACGACTGGTAAATATATCGACCATCAGGTCAACCAGTGTTTCCAGCGTTTGCCTTGCGTCATTTCCCTTCAAGGTTTCACTATTAAATCGAGTCATAGCCTGATGATCCTGCGATTCAATGGTAAAGCCTCGCAATGCTCGAAAGTACGCGTCCTTATCTTGAAAGCGCGCATAGAACGCCCCTACAGAATTACCGCTCTTATGGCAAAGCGCAGCAACCGTCAGATCTTTAAGGCGAACCTGATTCAGTGTTTCAACACCCACGTTGATGAAGCTGTCTCTAATGCGGACACTGCGTTGCTGCCTGGCAGCAAATACCCCCGGTATCTCACCAATCAACGAATCACCGGCCAAAGAATTACTGGCAATAGACTCGTTGTTAATAGAGTGGCCGGTCAGCTGCTTGGTAGACAGGGTGACTGGTTTTGGCATAAGTCGGGGTTCTCGTCGTTGAGTTCGCACGCAAATAAGAATACCGATTCTTTTTTATTGACACAAATACTCTGTAAACCGTATTCTCAATTCATCGTCGAAAATGCAAATTTAATTTCGGTGTAACTGCGCGTCTTTAAGAGACGCCATAACGGAGGCTAATATGAAAAGTCGTATTTTACTGTCCACAGCGCTGTCTGCACTGTTTCTGGGCGTCGCCCTGCCAGGTCAGGCATTTGCTGAAACCACAAAACTACGTGTGGCTAACTGGCTTCCACCTGTACACCACATGACATCTACACTGAGAGCATGGGCAGACGAACTTGAAGCCGCGTCAAACGGTGAGTTGGAAGTAGAAATCATGACAGCTCCATTGGCCAAACCTAACGGCCAATATGATCTGGCAAAAAACGGTGTTGTCGATATCGCCTATTCAGTAGCCGCCTATCACCCCAGGCGTTTCTGGAAACTAATGGCAGTTGAAACCCCGTTTGCCGCCCCTTCTGCTGAAAAAGCCGGTGTCGCCGCATGGCAATGGTACGAAAAGCACGGTTTTATGGCGGAAGACACCAGCGATACAAAAC
>CAKZVB010000091.1 GCA_937922015.1 uncultured Granulosicoccaceae bacterium
TGACAATGCCTGACAGATCCAGACCGTCATCAGCGTCGGTATCGTTGGCTGCAAGATCAAATGTTGCACCAAGACCTTCATCGACTGCAAAAGTATCAGCTATTGCGGTGGGGGAGTCATTAACCGGTGATATAGTCAGAGAGACGGTTGCGGTGTTCGAGGTGATCCCGCCAGCGTCATCGATAGTGTAGCTGAATCCGTCTGTGATAGTCTCAGAGCTGTCGTGCGTGTAGGAAACCGTGCCATCACTATTGGCTGCAACAAACCCGTTAACCGGTTCACTTACTATGGTAATACTCGATAGATCGAGACCGTCATCAACATCGATATCGTTTTGCGACAAATTAAAAGTTTGATTCTGTCCTTCATTCAGGGTGTAGGTGTCAGCCACCGCAACAGGCGCATCGTTCTGTGGTGATACTACGATTGAAAAATCCATCGCGGCAGAAACGTTAGTTTGATCGCTTATAGTGAAGCTGAACACGTCGCTGGTATTTTCGCCGCCGGCATGTTGATAGGAGATATCACCGGCATCAATTTCGGCCTGTGTGAAAGACCACACTGGCGAGTCGGATGCATCCAGTAATTGACCATTGGCCGGTGCTGATAAGATGTTATAGACAAGATTAGTGGTGAGCGTGTCCGGGTCTGTGAAATTAAGTATCGATGTTGTTATGGTGGCAGTTGAACCTTCAAAGACGTTGAGTGGCGAGTTGTTGTCCAGTACAGGAGCAGTACTGATTACGCTTGCGGTAGCTACGGCGATGCCGGTTGGGTCGCCCAATCCACTCAGTAGAATAGTGTCAACTGATAAATCAGCGTCTATGCTGCGAATGGTGCCTGAGTGATCGGTCAGGTAAACCGTATCGTTAGCTTCGTGGTATTGCACACCGAAAACTGCCGAGCCCGAAATATCCGCACCACTGGATTGAGCAAGAGAGCCTCCAGTCATATCGACGTAGTTGATTCCCTTTGAACCAGCCCAGAATATTTGATCACCACCTGGCAAAACGGTGAGGCCATACGGGGTATGTGAAGAATCTGCGGGCTCACCGATAACCTGTACCTGAGTGGTGCCTGCAGACAGGTCAATCATTTTTATTTCTTCACTTATATGGTTCGACCCGATAGGCAGGCCTCTGTCACTCCAGAATAGGCGTTGTGATGTTTGATCAAATTCTACATCAACCGGTTTAATCATTCGATCAGGAACCGATTCAGTGTACTCGCCCGAGGCGATCGTCACTTCATTATTGCCATCAAGATCAAATCGGACAATCTTGTTAGTGTATGGTGATGTTGAGTTTGTTGTTGTTGCTGCCCCGGTAACGTAAATATGGCCTGCTGCCGTGTCGAGAGCCAGGCCGGTGGGTAACAGCAGATCGCTTGCGAGGGCCTGCCTGTTTTGTCCGTCAAGATCCGCAGAGTATAAACTACCCAGATTACCGCTGTTGGTTGTGTAGCCGTTATCCACCTCTACCCAGTAGAGTCGTCCTCCCGGAAGATCTATTTCGATATCAAACGGCTGTTCTGCCGTAGTGATCAACGGTTGTACAGCTGATCCGTCTTCGTTGGCACGATAGATTGTATTGTTGCTGGTATCTGTCCAGTATAATTTAGCAATAGCGGATCCGCTGCGTGATTCGTACGCACCGATATCTGGAAATTCATCGTGCTGCAATCCAGTGGCATCCACAACTGCCGAACCACTACCGGCATTTAACGCGGGGCTGCCTGGCTCGATTGCATGGGTCTTTACATATCCGCCATTGTCCTGCAGCGGACCGTGAAGAGGGTTAACACCGATAAGATCGGTGGTTGCCGCCGAGGCAAAAGCTGCATCCTCGATGATGTTGAATCCAAGTGATGTTATCGATCCGTCCACTGCATTACTGCTACCAGTCGCCGTATTGTCTGCAAACGACGAGTTGATGAGAGTCGTATTATTTCCAGCACCGTTAATAGCTCCACCGGAGCCCGACGTGGAATTCGAGACAAATGTACTGCTGGAGATCTCTATGGGGTCGCCATTACTAGCTATTTCGATTGCCCCGCCGTCTCCTGCAGCGGTGTTGCCACTGAATGTGGCATTGTTTATCGTAGTCGTGTTATCAGTTGTTAGCGCACCACCTTTACCGGCGCTGGTGTTCGCTTCAAAGGTGACCCGGTTAAAATCGGAAATGCCGCCGTGGTTATCCACAGCGCCGCCGGTAACCGACGCTTTGTTGTCAAAGAAAGAACTGTCTTTAACCGTCAGTGTGCCGTGATTGTGTATTGCCCCGCCATCCTCCCCTTTATTTGAGACGAATTTTACACGTTCAATGGTAACGCCACCTTTGTTGTATATGGCACCCGCATCCTGATAGTCCGGCGATCCATCCGGGTCCGCTACGTTGTTGGAAAAGAGTGAATCATAGGCAAAAAATGTAGAGTTTGATTCGACATAGACAGCTCCAGCGAATTGATCGGTCGAGGAATTATTATCGAAAGTGACATCGTTTATCGTCAGTGTGCTGTCATTTAACCGGACCCCGCCAGCTGTTTCTCCGGAAAGACTTTTACCACCGGTGATGGTAAGTCCTTCGATCTCTACGGTGGCGGTGCTAATGTCAAAAACCCGATCAATGCCGGCACCGTCAATTTTGGTGAACAGAGATCCTTGTCCGGAAATCTTTAAGTCGTCGGATATATCCAGATCACCATCGGTGCCACTGCCACTGATCGACAGCGTATAGGTTTCGTCTTCCAGTAGAATCTCGTCTGCACCGGCATCGGCTTCTGTGGCTATGATTGCTTCTCGAAGGGAAATCAGACCATCAAGGCCCGGATCGCTTACCAGGGATGCAACAGATGTCAGGTCAGCTGCATCTACGACATCGCTGGTGGTGGTGACATTGAGTGTTGCCAGTATATCCTGCCATTGTTGTTCATCATCACTGGCAACCAGCGTCCGGGTTTCTATTTCACCGCGCTGGAATTCAAGGTCCCAGTCAGCGCCGTATGCAGTGTGCCCGGTTAAATCAGTACTCGCTGCAACGTCAGCTCCGGTAGCGTTGTGTATTTTCTCTATCAGCGATCTGCCGTCATCCGTTGCGGCCAGATCACAGCCGTACAGCAACAGGTCACCGGACTCTCCCAGTGCACGGCCCCACGAGTTCAGGTCTTGAAGCCTTGTCTCAATTGACTGTGTATCGATGGTCGCACTACCCAGTGACATACTGGCATCGCTGCCGTGGGAAATGATATGGATCGCATCAAGCCCGGGGTACTGTGAAACGCCGTTGGTGACAACAGAGATACCGTCGTCATCAGCTGTTATAAAATGCACATCTATTTTGCGATCTTCATGCACGTCTGATAACAGAGCGCCAAGCAGTGTTTGGTAATTCGCTACAGAGGTGTCAATGAATACCACTTCATGAGCATGATTGGTATTCCCGTCTGTTATGGGTTTGTTGAATAATGGTGTCGGTGGTTGTTGATGAGATTCATCCCAACCGGATTCTGGCAGCTCCGTTATCGAGTCGATTGACAGCCCGAACGGATCAGCAGAGTACAATAGTCGTTGTTCAAGGATTTCTATCCGGGGTCCGGACGCACCATTTGGTGGCTTACGCCTGATTGGCACGAGCTATTTTTTGTCCGTGATAACTGGACTGTCTGTGCAAAATAAATTGGCGATGTAAGTGCATGGCGGCCGGCAATCCATCGGA
>CAKZVB010000092.1 GCA_937922015.1 uncultured Granulosicoccaceae bacterium
TCCGCGTTGACCAAATTAGGCCATATCTCTGTTTCAACCACCTCATTTTCTAATGATGAGCTGTTAAAAACGGTTTTACTGATATTGCTAAGCTGCCATTCGCCATTGACCAGCTGTTGTGCCTTCTTCGCAAACACCACACTTTCCAGTTTGCCCCGATCAAAGTCGTACACGCTGACATCAACAAGCGTCATATCTGGCAATACGGTTTTGATATTCACAAACAGGGGGCCGGATTTTGCCCAATAACCGGTTTTTGAGCCGATCGATACTCTCTTTGATAGTGCAGCGGTACGAATTTCCTGCGCACGACTCTCTGCGGCTGGCATAACAAACTCGCCTATCATTGCCACCAGTGCCATCAACACCAAACCTATCAACGCCACCGAGCCCGCCATCTGCAGGATGGATATTCCTGCTGATCGCATCACGGTAAGTTCACTGTGGGTAGCGAGTCCGCCCAGGCCAAGCAAACTGCCCAGCAACACCGCTGACGGGAACAACTCGTACGCAGTACCGGGCATTCTGAGCAGAATATACAGAGCAGCAGAGCCGACGTTGTAGTTGCCTCTGCCAACATCGTCCAGCTCACCAATGAAACTGAACAACGCGGTCAACGCCACCAGCACAAGTAGCACCAGCAGTGTATTTAACAACACAGTCTTGCCGATATAGCGAACAATCAGACCCATTGGCAGACCCACCACTTTTTGGCACAGGGTGTCATTGATAAGCTAACTCTGGCCATAAAACGCACTGCTGCAAATATTGTACAGCGCAATCTGACCATCAAATCCGGATACCTCATGCCGACTGCGACCGACCAAACACCCACTCAACTCCGTAGCGCCTGATAGTAAAAAAAGCAATCACCCCGATGAACAGCAAATGCACCCACCACAATCCGATAACCGGCGGTATTGTGCCAGCGGCAACCCATTTACGACTTAGCACTAACAAGTTGGCATAGGGAACATAAATAAGGATGGCCAGTGCAATTTTAGAATATCGCCCTTGTCGGGGAGAAGTGTGTGCTAACGGAATTGCCAGTAGTGCCAACAACATTGCAGCCAGTGGAATAGAAATTCTCCATTGAATTTCGGCTGAAGATTGCTTGCTGTCATCACGCCACAGTTGAGCAAAGGATTTTGCTGAGTTTTCCAGCGAGGCGGTGGCTTGTTGCCGGTCTGGCAGCCGGATACCGTGTCTTTCAAATGTGGTTCGTTGATAACTTTGCCCGCCGGGTTGTCCTATTACCGTCGTTCCATCAACAAAAACAATGTACTCATTGTTATCCTCGCCACGCTGATACTCTGCAGACTTAGCAGTCTCTACCTCAAATGCGCCATTCTGCAGGTCCCGATGCACGAATACCTGATTAAATCTATTTTTATCATCAGACAAAGACTCAGTATAAACCACCGCGTTGCCATCGAGAATTTCTACAAACCGGCCGGCACCGAGCACACTTGCCACCGACTGACTGGCGACTTTTTCGGTCAGTGCCTGTTCAAGTCGCGCAGCCCAGGGTGACGCCCAGAACGTCAAGACGGTGATCAGAACAATACCAATAAGCCCATTGATCAGCACCGGTTTATACAACGATTTCAGACCGGCGCCACAGGCTGCAATGGCCGACATTTCAGTGTCGCGGTACATTCGGCCGAACGCCAGCAGCACTCCCAGATACAGGCCAAGCGGGATTAACGTGACCAACAGATTTATGACTTTTAGTCCGACCAGTACAAACAACGCGTCGGCCGGCAAAGCACCCTCGGTCACCCTGGATAATATGCGCGCAAGAACGTTTGCGACCATTATCACCAGCAACACGACGGTCACCGCAAACCAGGTCATTGAGATTTCGCGAAAGATGTATCGGTCAAGAACGCCAAACATTAGCAGTTTTTATCCACAGTCATGGCTGCAATCCAGACAATATACAAACCAAAGAGACAAAGTGCCGGCCTTTTTTAAAGAAGATGCGTGATCATAGCAAACCCAGTAAGATTCATGTTTTTACGTAATGACCATGCTGGCTGCACAGAATTATCCGGTGATAACCTGCTTTTATTGCGCAAGCAACCTATTTTAACCCGCAGCCCGGCTTTACAGACACCCATACCAAGTAAGAGGCCCTACATTGAATATCACCCTTTCAAATGCAGACCCTGTAAAACTCAAGTCCGGCTGCCTGGTTCTGTCGATTGGAAATCCTAAAAAGCTCACGGGTTGTGCCAGTGACGTCAATCAGGCAAGCGACGGATACCTGGGCGAATTATTAAAACAGGGTGATCTGCAGCAGAAAGCCGGAGCAACTCTGCTGCTGCATCGGGTACCCAATATCGCAGCGCAGCGTGTATTGCTGATCAGTGCTGGCGCAGGCAGTTCAACAAGCGCCATTGATTTTGACAAAATGTCTCTGGCGCAAGCAAAAATTCTATCGAGTTCAGCCATCAAAGATGCCACCAGTTGTCTGCTGGACACAGAAGTAGAAGGACATGACCTGTCATGGAAATCCCGCTCAATGGCACAGGCACTGATCGTCAACGGCTATCAGTTTGATCTGCACAAGAGCGTAAAAACCGATGCAAAAAAGCATGCAGTGAAACTGACCTTACACACGGGCGACCGAAAAAATAATAAAACCGTCACCAACGGCATCAGTCATGGAGTGGCTATCGCCAACGGCATGCAAACCGCGCGCGATCTGGGCAACATGGCGGCTAATGTCTGCACCCCGGCCTACCTGGCTGACTACGCAAAAAATCTGAAAAAAGCACAGCCTTCGGTCAAAGTCACGGTGCTGGGTGAAACCCAAATGGCCAAATTAAAAATGGGTTCCCTGCTCAGCGTATCTGCCGGCAGTGAAGAAGAAGCAAAACTCATTTGTATGGAATATAAAGGCGCTAAGGCAACTCAAAAACCAGTGGTACTCGTGGGCAAGGGAATTACCTTCGACACCGGTGGTATTTCGATCAAGCCCTCCGCCGGCATGGATGAGATGAAATACGATATGTGCGGTGCCGCCAGCGTATTCGGCGTCATGCAGGCCGTGGCAGAATTAAAATTGCCGATCAATCTGGTTTGCGTTGTCGCCGCCGCTGAAAATATGCCGGGCGGAAAAGCCACCAAGCCCGGAGACATTGTCACGTCAATGTCGGGCAAGACGATAGAAGTGTTAAACACCGATGCAGAAGGCCGGCTGGTGTTGTGTGATGCACTTACTTATATCGCAAAATACAAACCCGATGTCGTCGTTGATATTGCCACACTCACAGGTGCCGTAATTATTGCTCTGGGCAATCACACCACCGGCCTAATGAGCAACGATGACGATCTGTCAGATGAACTCTACCAGGCGGGTATGTCATCAAACGATAAGTGCTGGCGCCTGCCAATCTGGGATGAATACCAGAACCAGCTCAGCAGTAACTTTGCCGACCTGCCGAATATCGGCGGTCGGGCTGCCGGTAGCATCACCGCCGGGTGTTTTCTGTCGCGGTTCGCCACTGAATACCGATGGGCTCACCTGGATATCGCAGGTGTTGCCTGGAAACAAGGGGCGGCAAAGGGTGCCACTGGAAGACCTGTCCCCTTGCTGATGGAATTTTTACTGGCACGCTGTTCTTAACATTGCACACCAGATCGACGAAGAAAATATGACTAATATTCAATTCTATATTCTTGCCAGTACCGATCTGAAAGACAGATGGGCCTATGCACGACGCTTAGTCGTGCAAACCCTGATGCGTGGAAAAACCGTTCATATACACACCAGCTGCGCTGCTGACACCCGACACTTAATGGAATATTTTCTCGATGCTGACAACAGCGGCGAGCGAATAACCATTGATCACAAAGGCGAACCAGACGCCGACCAGCAGGTATTGCTGAATCTGTCTGCCGAAGTACCCCATTTTTTCAGCAGCTTCGAAACCACTCTGGAAGTGGTACATAGCGAAAAAAACACCCGTGATATCGGCAGAGAGCGCTACCGATACTACCAACAGCGCGGATATCCGCTTCGCCATTACGACATTCAGCCCGAACTTGAACTAACATAGTAATTACATCGGCCCAAGATCAGCCAGAATTTGTATATATAAGAGTAGTTATCAGTACCGACAAAATCATTCGTGACATTTCTACCTGCATCACCGATGCTGATACTATTCACTCTCTCTTACCCACATAACCTGAACAACGCCTAATTCGATGGAAACCACCTACGATCCCGCCGCTATTGAACAATCCTGGTATGACTACTGGGAACGCGAAAATCATTTCGTCCCGGACGGCAATGGCGACCCATACTGCATCATGATTCCACCGCCGAACGTCACCGGCACACTGCATATGGGGCACGCATTTCAGGACACCGTCATGGATACCCTGATTCGCTACCATCGCATGAAGGGTGACAACACCCTTTGGCAACCCGGTACCGACCATGCAGGGATCGCTACTCAAATGGTGGTCGAACGACAACTGGCACAACAGCAGCAAAGTCGCCACGATCTTGGCCGCGAAGCATTTATAGAAAAAGTCTGGGAATGGAAAGAAGAGTCCGGTGGTCAGATTACCCGCCAGCTTCGACGCATGGGCGCATCCCCCGACTGGAATCGCGAACGCTTCACGATGGACGAAGGTTTATCAAACGCCGTGCGCGAAGTATTTGTTTCACTCTTTGATGAAGGTCTGATCTATCGTGGCAAGCGCCTGGTGAACTGGGACCCGGTCCTCCACACCGCACTGTCAGATCTTGAAGTACTCAGTGAAGAAGAACAGGGTCACCTGTGGCACTTGCGTTATCCACTAAGTGACGGCAGCGGTCAGTTAATCGTGGCAACCACGCGTCCTGAAACCATGCTTGGTGATTCTGCGGTTGCCGTACACCCTGAAGATGAACGCTACCAGTCACTGATCGGTAAAACGATCACGCTGCCATTAGTGGGCCGCGAACTACCGATCATCGGCGACGACTATGTCGATCCGGAATTCGGTTCCGGCTGCGTAAAAATCACCCCGGCTCACGATTTCAATGACTACGCCATGGGTCAGCGACACAGCCTTGAAGTGATCAATATATTCACCGATAACGCCGAAATTAACGACAACGCTCCCGAACAATATCGCGGGCTGGATCGCTACGTTGCGCGCAAGCAAATTGTTGCAGACCTCACCGCACAGAATCTTCTCGAGCGCATTGATGATCACAAACTGATGGTACCCCGTGGTGATCGATCAAACTCAGTGGTCGAACCCTACCTGACAGACCAGTGGTATGTCGATCTGACCAGTGAAAAACAGGCAGACGGCAGGCCCGGTGGCAAGACACTCATTACCCAGCCGTCGATAGATGTTGTTAAAAACGGGCAAATAAAATTTGTACCTGAAAACTGGTCAAAAACTTACTACCAGTGGCTGGAAAACATCGAAGACTGGTGCATCTCCAGACAAATCTGGTGGGGCCATCGCATACCGGCGTGGTATGACAACGACGGTAATATTTACGTGGCACAGACTGAAGCACTGGTGCGCGAAAAATATAATCTGGCTGCTGACTTGCCGTTGCGACAAGATGACGACGTTCTGGACACTTGGTTTTCTTCTGGCCTGTGGCCGTTCTCAACGCTGGGCTGGCCGGAAAAAACAGACGCACTCAATACCTGGTACCCCACCAGCGTACTGGTGACCGGATTCGACATCATCTTCTTCTGGGTGGCGAGAATGATCATGTTCGGCGTCAAGTTTATGGACGGCGAAGTACCGTTTCGAGATGTCTATATTCACGGACTGGTCAGAGACGCCAGCGGACAGAAAATGTCCAAGTCCAAAGGCAATGTACTTGACCCGCTAGACATCATTGACGGTATTGATCTGGAAAGCCTGGTTGAAAAGCGCACCGGTAACATGATGCAGGAACACCTTGCCGCAAAGATTGAAAAGCAGACCAGAAAAGAATTCGAAGGGGGTATCGATGGCTACGGCACCGACGCTGTCAGATTTACTTTTGCAGTGCTCGCCTCTACAGGACGTGACATCCGCTTTGATCTGAAACGCGTCGAAGGCAATCGCAACTTTTGCAACAAGCTGTGGAATGCCAGTCGCTATGTATTGATGAACGTCGAAGACCTGCCAAATGACGGCAGCGATGAAAAAACACTGGCAGACAAATGGATAATCTCGCTTTTGCAAAAGCTCGAGCAAAACGTCACCGACCATCTCAATAACTACCGGCTCGATCTGGCCGCAAAAGATATCTACGAATTTGCCTGGAACGAATACTGTGACTGGTACCTTGAACTTGCCAAGCCGGTTCTCAATGGCAACGCAACACCCGAGCACCAACTAGGTACGCGCAAAACACTGGTGGGTGTTCTGGAAGTGCTGCTTCGTCTGGCACACCCGATCATGCCGTACATCACCGAAGAGCTCTGGCAGAAGGTCGCACCCAAAGCAGGTAAATCCGGCCCCACCATCATGCGACAACCATGGCCGGTTGCCCAGCCGGAGAAAATCGACGAAAAATCCATCGAAGAGATCGACTGGGTAAAAAGTTTTGTATTAGGTATACGACGCATCAGAGCAGAAATGGATATCGCACCGGGTAAATTACTGCCAGTACTCTGTGAGAACGTCAGCACTGAAAACAAACAACGCATCAGTAACCACAGTCAGTTATTAACAACTATCGCTCGCATAGAACAGATAACAGTACTCACAGAAGGCGAGAGCGCACCAGAATCAGCAACCGCCCTGGTCGATGATATGCGCATCCTGATACCACTGGCAGGCCTGATCGACAAAGACGCAGAACTTGATCGACTGAAAAGAGAAAACGCAAAGCTCACTAAAGAAAAAGCCAGGTTGGAAGGTAAACTGGGTAACGAGAGCTTTACTGCCAAGGCACCGGCTGTCGTCGTGGATAAGGAAAAAGAAAAGCTGGCTGAAGTAATTAGCGCACTGTCTCAGCTGGAAAAACAACAAAAACGCATAGAAGACTTATAGCTACTGACTGCTGCGGATAACCCGGCAGACACTATATTCCTGACCTTTAAAGCGGCAACTAGCCGCTTCGATCCAAGTGAGGCCCTGCCCCGATGGTTTTTTACTTTGGTTTTATGCTTACGTATGCCTTAAACACCGACATGCACTAATACAAACCCGCCTATCATTGTAGATGACGCTTCGACCAAATATTCTTCAAAATGAATTGCTACAGAAATTCGAGAGCGCATTAACATGCGGAAATTTACGCTGTGCATCGCCGCATAGCATACTCTGAGGTATGTGTGTTAGCATCCCCGCCAACCTAAATCAAAGCAATCGCAAACAAAGCCGTTCATCACAGCGCAGCCACGGAATTTGTACTCTAGTATCGGGACCGCTAATAGAAAATCACATTTAACCAAAAAATCACCTCGCATTACTTCACACAGGCTACTGTAAAAATAGGGGCAACCACTATTTTGAGACTACACAAGCATGTCACACACCGGAAGCTTACGGATATCAGCATGTCCGGGGCGAATTAATGTTTGATCGAATCACACCAGATGAACTACGCCTGGCGATCGACGGGGCCAGGTTAAGTTGCTGGACCTGGGATTTTAAAGCAGATGTCATTCGCTGGTCGTCACATCTTGGTGATATCTACAACGTGGAAGCAGCACAATTCCCCACCAACATTGCTGAACTCTCGGCCATACTTCCGCCATCAATCGGTGCGAATTTGCAGGAACAGATACTTGCTTCTGCGGATCAGCTAAGCGGACGATTCGAGCTTGATCACCCGATCACTCGCCACGGTGGAACTGACGGTTGGGTACGAAATAGCGGCCACGTTGAATTCGATGACGAACATCGCCCCGTTAAACTTTGCGCTATCGCGAATGACATCACCGCGGAAAAACAAACAAGCTCATCGCTGCAAAAACTACAGACTCTGTTCCATCGTTTTTCCGAAGTCACATCGGATTATATTTACGAAGTCGATATGACAAAGCGGCCGCTGGTACCCGATGTAGTTGTGGGTTCGTATGAACGTGTAGTTGGTTACACCGCTGTCGAGTTGGCAGAGAAAGGAGGATGGACAGGTATCATTAACCCCGAAGACCTCAAAGCCGGGCAGGAAGTCTGGAACAATCTTGAAGCCGGAGTGCCAACTGTTCATGAATATCGCATCTTAAACGCACAAGGTGAACTACGCTGGATCCGCGATCATTGCTTCCCGGTTCTTGAGTCCGGCAAGCTGATCAAACTTATTGGAGGCGTAAAGGATATCAGCGAAACCAAAGCGCTGCAGGATCAACTGGTACAGGCTCAAAAACATCAGGCTATGGCTCACCTGGTGGGCGCAGTAGCACATGATTTTAACAATCTGCTGTTCGTAATAAGCGCCACAACAGAAGTCATATCACCTCAGCGGGACGACCTGGAAGATCTTAAAGCCGACGTGCTCACAAGCTGCAACCGGGCGGCGGATCTGACACGTTCATTGCTGGCCTTCGCACGCAAAGAACTTCCAGAGCAACGAACCATTCGACTTTCAGAAGCGATCAGTGCGACAAAAAGTATGCTTCAGCGTGCAGTTGGCGAGCAAATAAAAATTCACATGGAGTATTCAGATACTACCAACGACAAGGTCGTTATCGATCCCGGTCAGCTCCAACTGTTATTATTAAACTTCGCAACCAACGCTCGCACAGCTATGTCCGGTCAGGGTGAAATGGCTATTTCCGTCTCGGCTGTCGATCCCGAAACTATCGATATACCGGAAATGAAAAGCGGCGAGACTGTACTGCTGGCTGTCAAAGACTCAGGTTGCGGCATTGCGAAAGATAAAATCAACCGGGTATTCGACACTTTTTTTACCACTAAATCCGCGGAAGAAGGCTCTGGCATTGGATTGGCCACCTGCAGCCAAATCATTGCACGTGCCGGAGGTACGATTCGCGTAAAGAGCGAGGTTGGCCACGGCACAACGTTTTTAGTGTACCTGCCAACTGTCCAAACAGCCGTGTGCGCAGAGCCCAGCCGGTCTGCAAAATATCTAGTCGGGGGTACGGAACGTATCCTTGTCGTTGAAGATGACGCCAACGTTCGGCGTCTCTCCATACAGATGTTACTTGGGTATGGCTATGACGTCTGCGGAGTTGACAGTGTCAGGGCTGCCCGCCAGGCAGTTGCCGCCAGTGACTACGATTTAGTTGTGGTTGACGCCCACCTGCCAGATGGTGATGGCTGTACCCTGATCAATGAACTCAAGCGCACAAATCCTGGATTATCAGCTCTGTTGGTTTCCGCATACATCGATAGCACCATTCGAGATAGAGCTCGAGCTGATGGACACAACATTCTACCCAAGCCTTTCAGCGCTTCCGCACTTGCCCGCAGTGTGCGGACAACATTAAATGCAGTAAAGTAACAAGCAATAAAGAATCTCACATACCGCGAAGTCAAACCCTCTCTTTGGACTAAGACAAGGCAGCTAAGTGGGCCTGTGCACGGTCATCCCCCCTCACTACGCTATCTGATGACCATTGTCATTGCTGGAAAGACGTGTCCCGAACTATAGTGTTTTCGATGTTTTTTCTTGCAGTATTCCTGCAATCGGGAACCTATGGGCTGACCTTTTTGTTACCGGAACTATTCACAGCGTTTGAAGCCAATGAAAAAGACGTTGGTGCGATGCTGGCCGTCACGACACTGGTGACGATTATCACGGTTTATTACAGCGGCCATCTGTCGGACCTGCTGGGAAGGATGAGCACACTGGGGCTGTCGGGCTTTAGTACAGCCATAGCGCTATTCCTTTTCAGCACTGCTAAGGGGATTGGCTTCGCCCTGGTTGTCGCCAGCGCCCTGATCGGATTCGGGTGGGGCCTGATGTATACACTCGCCCCCGTGGTGCTGACACGATTGAGCAGTTCAACTAACCGTGTACAGGTCTTTTCTTTCTACTCGGTTTTTCTCATGTCCGGTTTCGGTTTATCACCAGTCTTCGCCTCGTGGATGACTTCCAGAGGCTTTAGCATCACGGACGCATTTCAGGTAGTTGCGGTATTGTGCATGTTAAGTGGGATACTATTTATTTTTTTGAAAGTACCCATTGAGAGCCACGCACACGCCGAAGAACCAAACGTCCGGTCTCGCCTGTCATTTTCCATCATCGCCTCAATTTTCCGTTCCCGCGCGTGGCTGCCGGTAGTCATGGTATTTCTCGGTGCAAGCGTATTTGCCGGTCTGAATAATTTTCAAACCTCTATTGCCAAAGCAGAGGAACTGAATTATGCAGACTACTTTCTAGCCTATACAATCACTACAGTGTTGTGTCGCATTTTCTTCGCAGGACTCAGTGGTGGCAAGTCACCCTATCTCCTGATCGGTTTGCTGCAAAGCGTGATGTGTGCCAGTGCATTGTTGTTCCTGTTCATTAACGGCACCCCCTGGATCTATATTACCTGTGCGATCTTGTTTGGCATAGGTTACGGGGCTTCCTACCCGATACTTGCGGCAATGGCAGCTAATGATGCCAATGAAGATTTGATCCCGCAAACGCTGCAATTGTTTGCGCTGAGCTATTTCATCGGTATTTTCGGATTTCCCTATGTCGCCGGCTGGCTAATTGTTGATTTCAGCATTCCGACACTGATCGTCGTGGTCGCTATACTTGCCGCCATTGAAGCAACTATGGCGATATTGAGATCGCGAAAAATGATGAGATGATGGCGTCACATAGAACGTTTCCGATTCAGATCCGACTATAATTCTCCCGGCAGTCTTCACAACCACTAAATCTGACTGCTCGCTTTAATCCGGAGATTCAGCTGCTACCTTCAGCATAAGCCGCTTGATAAGAATTAACCGCAATCTTATTGTTAAACATCATCGGGGAATTCGAACCTTTGCACATAAGCACGAGCTCGCGGCCCGGGATCTTCATAGAATTTATTGGACATCCTGTGCCCAAAAGTTGCACAAAACTCCTCGCTCGTAGTACTGATGTCAAGCACTATGATGTCCGCCGACCAACCGGTAAACCAGCGGTTCATTTTTTCGAAGTAATGATCACGGAACCGGCCGATCTCAGTGAAGCCATGATAATCAAATGCATAGCGGTCGTTGGCAGCGAATACATGAGTACCTCTAAATCCCGGGTGAGGAACAATGATTAAAGCCTGCCAATCGTCTTTCCCTGCGACATCAAGGAAAGCCTGAGTTAATACGTGGCATCCGCCGGCAGCGAAAAAAGGCCTGTCCGGTCGACAGAAGCTGCCCTTCAGATCTGCTTTTTGTTCAGCTGTTCTGAAAATCATTGTCTACTCAGCTGTACTGCCACACCTGCACACCGCCTCGATATTGTGACCATCCGGATCCAGCACATAAGCGGAATAATAGGATGGTTCGTATTTGAGCCGCAGACCCGGACTTCCATTGTCGGAACCCCCGACTTGCAATGCTGCCGCATAGAATTTTCGTACTTCCTCCCGGGAAGCGGCGACAAATGCAACATGCATTGGTATCAGCTCTATGGATTCCTGGACGATACCGAACTGCCAGGTATTTCTGCCAAAACCAATGGCGTCCCGGTCGCGCATAAGCAATGGTACACCCAGCTCAGCCAACGTTACTTCATAGAAGTCGGCACTGCGCTTGAGATCTGATACTGGAAGATTGAAGTGATCGATCATTTTATCTCCGACAACACCTGGTGCTCACCGCATATTCGATGGCATTTTTACTGTAAGTTCTTCCACTCTGAGAACAAAGTGAACAGTGAATTTCTGATAAAAGCGCAGGCTGATCAGAATATACTACATTATTCCCTGAAAACGATGTCTGGCAATCAAACAGCATTAAACAACAGATAGTTGAAGGTGCCCGCCTGGCCGAAAAAATGATGGCCGAACACGCGACTACTAAAGACGGTTTGTATGCGGGAATAATCAGGCAGTCTACACAATCAGCCAGTGCCGACAACTGCGGAATGTTCGTTGCTTTTTTAGCTGTGATGGCCTGCGTTTTGCTAGTCGCTCGCGCACGACTGAGAGCGCCATCTGTTCACAATTCAGGCCAAAGTGCGAAGAGGGTCTGCATGCCTCTTACAAAGGTTTGAAGACAACATCCACTGGTTGGGCCAGCACCGACTTATTGAGAGCGTTAAAAAACACAGCGCACAATGCCAACAGTATGAAACCAAGAAAGAGCGGCATCAACCGGCTGTTTGATGCACCGCAACGTGGACATGTCGGATCCATACGCGTGATTTTTTGTTTGCAAGATCGACAATAAACGATCGCCATACCAACTCCCCAGACTCAAGTCATACTGCCAACGCGCGAATCAACCCGAAGTTCCATGCATACAAGGAAGGATATGATCGAACCAAAAAATAGCAGGCCAAACCGGGTTACAAGCAAGGAACCTACCAGCACACAAATGGATGAGTGCGCGCAGCCACAAATACTAATTTTTCTTCTTACAATCACACGGTCGGTACCTCTGGTGATTGACTCGTTCAGACCCGATTGGTAGGGCACAGGACAGACAAAACCGACCGGCTCAGGAGCACACATGTCTGAGTTCTCCGCCCGGGACAGGCATACTATAAAAGAGACTTGAACGGTAGCTTACCCGTATCCAGATATTTTTCAGCCATCGTAAGACCCGCCACATACAATTGAGTTCAGGTTTGGAGATGCAACACCAACAAACCCATTCCAAATGTTCTAGGAGCCTGCGCGGCAGAACCTCTGCTACTGCGAACGCGCCCTGACGGTGCGCCCAAGGCGATAGTAATTATCGATCATTTTCGGGACAATTGAACAACTATGCGCCTCAAATGATCGTACCATCATTTACTAAGACA
>CAKZVB010000093.1 GCA_937922015.1 uncultured Granulosicoccaceae bacterium
TTTTTTTAATATCTATCGCGAGTACACTCTCACCACGAGCTATTAGTTTTTTTGCCAGCTCAGTGCCAAGAAACCCGTCACCGCCGGTAATAATATGTTTCACTTGCTATATTCCCAAATCAAATACCGCTAAGGACACATGCCCAACGGCCATAGTATGTCGCTGCGTCAAATTTTATGACTGTATCGACTAAAAGACTGTGAGCCAGTATTGCTGATCATGAATAGTCAATTCATTGACTCTGAAATGAGCTACAATTATCGTTTGCATATTCTAGTTCACATCGAACTGAAGAGCGCGTCGTCTTAAACTGTTTGTGATGTTTTGCGCGACGAACTACTGAGCCAAACTCCCCTATACTAACCTTCTATGTCTAAATTTATACCGCTGATTCTATTCACCGTACTGACTAATTTTTTTTCTCAGATAATGCTAAAAAAGGGTATGACTCAGATCAACCTGGGCTCTTTTAGTGCAGCGAACATTATAAATGCAATTCCAGGGATTATTTTAAACCCGTTTGTTATTGGCGGCCTGCTGATGATGATAATTAGCATGGCATCGCATCTACTAGTGTTATCCAAGGTTGATATTAGCTTTGCATATCCATTTTTAGGCTTGTCATTTGTTCTGATCACAATTTGGGGACACTTTGTACTGGCAGAACCCATCAACTTTTACAAAATTGCCGGAGTCGCCTTTATCGTCTGCGGTGTAGTCCTGGTCGCGAGGTCCTAAAGACTGTGATGCGGCCACTTGTGTGTGAACTTGATAGCACTTTGCTAAAGACGGACCTGCGTTCAGAAATTCGGCTCCAGAAAATCAAACAGACGCTGTCGCGCCTGCTGTCATCGTCTACTGATTTAAAGAACCTACAGCTTCAAAAAAACGACCACGATGACACGTCTTTAGAGCCACCCTTTAACGAATCAGTGTTCGACTTCCTACTTGTACGCAAAGCCGCTGGACAGCCACTTATCCTGTGCTCAAGAGATGACCCTGCAAGTATTGCTGCAATACTGGGGGAGCGGCATATTTTCGATCAGATTATCGAAAGAACTGCCGACGAACAATTGCCGGCTTCCCTTGGCCCTTACGATTATATTGGCAATGCTGATAGTCCAATGAAAATGTGGCAAACGGCAGAGAAACGATACGTTGTGGAGGCTTCAGATAAAACAGAAAAACTACTACTACAAAACAACATTGCCGTTGCTAAAAGTTTCAAAGCCCCCGATGCAGGCATCAAACCAATTATCAAGTCACTTCGAACTTATCAATGGCTAAAGAACCTATTAGTATTTGTGCCGATAATCACATCACAACAATTAGACAACACCACGGCAATAATTAATTCCATCATTATTTTTGTCTGTTTTTCACTGGTGGCTTCGTTCGGTTACGTGGTAAATGATTTACTGGACCTGAAATCAGATCGCGCGCACCCTGTGAAATTTAAACGCCCGTTCGCCAGCGGCGCGTTAACGGTAAGACACGGGCTGATTATCGGCGTATCGCTGCTGGTGCTGGCAATTGTTGGTTGCAGTTTTTTACCACTTGCTGCGGGTGCCGCATTAGGCTGTTACCTGATTCTCACGGTCCTCTACTCTCTGTACCTGAAAACCAAACTTATGATTGATGTGGTGGCCCTTGGCGGCTTGTTCACACTGCGTGTCATTGGTGGTGCAGCAGCAATTGAAACAGAATTGTCTTTCTATCTACTGAGTTTTTCCATATTTATATTTTCGAGCCTTGGCATGGTTAAGCGATTTGCAGAACTACACAATCTGCAAAGACTGCAAAAGCTAACAGCACAGGGACGAGGTTACCGTGTAGAGGATATGGCGCCGGTTCGGATCATTGGAATCTCGCTTGGCTACATGAGCGTTTTTATTATGGGTCAATACATCAACAGCCCTGTAGTGACTCAATACTACGACAACCCGAAGATAATCTGGTTTCTCTTTCCACTACTCACTTACTGGCTTGGCAGACTCTGGATTCTTGCTAATCGTGGTGAAGTCAACGAGGACCCGCTGATCTTTGCCATGAAAGACACCACCAGCCTGCTCGTCGTCGCCACCGCCGCTGTTATATTGATAATAGCCAACTAAAACCTTACCTTATGCGCCTCATACATTTTGGCCATTGTTGCCTTGCGTAGTGATCTGAAGCCGCTGGCAGGAACGTTATTCTTCACCGGTACATTAAAATCAACACCGGTCCCCTGTCGGTCAGACACAAAAAAGGCTGCATAAAAGCAGCCTTCACGTTAATCATAAGATTACTTTAACTTCTAAAAAAAGCCTTCATCAACGGTAATCACATCACCAGGCTCAATAGACTGAGACATCTTGATTCGCTCAAAGCTTTTTTTCTCACCTTCAATTTCCCTGGTTAACGTAATTTTCTTTCGCGATGCGCGATCAGTCAAGCCTCCGGCTAGAGATACCGCTTTAGCCAGAGTAAGCCCGGGCTCGTAGCCATAACTCCCTGGACGACGGACTTCTCCGTCAACGAAAAACGATCGGTACTTTTGCACAGTGATATTCACCGAAGGATTGCGCAAATAGCCATCACGCAATTTTTCGGTTATCAGCTCGGTGAGTTGCGACGGCGTCTGACCTGCCACCTGAATAGTGCCCAGATAGGAGTAGTTAATCGATCCGGATTGAGCAATAGTTGTTTGCATGGTCAAATCGGGCTCGTCAAAGACCTGAATGTAAATTTCATCACCGGATTCGAGAACATACTGACTTGATGCAACTGACTGGTCTTGTTGCGCGAAAGCATTGCCAGCAACCACGCCCATAAGAAGCACGGACACGATAAAACGCCCGGTTCTTTGGAAGATTGTTTTACAGAATAAATTAAAACACTTGAATTTGAACATATTTTTTACCGTATTATTCACAATTTTCTGGCGCAACATAGCCATCCTATACAATCAGCTATATTATCGAGAATTCCAGAATATTTCATGATCTTATTCTGAAATTTACAATAATAGACTAAAAGGGCAATTCTATTTCATCGCCCCTTAACAAGCCCTTAACTTCATACTACTTTAAAAAGTCCCGTTGGCAGTCAGGCCAACCAAAGTTCTATTATAGTCTCTTTCATCGCTGCCCCCATCGCGCGTGTCAGAGACGACAAACGCCCCTACATCCAGCCAGCGCCTGAGATTATAGTTGCCTTCAATTCTAACTGTGGTTATCACATCCGATGCACCACCACCCAACGCCCCCGCAGCTTGCTCTCCAATCACTTTGTTTTGCTGCCATTGGAAACCTAATTCTGTTGAGAACCGTTCCTTCCAGAAGTGCACCCAATCTACCTCAATATCAGTGGTCAATCCCAGGTCAGGAGTGGTAAATGTAGCTAGCGCCGGATCATCTAAATTGAACAATCCCCGACTGGTCTCACGCCCACCACCGACGGTCACGGTGGAGTATCGCCTGGGCTTCCAGCTAAGCTCTACATCCCACCCGACGTATTCCAAATCAGTTTGATTACCGGCAAAATTCTCTCTGACATTCTTTAACTGAAAAGCCCCGGATGTTATTGCTGATGCGTCAATTTCCACCCCTATGAACTGGCGAGTAATGGCACGCTCAGAGTTACCACCGGTAACATCCGACGTGGAAAGGCCTGCCAGCAATTGTGTCCTGTTACCTACCCGATACAATATCGCCGCACTGGGTCCAATCGATTGCTCACTCAATGCTTCAAAATTTCTTGTTTCTTCACCATATTTTTTATTCAAGTGAGTCACACCAAATCGCAATTCCCCACGCGCCTGCGGTGCACCGTATGACAACTCTGCCCGAACGTTCGAGTTGGTGTACGAATCTGGTTCGGTTAAAGACTGCAACGCACCATCATTAACACTTAATCCGGTTCCAGCTGGCTGATTTAACAAGGACTGACTGAGCACAAGCGTTGCCCGCAACTGCCTGCTTATCTCCAGGAAACCATTAGCGCTAAAAATGTGATCTTGATAACTGGCCTTATCAAACTGCGGCGACCCGTTAGGACAATCCACATCACGGGGTTCGATACAATAATCTTCCCCATAAAGGTAATAGTCTCCTTCGTAGCCCAGTGTCAAACGATTGTTTCGCTGTTGAACAATATAGTCGAAACTGGGCTCCAGTCGCACGTAGCTGGATGAGTCAGAGCCATCATTTCTGCGCAGAACATTACTATCAGTTCCAATTTCAATGCTCAGGTGAGGTGCTATCGCCCCTCCGTCTCCAAGTTGATAAACCCGAGGCTCTACCGCTTGAACCAAAGGTCCGTACAAAAGCAAAGACGCGGCGATAGATCGATACAGATGCAAGGGAAGGCGTTTTAGGTAAATTGATTTCTGCATTGGGGTCCCGATGAAAGTTGTCGAAACAGACAGCGATTTTCCGATTTCCGCGTCCATTTATCCCTAATTATGCGTTATTTGATCACTATTTTGTAATCTATATAGGACGAAACGTATCTCAATTCTTACAAATATTGTTCAAAACTTTAGGATAAATGCTCGCGCCGGGCTTTTAGTGTCATTACACCATTCTGAAACCCTAACCGCTTGCTGGTAAATTATCAATTAATTTTTGCTCATTCACAGATTCCTTCTTAACATTGAGCTGATGCGGACCTCAACTCTTGAGAACCTCACGCAATGCCTCTCTCCAATGCACCGAAGGGCAGTCAAATGCTTGCCAACTTGCTGTTTTATCGAGCACTGAATACGGTGGTCTGGCCGCTGGAGTTGGATAGTCAATAGTTCGAATCGGTGAAATTGGAATTGGTCTTTCCAGAAGTCCAGCGTGCAGCCCTTCTTCCTGAATAGCCACTGCGAAGTCGTACCAGCTCGCGACACCTGCATCTGACCAATGAAATATACCACTCAGCTCATTTTGCAGGGCGTTCCAGCAGGTCAAAGCCAGTGGTTCTGCAAAGGTTGGCGTCCCGATCTGATCAGCTACCACGCTCAGTTTTTCTTTTTCTTTCATTAAGCGAAGCATGGTCGACATAAAGTTGGGGTACCCTTTGCTGTAAACCCAGGACGTGCGAATAATGGCACTATCCGGATGGACCTCGCTGACGAACACCTCTCCCCGCGCTTTTGATTCACCATAGACAGAAACAGGGCTCACCGGGTCAGTGGGTTCATAGGGCGACCCTTTTCGGCCATCAAAGACAAAATCCGTGGAAATATGAACCAAAGGAATTTCCGCCTCGCGGGCTGCCCGGGCAAGATTTTTCGGGCCATCTGCGTTTACACGAAACGCCTGAGATGACTCTTCTTCAGCCCGATCTACAGCGGTGTAGGCCGCAGCATTAATAATTCCACTTATATTGTTTTCAGCCACCCAGAGCAAAACCGCCTCCGGGTCAGTTATGTCCAAAACAGATCGATTGGCGGCGATGGCTTGAAACCCGATGGGTGCGTTCGCACTTAGCGAGCATCCAACCTGCCCATCAGCACCTGTTATTAATATTTTTTTCAATCTACGTATGATCCAGTTCTAGAAATGCGGGGCTTTGTTGAAGGGTAGTCCTGCTTTGTCTTTTTCTGAAAGCGCCGGCTGTGCGCCATCAATCAACGGCCATTCCACCCCGATTTCAGGGTCATCCCACTTCAGGGATACCTCGTGTCCGGGATCGTACAAGTCTGTACATTTGTATAGAAAATCTGCGCTTTTGGTGAGCACATAAAAGCCATGGGCGAAGTATGGCGGCACCCATAACATGCGATGATTTGAATCACTAAGCTCCACCCCCACCCAGCGCCCGAAGGTCGCGGAAGATTTGCGTAGATCCACCGCAACATCAAATACCGCACCCGCAGTGACACGCACAAGCTTTCCCTGGGTATGTTCTGTCTGATAGTGCAAGCCCCTCAGGATACCCTGTGAAGAGCGACTGTGATTGTCCTGAACAAATTCCACGGGAAGCCCGGATTCTGCAAACTTGCCACGACTCCAGGACTCCATAAAAAACCCTCTTTCATCACCATATACTGCCGGTTCAATGATTTTAACATCGGGAATTGTTGTATCTATTACCTTCAAAAGATTGCACTCATTTTTGGTGAAGATTACGGTTAATTTTCGTAGTTGTTTTTCTCAACACACAGAATAATCATTTAATACTCTGGCCTGCAGATACCTTGCTGAAATCAACAATAGACAGTACGCCTGCGGCTTTTCTAAATATCTTAAATTTGCAGCACTTCGGTATCCACGTCAGCCACACGTTATTGGCGCTAACACAAAAACGGCCTGATACCAGCCATTTAAAAGCGGAAACCGAATCAGCACACGCCTTTTGAATACGTCTCAGAATTTAAAAACTACCACGGTGTTTTCGATCGACGATCCAATAAGCAAACGTGATCGAGAACCGCAATCCTGGAAATCCCGACGACCGAAAGCTTTCAACAGCCCTAACCTTCGCTGGCGGATCTCAGCGGACCCCACCACCCCGGGTTTTCCAAAAACCAGTCGATTGTTTTTGCTATACCTGTTTCGAATGTTTCTACCGGCTGGTAACCCAATTCATTATTAGCTTTGTCAGGATTAATCGCGTAGCGACGGTCATGCCCTTGCCTGTCCTCAACATAGGTAATGAGATCCTGGCTGCTACCGCCGTTTGCAACCGGGCATAACGGATAACGCTTTTGCAGCTCCCGGCTTGAGTCGAGTCTTTTGTCGAGCTCAGCACAGAGTAAATTGACAATATCAATGTTAGCCCATTCGTTTATGCCGCCGATGTTGTAAGTCTCACCTACCACACCTTGTTTCAGCACCTTGTCTATTCCCCGGGCGTGATCGACCACGTACAACCAATCTCGTATCTGTTGGCCATCACCGTATACCGGCAGGGGCTCACTATGCAGGATGTTGGTAATAATCAGCGGAATCAGTTTCTCGGGAAAGTGATAAGGCCCATAGTTATTTGAGCAGTTGCTGGTGGTGACCTGCAGGCCATAGGTGTGCAGATACGCACGAACTAAATGATCTGACGCTGCCTTACTGGCAGAGTACGGGCTATTCGGGGCGTACTGGGTAGTTTCACTAAACGCCGGATCATTCGGCCCCAGAGCTCCATAGACTTCGTCTGTAGAGACGTGATGAAACCGATGTACCGGTACGGTTTTTTCATCCAGCCACACTTTTCTAGCCGCTTTCAACAGGCTATGCGTACCGATTATATTGGTATCTATAAATACATCGGGACCACTGATTGACCGATCGACATGAGATTCAGCCGCAAAATGCACGATTGTATCGACCTTTTGCTCTCTGAGTAGATTTTCGATCAAAGGCTGGTCACAAATATTGCCATGGACAAATGAAAACTGCTGGCTGTCTTTCAACGGATCCAGACTTACACGATTACCTGCATAGGTGAGTGCGTCCAACGCAACGATTGAGTCTTCAGGATGGTTTTGAATCCAGTATTGGACAAAGTTGGCTCCAATAAATCCTGCAGCACCCGTGACAAGCAGCTTGCCCATTATTATATTTCCGAACTAGATAGATATTAAATAATAGTCCAACAAGTGGATTGTTGAAGGCTTTGTTGCTAACAAGCCCGGCACCGGACTACTGACGCAAGTGAATTGCCATCGGGCATTTCCGGATGTCGAACACCAAAGCCTTTTAATACTAAAGATTGGCACTCGCTTCCTCACCAGCTAAGGAATCTGGCTCGCTCACAAATAGACGACCTGCAATCAAACAATAGCAGACACACTCAAGATGAGCGAACGCAAGTTTTAGTTCTCAAGCAGTGCAACTGAAAGCAGCATTAACTCCCCTTGTTTGCTGTTTGGGATGCTAAGTACACCACTCATGGCATAGAGCAAAACGAACAAGGTATCGGACATAACTCAAGCATTATCTCAAAATGCAGTCTAAAATGTGAACAGTGTCAGTTGGGTATTATCAATAAGCTGTAAAATCGTGCAACACACGCACACGCTAAAATAAAATATCCAACAAAAACAACAATATAAAAAAATAATTGACTTATAATGTCAGGACGCGTAACTTCCCCCCTGAACGTTTTAGGCTGAAAATAGCCCCGGAGAGCGGCATATTGATGGACCAACCTATTTTAATGCTTGAGAACAATAATAATATGAGAACAGCTACTGCTGGTCCCCTGGTAGTTGATGAGAAGCCTGCGCGTACGTCTGCATTCGGATTTACCCACTTGCTCCATAGCCTTGGCAGCACCAGCAAATTTAACTTCAGGAGCCTCACGCTTCTCAGCGGTGACATACTGGCGATTCTGGCCTCACTCGGACTTGGCTGGGTGGCCGCGGGAATCTTCAGGTTCTACAACGTCTCTGAGCGCAAAAGTTTTATCCCAGTCACAACCTCCGATATCGGCTATATCGCACTGATTCTGTTGATTACTACCACCATACTGCTGATTTCCAATACAACAGGAGGCCACTATTCACGAGGAAAGTTATTCTGGTCTCAGGTTACTGAAGCCACTCAGGCGGTCGCCTACGCTGTGGCAGCAACAACCGTGGCATTGTTCGCAACGAAAGAGGACTTCTCCCGGCCATGGCTGGTTTCTTTCTGGTTGTTACTCATTGTTGTCTTGCCTGTTTTCAGAGTTATCAGCACTAAAATACTGATTAGGAGCGGCAACTGGTTTCGGAACGCTGTTGTTATTGGAGACGGAGACAACGCCAGACGAGCTGCGGCTGCACTGGAAAGCGACAGCTACCTGGGCTTCAAGGTGATGGGCTACGTTCGAAAAACACATACCGCTGTCGCAGGTCACAACTATGAAATGCGACGAGTAGCTGCGACACACCTTACCGGCCATCCCGACGACATCGAATTCATTGTGTTCGCGTTTGACACAGCCGACGAATTTACTACCCATAAAAAAGAGATCGAAGACTTAATGGCAAAAACCAGCAGCGTGGTGCTTGCCCCTCCGCTTGCAGGACTACCTATGCATGAAGCAGAGGTTCTCAGTGTCTTTAAGCACGACGCAGTTCTACTTCGATTACACAACAATTTAAAGAAACCCTGGTCGCTGATTCTTAAG
>CAKZVB010000094.1 GCA_937922015.1 uncultured Granulosicoccaceae bacterium
TCGCAGCGCTGGCAGATCACCGGCAATGCCGTTGAAAGATGCCTATCAGTTGTTGGGGGTAGAGCGCAGTGCAGGCAAAGACGAAGTTAAGCGCTCCTACCGCAAAATGATGAGTCAGCATCATCCTGATAAGTTAGTGGCAAAGGGATTGCCACCGGAGATGATCAAGCTCGCGACAGAAAAAACCCAACACATCAAAGCTGCCTATGAATTGATCAAGGAAGCTAAAAACTGGTGATGGCCGGTTGAACAGGCGGGTTGATATCTAGCCCTGGTGCTAAATAATTGTGTTAGTCGCGAATCAGGTTTCAAGCAGGCGTGGCATTAACATAACCAGGTTGCACGGCCGGGTGCGATTATCCAGTTGTTCGCTGATAAGTCTGGTCCACGCTGTTTTACACGCAGATGGTGACCCCGGCATAACAAAAATATAAGTGGCGTTGGCAACACCAGCCAGTGCCCGTGACTGGAGAGTAGATGTTTTGATGTCTTCATAAGAAAGCACTCTGAACATTTCGCCAAAGCCCTCGATCTCTTTATCTAACAGTGGTGATACTGCTTCCGGTGTGCCGTCCCGGCCGGTAACACCGGTGCCGCCGGTGCTGAGCACAACGTCGATTTCCGGATTGGCAATCCATGCGCTTATCCGCGCGCGTATCTGGTATTTGTCGTCTTTGACTATGGCCTTGTCAACGCAGTTGTGGCCGGATCCGGTGAGTTCTTTCTTGAGTAGTTTTCCGGATTTGTCGTCTGACTCGGTTCGACTGTCTGATACAGTAAGCACGGCAATATTGAGGGCCTTAAACTCTGTAGAGTCGGTCATTTAGATGTACTCGTATTGTGTGTCGATCATTATCGTATCATTCTGCCGTGTTGTAAGATAAGGCTTGTGAGACAATCACCGGTCTCTCCTCCAATTATTAAGTGTCCCATTTGCGATGGCTGAACGATTACAAAAACTACTGGCCCGTGCCGGACTTGGCTCACGCCGTAAGCTCGAGGCAGATATTGCAGCGGGTTCGTTAATCATCAACGGTCGCGTAGCGGTTTTGGGCGACAAAGCAGCATCCGGGGATAAAATTCGCTACGCAGACCGGCGATACCGGGTGGTGATGTCAGCCAGACGTGATTTCAGACTGATCGCTTATCACAAGCCGGAAGGCAGAGTGACCACTCGCGCTGATGAACAGAATCGACCGACTGTATTTGAGCATTTGCCCAGACTCAAAGAGTCCCGCTGGGTAGCTGTGGGCCGACTGGACATCAATACCAGTGGTCTGTTGTTGTTTACTGACAACGGCGATCTGGCACATGGGCTAATGCATCCATCCTCTGAGGTTGAGCGTGAGTACGCGTGCCGGATTCGTGGCCCGGTCAGCGATGAAGACCTTAGAAAACTGCATGATGGTGTCGAGCTTGAAGACGGTCCGGCCCGATTTCAGCGTTGCTGGTTTGATGGTGGTACGGACAATAATCAATGGTACCGGGTGGTATTAAGTGAAGGGCGCAACCGTGAAGTGCGGCGTTTGTGGATGGCATTGGGTTATCAGGTCAGCAGGCTTATCCGTGTGCGTTATGGCCCTGTTGAATTACCTGGCTATGTGCGCGCAGGAAAATTTATTGATGTCGACGAAGGTCTGGTGACCCATTTGCAAAGCCTGGCCGGATTGTCCATAAGAGGTGAAACGCAGTTGCGGCTGGTACATGACTCAGTCGGTCGGGGTCGTGGAAAGCCGGGGCCGAAAGGCAGGCGATCCCCCGGAAGACGCTAGTGCACCGCAACGTGCAAAGCTACAGATGAGTCGACAGTACACTGCCTGCAACATTTGTCAGCAGGGATCTCAAGTCTGGCATCAGAAAGCGGCTGGTTTGTTCAAAAATGGCTGATAACAAGCGCCCCGCAGCACTTCACAGATAGGCTGTTTGTGCTATAGTTCGGCAGTTGCTAAAGGGCGGCTGTCATCGCTAACCACCTTCTTCCATTATTTATCCACCACCCATATGTCAGCGTTTAATGTCTAAAGAACATGTATATAGAGTACGTTTTATCAATCAGGATAAAATATACGAACTTTATGCCGCTGATGTGTTTCAGGGTGAGTTGTACGGTTTTGTTGTGCTGGAAGGCCTGATGTTTGACGAACACACCACCGTCGTGGTTGATCCGTCAGAAGAAAAGCTGAAAAGCGAGTTTGAAGGTGTCACGCAGACTATCATCCCGATGCACGCGGTGATCCGCATTGATGAGGTTGAAAAACGCGGTACGCCGAAAATCGCAGATGTGCCAAGCAATGTATCCGCGTTTCCATCGCCAATCTATACTCCGAAAGGAACTGGCGGAAATTAGCGAGTAGTAAACGCTTTGTGTGCCGTCACGGCAGACAGGCGAGGAACAATTTTAAAGTTCCGGAGAGGTGTCCGAGTGGCTGAAGGAGCACGCCTGGAAAGTGTGTAAACGGTTAAACGTTTCGAGGGTTCGAATCCCTCTCTCTCCGCCAATATAAGAAAGCCCGCTAATGCGGGCTTTTTTATTTGTGCGATTAATGGTTGGTGACAGGTGGCAGGTCCAGCCGGATGATAGTGTCATCGTCATTGAATGCCGCTGGATAATACTGTCTGACTAGCGGGTCATGACCGGGGATGACGTGATTGACTGACTGAGCCAGTGTCTGGATGGTTTTAAATCCCTGCAGCATGTCTTCCACATCAACCACGATAGGGAATGGTTTCCCGGTTAGAAAATGCTCGTAGTAGTGGCTCGCATCAGATGCCAGTACCACCCAGCCCCGGTCGGTCATCACTCTGACGCATTGTAAACCGCGACTGTGACCGCCAACTAAATGAACCTCCACACCGGGTGCTACCAGACCCGGGCCATTGTGAAATTCAAGCCGGCCGGCAAACAACTGTTTGACCATCGTGCATACATGGTCACCGGTATAGGGTTTTCGCAGAGTGTCGTGACACATACAGGGGCCGGTTGCATAGCTCATCTCTTGTTCCTGCAGATGAAATGTGGCGTGACTGAAATCTGCAAGCGAACCGGCGTGATCGTAGTGCATGTGCGTAATGATGACGGTATCAATAGTGTCAGGGGCGACACCAAAGCGTTTTAAAAGGTTTGCCGGTTCTTCCAGCAGAGTGCGGCCTCTGACGATACTTTCTTTGGAGTCAAAACCGGTATCGACCAGAATCGTTCTGTCGCCGTTTCTTAACAGCCAGATGTAGTAGTCAAGTGCAAGAGGTGCATCATGGTTGGGGTCGAATATAAATGATTCGCCACGTATACGGTCGGTGTGATCTGCGTATTTCAGGGCGTAAATTTCCCAGTGATCAGACATGCTTTTATCCTTGTTGCACATTCACTAGTGACTGTGATTTGGCGGCTTGATAAATATATTCTTCCAGTTGCATATTCTTAAGGTAGTCACTTGCTGTATTTTGCAATACCGAGCCCTTGAGCAGATGACTAACAACATGTGCTTGTAATTGATATACGCAGTCTGCACCGAAACCAGTCGATGGCATTTCATAATCTAATTTTGTAGATTTGGTCTGGCCGAAGTGGCGTAGCCGGATCTCACCCTCACCATTCAGGGAGAGTGTTGCCTGTGTTCCTTCGATTAACATCTCACCCATGGTGTGTCGGGTATTGCCGGCCGGGTGATCGATATGACGGTTGCCATCAAACTGTACGCGTAAGCCGTTGTCGTAGTGAAAAATAAAATGTCCGGCGTCTTCACCGGCGATATGCGGGTTTATTCTTCTCAGTTCGGCGGTCAGCGCTTGTGGTTCACCGAATAAGTAGCGAAACACATCCACCCAGTGAATGCCTGTTTCGTGTATTAGAAATCGAGGCATTTTTTGAAAGTAGGGTTGCCTGTCGAGGTAGGCATTAGCGCCCTGACCGTCGCCGGGACGCAAACGAAAGCTTGCCTGTAGTACCTGACCAAGATCATTGTTGCACAACAATGACTTTATCACCCGGTACCAGGGCTGGAAGCGAAAATTTTCATGCACCAGCAGTGTCCG
This sequence comes from uncultured Granulosicoccaceae bacterium, assembly GCA_937922015.1. Lineage (GTDB taxonomy): Bacteria > Pseudomonadota > Gammaproteobacteria > Granulosicoccales > Granulosicoccaceae. Next base: position 4,033 of record CAKZVB010000094.1, read on the forward strand.
ACCCAGGTTTGCTGCTTTGAGTGTTACCTCCTGCGCTACATCGATAGAACCACAAAATGGTTTCTGGCAAATGATTGCGGCGTTTGGACAGAGCTTGAGCGCTTTATAAACTTGAGACTGATGCGTCGTTGACGGGGTAATAATATCGACAATATCTGCGTCTATTTGTTGGGCAGCGCTGGCAAGTGAATCGCTTATCAGTGCGTCCGGGTACTGTGTTTTAAGTGCTGCACGTTTGTCGGCGTCCCGGTCTGCGATAGCCGCCAGCCTTACCTGTGGCAGCCGATGCCAGGCCTCCAGCTGAAACTGTGCGAAGTAACCTCCGCCTATGGCTATGACTTGCAGAGGTTTAGTCATCGATAATCGTCTTTGTTAACAATAAGTAGTGGCTTACGCCAGGTAGTCCCGAACGGTTCTAATAATTGATTCTGTGTCAGCTTTACCGCCGACATCGCGACCACGGCCGGATTCCTGTGCTGCTGCTTTTAATGCTGCTTCTTTCAGTGCCACTCCGGCCACATCGGCTTGTGGACAATTAAATTTTTCACTCAGATATTCAAGCATCATTGATGCGGATAGAATCATCGCCAGTGGATTGGCAACACCCTGACCTGCGATATCCGGTGCGCTGCCGTGGCAGGGTTGGAACACCGCATTATTTGCACCTATATCAGCGGACGGTGCCAGTCCCAGGCTACCCATGATTCCTGCGCCCAGGTCGGACAGAATGTCACCAAACATATTTTCTGTCACCATCACATCAAGGTCCCACGGGCTTTGCACCATTTTCATCGCTACCGCATCTACATACATTGCTGAGGTTTCAATATCGGGAAACTGTGCTGCGCGTTCATTGAATATTTCGCGAAAGAACCAGAAAGAACGAAACACGTTGGCTTTGTCAACACACATCAGCTTACCCGGTCGTTTTAGCTTGCGTGCTCTTGATCGGGCCAGCTTGAAGCTGAAGTCAAACAACTGTTCAGACACTTCCCGCGTGATGCGTAACGTTTCGGTGGCGTATTCGTTATCAACAACCTGTCCTTCATCCTTGTGAGCAAACATGCCTTCGATTGATTCTCTGATAAGCACAAAATCCAGAGTTGCCGCCCTTTCATCGGATAGCACCTGAGGGCCGTTTTTGAAAGTGAATACCGGGCGTACTCCGGCGAACAGACCTAATTCTATTCGCAGATCGATTTGAGGCACTATCTCGGTGCCATCCGGTTTCCTTATATGGGGAAGTCCCATTGCGGATAATAATATGGCGTGGCTTTGTCTGGCGGCGGTAATAGATTCTGCGGGAAGAGACTCACCTGTCTTCTCATAGTGCAAAGCGCCAGCCGGTAAATGGGTGTAGTTCAGGGAAAACTCACCATGCCCGGCGGCAACATGATCAAGCAAGTCAAGTGTGGGCGCCATAATTTCGGGGCCAATACCGTCTCCGTCAAATACGGCGATATTGAATTCATGCTTACTCACTATAAAAAGATCTCCGGGTTGGTGCTGCCCGACAGGGCGCTCATCCGAGTATGATGGCCTTCGCCGGTTTCGGCAATTTTGCTTTCCTCCCGATGCTTTTGGCGGCCGTGGAGCAACTAAGCGATAAAAGTAGACAAAACAACTTGTTTGGGCGAAATTCCGGCCTCGATTGCTAAATCATTGATAAATAAAAGATACTTGTTTCAAAAATGAATCAGTGAAATATGATGAAGTTTCGAACGTGTAATGTAGATTGTAATTCTTAGAACTGAATATTTATCTACCACTTACGCCCTATTGTGAGGTTTTACTTTAAGTTCGTGTTGTAAGACTCAGTGGTGAAGAGTGTTCCAGTTATGATACATATAGGTTCTCGCAGCGTTGCGTCGATTCGAGTGTCAGCGAACTGCAGAGAACAAATAACAATAATAATAAAATAATTTAGTTAAGTGGGCGGTAGAACAAAAGATGATCGATTCCCCGGTTTATACACAATGTGCCAATGCAGTTGTCTTTGGGTCTGGTGACAGTATTGTTGACCGTGGGTTAGTCGAACCCGCATTGAACGAGTTGATGGCAAATGGTCTTCTGGGCTCCTGCAGTTTTCAAAGTGTCACGGATTTGCCAGTAACAGCAGACAAGCGAACCAATCTGTTTATTTTTCTGATCGATCAGGAGCATTTGCAGCAACCCGGGGCGGCGCAAGCCGCTTTTATTGCGTTGCGTCGAGCAATGTCCGGTGAGGCATTGATCGTACCGGTCATTGTTGGAGAAACCGTGAACTTCGAGCAGTCCAGTCTGGCTTTTTTAACGCCATTGATGGCTCAGCAGCCAGTGGCTAACAGTCCAACGCTGTCAGAAGCTAATGTGGCCGAGATACTTGCGCAAGTGAAAGGTTTTCTGCAGTCCGGCAAAGAAAAGGTTGCTCCCGAATCCTCCGGGTGTCTGATCGATCGAGTCGCCGATATTACCCAGATAGCCGAGTCGGTAGACCCGCTGCCTTGCCACATGAGCGCCTATGATGATTTCGTTGAACAATTGATTGCGCGTTTGCAGGTGATGCGAATGAACAATCGTAAACGCAATCTAAACGTCTTCTCCGAAGCATTGCGACAAGTGCTGGGCGCGGAGATGGTCTATTGCTATTTTCGCAGTAAGAATGGTGATCTTCATTTGTATGAGGCAGATTCAAACAAACCCCTGCACGATTGTCCGGCATCAGTGGTGCACGGTGTGTTGGAAGAAGCGCTGGCGGGCTATTCTGAAAGATCGAATAAACAATCACTGCGGTTACAGAATTTTTTACCGCAGTTAGCCCCGGCAGCCGGGAGTTCGTATGAGACGATGGTGGTGGTTAATGAGCGTTTGCCTAACTGTGGCGTATTTGTGGCCACGCGAGATGGGTTTAATCGATTTCCGTTAACCGAAGTCTTAAGCACCGTTATAAATACACTTCACGATGCACTGGCCTGGGCCAGCTTTGAATCGTTCGAAAAACTTAAGGCGCGTGTTTACGATGTGATGAAACAAACCTATCGTTTTGTCAGTAATGATATGTATGAAGACAGACGTCGTATTTTTAGAAATCAATTAAGTGGATTGAACGTTCATTTTGAACCAATGTTCCGCTTTGATCGAAAAAAACAAGAGGTAGATATATTTGCCTATGAAGCACTTGCACGAGAACATCTTGAATCAAATGCGGCACCGGTAGATATTTTTAACTCGGCAAGCTTGTGGGGTATGGGATTTCAGTCAGAGTTGGATTCAACGCTGCTGGAAACTACAATTTCTGCCTACAGTGATCAGATTCGCGGTTTTGAGAATAATGTGCAGGGTATAAAGCCGTTATCGCTAAACGTTTATCCTGCAACACTGCGATCGCCTGCGTACCGGGAATTGCTGTATGAAGTTATCGGACGCAGTGCGCCGTTAAGTGGGCATCATTTGATTATGGAGGTCTCAGAAAAAACGGTGGTATCGCCTGAATTCCAGACTGAAGCGCGGCAACAGCTTGAAGAATATCGCGATATCGTTCGCCAGTTAGGGCAGTTAACCGGTGTCAGGTTTGCGATTGACGACTTTGGCGTGGGTAACGCATCATTGTCACGGCTTGACAGTTTAAAACCACACTACGTAAAAATTGACCGGGATATCCTCTCTTTTGATACGCGAATGGCGGACACTCTGATCAGGTATTTGATTGAAAGCCAGAAAGCACAGGGCACGTCAGTCATACTTGAAGGCGTTGATATTCATAGTAAGCTCAGCCTTCATGAGCTTGTTAATGATATCGGCGTAGGCTTGATTCAAGGGCACAGCCTGAGCAAAGCAGTTCAAGGCTTTGATCCCCGTTGGGAGGCTAACGTGTGTAATCGAATCAAGAATGACCTGGGCTGGGGTCCAATGCAGCAGACTACTGAGTATCAGCCGGACTCACTATCGATTCACTAATTGGCTGGTCCGATAAACGGCGATTGGATAGATCGCTTATCCAAGCGCCTGGCGGATTTTGGCGGCGTTGGCTGCGATTATTTCAGCGTCCTCCATGTTACCCGGCGGACGAAGCTTGTCACCGGTTTGGCGCGGCAGCACGTGAAAGTGCAAATGAAAAACCTCCTGACCGCCTGCTGCTTCATTGAATTGTTGCAGGGTGATGCCGTCGGCATCGAAGGCTTTTAGCGCGGCATGGCTGATCTTTTGTACAGTGGCCAGACAAGCTGACAATTGTGTTGCCGAGGCATCGAGCATGTTGCGGGCAGGGGTCTTTGGAATAACCAGTACATGGCCGTCTGCGCGCGGCATGATGTCCATGATCACCAGTGTGTGGTCATCTTCATAGACTTTTTCTGAAGGAATTTCATTGCGCATTATTTTGGCGAATATATTGTCGTTATCGTATGACACTGTTGGTGTTCCTGTCTGGTAAAAAGAATGTCGCCAACCTTACTATAGCCTCAGGTAGAGATACAAATAGTGAGCAGTGCTGTCTCCCGTTGATGTTGGCGTGTGAGTGGCTTTGATTTGGTTCTAGAGCCTGCTCTGATCGTTGGGTGTTGAAATTGTTAAAAGCAACTGAAATTAGCATTTTCGGTTTAAAGATATAAAATATTGTAATCGCAATTTAGGGTAATGTAGGCAGCAGATACCTATTTACTATAGACTATGCAACCACTCGAAAATTTACGCATCCTGCTGGTCGAGGATCATCAGGATCTGGCGGAGACAGTCACCGATTTTCTGGAGTCCATGGGTGCAGTTGTCGACTTCGCTGCAGATGGAATGACAGGGCTGCATCTGGCGCGTCAGAGCCGTTTTGATGTCATTGTGCTCGATATCATGTTGCCCGGTATGGATGGCTATACCCTTTGTAAAGAGATTCGTGTGGCTGACAACAACAGTACGCCGGTTATCATGATGACTGCCAGAGACGAGCTGGGCGACAAGCTCAAAGGGTTTGAGGCTGGTGCAGATGATTATGTCGTTAAACCTTTTGACCTGCCGGAGCTTGTGGCTCGAATAAAATCACTAAGCCGTCGTCATCGCGGTAAGGTAACCAACGAGACTCTCACCGTTGCGGATCTGGTACTGGATTCGGGCACTCGTGAGGTAAGGCGTGCCGGGCAACTGTTGTCGCTGACACCGGCCGGGTTTCAAATACTAAGTATTTTAATGAAACGTATGCCGAATGTAGTCACGCGTGAGGAAATTGAATCCGAACTGTGGGGTGATAATCCTCCGGCCAGCGACACATTGAGAAGCCAGATATATAAGCTGCGTAAAACAGTAGATAAACCTTTTGCTGTGTCATTGCTGCACACTGTTGCCGGGTCGGGTTACCGGATTATTGAATCTGATCGTGAAATTTGATCCACTGCCGACCGTGCTATTAACCGAGATTACCCACCCGTAGTTGTCACACGTAGTTTTGACTAGTGCCAGCCCCAGGCCTGTACCTTTGCTGTTGTTACTGTCGTCGATTCTAAAAAACGGCTCGAATATTCGTCGTTGCTCGTCAGCAGTAAGACCGGGACCATTATCGCTTACTGTGATCTGTGAAGCTGTGCAATAGATGTCAACCGCCCCGTTAACGGTGTATAGGCAGGCGTTTCTCAGGATGTTTCCGATAACAATGCGAATTGTGGCGTCATTGGCGGTGACTAACAGATCATCGTGGTGGTGAGTACTGATGCTAATGCCATTCATTTCTATGATGTCTGGCAGTTCGCTAACCAGATCATCAACCATGTCATTCACATTGATCAGCATCGTTGAATCCTCTGTGCGTTTATCACGTGCAAGCAATAGTAAGGTGCTGATCATATCGAGCATGTGTTTACTGGCGCGTTCGATTCTCGCCACGGCGCGTGCGGGGGCACCTTGCAGGTCGAGCAGCGCTAACGACGACACCGATCCATCAATGACGGCAAGTGGTGTCCTTAGTTCATGAGACGCGTAACGTGCGAAATTGCGTTCGCGTTCAAGTGACTGGTTGGTTCGGGCAATAAAGTGATTTAGCGCATCTGCCAGTATCAGGGTTTCAGAGTTGTGCTGTCCGGTGAAAGTACTTAGATCAAGTTCGGTGGCATCACGGGAGTTGAAATCAAAACGCTCAATGATTCCCGCCAGTTTAGCAATAGGGGACACCGCTTTTTTTGATAGTACATAGGTGAGGTAGGCCAGCGCATACATCACCAGCAGCACCAGTGTCAGTGGTACCACGCCGAATAACAAGCCTAGATTCGATACGGTCTCATCCTGAAAAAGCAGCACCAGGCTCTGACCGTCTTTCTTGCTGTTGTATGCGATGAGTTCATCGCCGCGGAATTGCACGCGTTGTTGTCCGACCGGCAGATTTTTTAGTTCTTCCGGGCAATTACCATCACTATCGAGATACCCCTGCAAATTAAGAGTGCTGGGGACTGGAAAATTTGCATCCTGCGCGCGCTGTTTCCAGAAGTATTCTGCTTCACCACTTAGCGCCTGTTTAACCAGAATTCTTTCAGCCACTAAGCTGGCTGCAGTTACTCCTGCAACGGTAGCGAAGCTGATCAGGGCGAGCTGGAGTACAAAGACACGCAGCAATCGCGACTGCACGCGCGGTTCAATGGGAGAATTCATGTGATGAACTTCTCAAGTTTAAAAGGTTGATTGTGGCCTAACGCTACCCGAAACATCGTGACGAAGGTGTGAATGGAGTCAATCAGGGGTGGATGTGAACAGCGTGTGAATGAGCGTTTTTTATTGATCACACGCTATTCACCGGTGCAGGAATAACCTTTTCGCGTGGAAAACGGTTAGCCGGTTTCTAATTGTTGGTTAAATTTACTCAAAGGACACTCAGATGAAAATAGTTAGACATGCCTTGTTTCTGGCACTTACCGCGGTCACCGTAGCCGCATGCGATGGGGACGGAGTGGTTGTTGGTGGAAACCAGGCACCGGCAATCAACCCTGATGCAACCGGCAATCTGGTTCAGACCGCCGTGGATGCAGGCACCTTTAATACCCTGGCAGCGGCGTTGAGTGCGACGGGGCTTGATGCGGTACTGACAGACGAAACCCGGATATTTACGGTTTTTGCGCCAAATGACGCGGCATTTGCCGAGCTTGGGCAGGAAACCATCGATGCGTTGCTGGCAGATCCTGACACGCTGACTGATATTCTGCTGTATCACGTGCTGGCTGATCAGAATGTTGACAGCGCTACTGCAATCTCACTGGCGGGTGGGTCTGTAGATGCGGCAAACACTGATCCACTGCAAATTTCCCTTAGCGATTCGAAGCTGTTTATCAACGCCGCAGAAGTCGTGGTTGCCGATGTTGCGGCAACCAACGGAACAATTCACGTCATAAATAAAGTGCTGCTGCCACCGACTGATACAAGCGAACAGGGTTCGGACGATGGTTCTGATTCTGATGGTTCAGGCGACGGTGCAACCGGAGGTGGGTCAACTGATGACGGGACAGGGGGTGGTACTGCGGGGGAAGCAGGTAAAAACCTTATTGAAGTAGCCCTTGAAGCGGGTAGCTTTAATACATTAGCGGCAGCCCTTGAAGCGACAGATCTGGTTGCAGTACTGGCTGATGAAAATGCCGAATTTACGGTTTTTGCACCGACAGATGAGGCCTTCAACAAACTGGGTCAAAGCACCATAGATGCACTGTTAGCAGACCCCGACACTCTGAGGGATATTTTGCTGTACCACGTGGTAGCTGATCAGGTGGTGGACTCTACTACAGCGATCAGTCTTGCCGGTTCATCTGTCACGATGGCCAATGATGACACTGTCGCTGTGTCACTCAGCGAAGGACAACTGTTACTGAACGAATCAGTAGTAACTGCAACGGATATAGCAGCCAGCAATGGTGTGATTCATGTGCTTGACTCGGTCTTGATTCCACCGGCTGACGTGCCCCCGGTTGAAAACCTGCACAATATTTACGATACAGCGATTGCAGCCGGTAACTTCAACACTCTGGTCGCCGCTTTGCAAGCCACAGGTCTGGACAGCGCGCTGGCTGATGGCAGCGAAACCTATACTGTATTTGCGCCCACTGACGAGGCATTTGCAGTGCTTGGGCAGCATGCTATTGATGATTTGCTGGCAGACCCCGATACCTTGTCAAACATTTTGCTGTACCACGTGATTGGCGGAGCAGCTGTGGATGCTGCGACGGCTGTTGGGCTTGCAGGAACTCACGTGATGATGGCCAATGGTGACAACGTAAGTTTGTCTCTGAAGCATGGCAATCTGTTTATCAATGACGCCCAGGTGATCGTAACGGACGTTAACGCGAGCAATGGGATTATTCACGTGATAGATGCGGTGTTAGCACCACATTAGCGCGAGTGGTGTTTCCTGTGTTGCCCGGCTGATAGGGTCCCTTTAGTTATCAGCCGTTTCCCGGTTGCATGTGCAGCCGGGATCTTTATCCGCAACGTGAATGTCGTAGACGCGAGAATTCAAGAGCAGGAAAAGCCGGGGCTGCTGCGACGAAAAGTATTACCCCTAGATGCCCGGAAAAGTCACTAAGTAAAGAAAGTACGGGGCCTGCCGCGCAGACTACCGGGCGTCCTTTCCAATACGGTTGTAAAAAGTCAGGCAAAGTGCGGTGAGCACTGTTTCGAATGCCAGACCAATCAAGTTGAAAGTCGATACGTCGCCATCGACAATAATACCGTATAACCTGCCCAGACCGACGCTTGCGAATACTAACGCAGTGGCCATTAACGCATTGCCTTGACGCTGTTCGTTGCGACTACTCCAAAACAAAAACAAGGCAAAGCCGATTTGAAATCCACCATAGGTGGCTCTAATGTCGGTTAGTCCGGCAGACGTTGCCTCGATTCCTGCGAGCTGTGAAAGTGTTTGCGGACTGAAGAGATAGAGCAGCCCGAATATCGCTAAAATTGCTGCGATTATGGTAAGAAATTTAGCGATCATTAGTGTTCTCTTATTTTATGAAGTAGATAGCCGCTGTAGCGATAGGATAACCCCGAGTTTGGCTGTAAAGGGGGAAATTATTCTAGTCAGATGGTTCAGCTCACATAGCTTGCCAGAATTCGAGCGGCGGCCGATATCATGGTGCCCAATGTCAAGACCATACCAAATACTCTGAAACGAAAGTCCTCATCTAGCTGGCTGACGCCGTAAGCATGTGTTAGACGTCCGATGATTAAGGAGACGCCAAGAACATGGAATCCCATGTCTGTGGTGGTGCGGGTCTCGAGTAGATACAACAAAATCAAGGCAAGCGGAACGTACTCGGCAAAGTTAGAGTGCACTCTGACGGCGCGCTTGAGAACCGGATCACCGACGCTGCCGATCGGTATGTCGTGGGAACGTCTTAGCAACAGCGTACGAAAGCTAAGTGCGACATATATAATGGTGAGAATTGCAGCGTATATAGGTGTTGCCATACCTGAAATCTAGCGAGTTTTATTGTGGTTTAATATATCAAATGCTGTACCCATAATGTAGTTACTGCATTGGCAATCCTTTGATATGAAAACCTTTTTGAGTCGGTTGATGACTTGTTAAGTGATGAGTCAGCGTGTGGCTTTCTAATAGAATGCTGTGTGTTGTTTTGTTCTGTAGAATAGATGGCCCGACTGCAGGTACAGAAGTCTATATTGTGACTACAAAGACCACCGTTTTCTCCGGCCGTTTGATGCGCAGCAGCCTGGTGTTGCTGGCGGTGATGCTGATACCGATAGTGCCGTTTGTGCTATTCGGAGAACAATCCGAAGCCTGGTTTCAACACAACATTATTGAAAAAGTCGGTTTTGGTGGTATTGCCGGTATTATTGCGATCATTGCAGCGCTTGTCGCCGACATTCTATTGCCGGTGCCATCGAGTGCGGTGATCACGTTTGCGGGTTCGGTTTACGGGCTATTGCAAGGCGTGTTTATCTGCTGGACTGGATTGAATCTGGCTTGTCTGGCCGGCTTCTGGCTGGGACACAGATTCGGTATGCCACTGGTCGCGAAACTAAGTTCAGAGGGTGAACTTCAATCAACCACTGACTGGCTGGATAAATTCGGCCCCTGGGTGCTGGCGATGGTGCGTGGTTTACCGGTACTCGCTGAAGCATTTGTGCTTTTAGCTGGTGCGTATCGAATGTCATACCGCCAGTTCTGGCCACCCGTACTTATCGCCAATCTGGTACTGGCAACTGTATATACCGTATTAGGTTATTCAGCAGGTGGGGAGGGACGCCTGGGGATGGCCATACTGATTTCAGTGGTATTGCCAGTTGTTTTATTGTTGGGCTGGTTGCTGGTTGCCAGACGGTTTTTTTCAGGCCGCTGAAAGCAAGCCTGATGCTTTGTTTCGTTAGCGCTTGCAGTTGCTTTAGTAAAACTACAGCAGCTTCTTTCTCATTTCGTCCAGGTTTGCATGGCGAATATCTTTGCCTTCCACCAGATAGATAACATACTCGCAAATATTGCAGGCATGATCCGCGATACGTTCGAGTGATCGTGCGCACCAGCTCATGTCCAGTGCATGGCTGACGTAGCGGGGATTCTCCATCATATGAGAGATCATCAGGCGTGAGAAGTTAGCGTATTCCTGGTCGATCGCTTCGTCTTTGGCAGCGGTTCGAAAGGCGGCTTCGACATCCATTCTGGTAAAGGCATCAAGCGCCTCGCGCAGCATGATTTTTACGTGCTCTCCCAGGTGGCGCAGATCTTTGTGGTAGCTGGGTACTTCGTCCTGTCCACGAGCCAGTTTGATGCTGATACGGCCCAGCTTTTCTGCTTCGTCTCCGATACGCTCTAAATCAGATATCGTTTTAATAATGGTCAACACTAGCCGCAAGTCGCTGGCGGCAGGTTGTCTTCTGGCCAGAATACGCGTGCAATCTTCATCGATATCGAGTTCAAACTGATTGGCGCGGTGATCGTCTTCACTGACCTGATTGCCAAGCTCTGCATCAAGGTTGATCAGTGCCTCCAGTCCGTTGTCGACCATCGACTCAACCAGCCCGCCCATGTTCATGACTTTGTGCTTAACATCGTTGAGTTCGATATCAAACTGATGCGTGGTATGACCTTCCGGGTTAAATTTTTTCATCAACTCTGCTCCGAGTAATATGGCTGTTTAGCCAAAACGGCCGGTGATATAGTTTTCTGTCAGTTCGTGTCGGGGATTAGTGAAGATGGTGTCGGTGTCACCTACTTCAACCAGCTTGCCGAGATGAAAATAGGCAGTTCGTTGCGATACTCGTGCCGCTTGCTGCATTGAGTGTGTGACGATGGCAATGGAGTAGTTTTCACGCAGCTCATCAATGAGTTCTTCAATTTTAGCGGTAGCAATCGGATCAAGTGCTGAGCAAGGCTCGTCCATCAGAATAACTTCAGGGCTGCAGGCAATGGTTCGTGCGATGCACAGGCGCTGTTGTTGTCCCCCTGATAAGCCCGTACCGGGCTGATCAAGCCTGTCTTTGACCTCGTTGTAGATACCGGCCTTGCGCAGGCTGGTAACAACAATGTCGTCAAGGTCGGCTTTGTTTCGACTTAGCCCATGTAGCCTGGGACCGTAGGCGACGTTCTCATAAATGGATTTTGGAAAAGGGTTGGGTTTTTGGAACACCATGCCAACCCTGGCACGCAATAAGACCGGGTCGGTTTGTTTGCCGTAGATGTCTTCACCATCAAGGGTCAGCTGACCGGTAACCTTGCAAATCGGTATGGTGTCGTTCATGCGGTTAAGGCATCGCAGCAAGGTTGATTTTCCACAGCCCGATGGTCCGATCATTGACAGAACTTCGTTAGCTCCTATGTCCAGATCAACGCCGAAAATGGCTTGTTTGTCGGCATAGAAAACATCGACTCCGGTGCACGTCATTTTAGGGTTGTCTACTCTGGCTTCACCGACGGTGTCACCTAGACTTGCGACAATTTCCTCAATGGTTTGTTCTTGCGGTTGTTCTTGATCTAAATTCATTGTTGGCAATCTTGTTAGATTATTTTTAGCAACTGATCGGCTTTAAAAGCCTACCATTTACGTTCGAATTTTCTTCGCAGATAGACCGCGACGGCATTCATTAGAATTAGGAAGGCCAGTAGTACCATAATGGCGGCAGATGTTTTTTCGACGAATCCTTTTTCCGGTAAGTCGGCCCATTGAAAAATCTGCACCGGTAGTACCGTTGCCGGGTCTGTCACCGCAGTAGGAACATCGACAATAAATGCCACCATGCCGATCATTAACAACGGAGCAGTCTCCCCCAGTGCCTGTGCCATACCAATGATGGTGCCGGTCAGAATACCGGGCATTGCCAGTGGCAATACGTGATGAATAACAACCTGCAGTTTCGAAGCGCCCAGGCCGAGCGCGGCGTCTCGAATCGAAGGTGGCACAGATTTCAAGGCGGCGCGACTTGATATGATAATTGTCGGCAGCGTCATCAGTGACAGCACCAGCCCGCCGACCAGTGGCGCGGAGCGCGGCAGGTGAAAGAAGTTGATAAACACAGCCAGACCTAACAGTCCGAAAACAATAGACGGAACCGCTGCCAGGTTGTTGATATTGACTTCGATCAGATCGGTCCAGCGATTTCTTGGTGCAAATTCTTCAAGGTATACCGCAGCGGCAACAGCGATGGGAAAAGATAAGACAAGCGTTACCACCAGGGTTAGCATGGTGCCGAATAAGGCGCCCTTGATGCCCGCCATCTCCGGCTCACGGGAGTCACCCCGTTCGAAAAATGTCCGGTTGAAACGCTGTGAAATACGATTGTCGGATTTCAGGGACTCTATCCAGCCTATCTGATTGTCTTTGAAGCGGCGTTTTTTCTCTGGCAGGTTAACGTCGACAATGCCTTTCATGTAGGAGTTAACATCGTCGCCGACGGGCAGCCATACGGTCATGGTCTGGCCTATTAATTCAGGGGCGGCAATTACTTTTTTCTGCAGGTCGTACTGACCGCCTTTACTGATCAATTTATAGAGTGCTTTTTTATCTTTGCGTTTTTTGACGTCAGGGAATGTCTGTAGCAGCGATTTTTTAATTGCACCGCTATAATTTGCCTTCAACAGTTGTGAGACGTCGGGGTTTTCATCAAGGCCCAGAGTGTCTGCATCTAGTATGACTTCAAGCTGCATGAAGGTTTGCGTAAACGCAGGATAACCCTTGATTGAAATGGTGATGATAAGCATCGCCAGAAAAGACAGGCTTGCCAGAATGGCTATTAAACCAAATAGCCTGAACCTTGTTTCGCGGGCGTAACGTTTCTTGACGCTTGCCTTTACAATTTCAGATGTATTTCTCATTGCGGTTGATCTTTCAGTCGCAGAGCCGGTTGGTTCAGAATTACTCATTCGTATTGCTCGCGATATTTACGCACGGTACGAAGTGCGATGATGTTCAGGATCAGTGTGGTAATAAAAAGTAACAGGCCCAGTGCAAACGCAGCCAGTGTCTTGGGGCTGTCGAAGGCCTGGTCTCCGGTAAGCAGGGTAACTATTTGTACCGTTACTGTTGTGACTGCCTCCAGCGGGTTAATGGTGAGGTTAGCGGCCAGCCCGGCAGCCATGACCACAATCATGGTCTCACCGATGGCTCTGGACACCGCCAGCAATACACCACCGACAATACCGGGCAGGGCGGCGGGTATCACGACATTTTTTATGGTTTCGGATTTAGTGGCGCCCAGTCCCAGTGAGCCGTCACGCATTGCCTGAGGGACGGCGGTAATGACATCGTCCGACAGCGATGAAACGAAAGGAATAATCATTATGCCCATGACCAGTCCGGCGGCCAGGGCGCTTTCTGATGCGACGGTCAGTCCGATAGCTTCACCGACATTGCGCATCAGTGGGGCCATCGTAAGGGCGGCGAAAAAGCCGTAAACCACCGTTGGTATACCGGCCAGTATTTCAAGCAGTGGTTTGATCCACGCTCGTGCGGTCGGGCTTGCGTACTCTGCAAGGTAAATAGCTGACATCAGTCCAAACGGTACTGCCACCAACATGGCGATTGCCGAAATCAGCAATGTACCGGCAAAGATGGGTACCGCACCAAAACTGCCTGAGCTGCCGACCTGATCTGTTCTGATTGCGGTTTGTGGACTCCAGTGCAGACCAAAGGCAAATTCACTGAACGGAACTTTGTCAAAGAAGCGTAGTGATTCGAACAGGACTGAAAACACGATGCCCACCGTGGTCAAAATAGCCAGACTGCTGCAGGCAATTAGAAAAATCATGATGGCACGTTCGACAAAAACGCGTGCGCGCTGGTCTTTATGGATGGATCGATACCCGAAAAACATCCCCAGCAGGGCGACAAGGATTGCGAGAATATTGCGTGCCCACTGAGAATTGTCGAGCAGGCGGCTAAAGTGATCTGCTGCCGCGGTGCGGACCGGGTCTGCGGTTGACTGCGACATATTGCCAACTGCAATATTTTTTATGTCGTTAAGGATCAGGTTTAGCTGGCCCTGCGGCAATGCCTGTGTGTCTGCGGGGAGTTGCTTGGACACCAGACCGGTGAGCACGGTTGACTCAAAAAATATCCACAGAATGATCACGACCAGTGCGGGCAATGCCGTGTAAATTGCCACCATATAGCCGTAGTAGCGGGGAAGTGAGTGAGGGCGTTCGCTGCGGTCGACCTGATTGCGCATCTTTGCCACACGTGCCCGCCCGATCACATAGCCTGTGGCGGTCAGTATAAAAATTAACAGTAACAACAGACTAATGGTCACAAACTATTTTCCTGCATAAGCAAAGGGCCAGCATAGCCGGCCCTTTCAGTGTGTTTTCAGATAGGCTCCCAGAGTGTCAAGGATACTATTTTAATTCTTCCATGTTCCTTAAATTGGCTACATTGTCCGCCGTTGCTGTTCTTTCGTCATCGTTCAGTGGAATCATACCTTTGTCTGCCAGATAACCTTCCTCGCCCCAGGCTGCTTCACTGGTGAATTCTTCCAGGTATTCTTTTATGCCCGGTATGACACCGACGTGAGCTTTTTTAACGTAGAAATATAGCGGTCGCGAAACCGGGTAGCTTCCATCGGCAATAGACTCGAAAGTCGGCTCGGTGCCGTCAATAAGTGAGGGCTGCACGATGTCGCTGTTTTGATCCAGAAAGCTGAAACCGAAAATGCCCAGTGCTTTTGGATTGGCCTCCAGTTTTTGCACGATCAGGTTATCGTTCTCGCCAGCCTCGATGAATTTTCCATCTTCACGCACTGTGTGACAGACTTCTTTGAAGAGATTTTTATCTGATTTTGACAGTGCTTTTATCCAGTCGAAACTGGTGCAGCCGCCTTCCAGTGCCAGTTCAGAAAAGGCATCTCTGGTGCCTGATGTCGGAGGTGGCCCGAGTACTTCTATAGTAGTTGCCGGCAGATCAGGGTTTACGTCAGACCACTTTTGGTGAGGGTTTTCGATGAACGTTTCAGAGCCGTCCGGGTTGGGTATTTTGCTGGCCAGTGCCAGGAAGATATCGCGAAGTGATATGTCCAGCTGATCTTCCGACACGGCATTCGCCAAAGCGATGCCGTCGTAACCGATAAGTACTTCGACAATCTCTGTGACACCGTTATTGCCGCAGTTTTCATACTCACTGGCCTTCATGCGTCGGGAGGCATTGGTAATATCGGCATGTTCAACCCCAAGGCCGTTGCAAAATAGTTTCATCCCGCCGCCAGAGCCTGTTGACTCGATTTTCGGAGTCTTGAAACCGGTTGTCTGGCCAAATCGCTCAGCCACTACGGTGGCAAAAGGGTATACCGTTGACGAGCCGACGATGCTGATTTGATCGCGGGTGCTCTGTGCTTGTGCAGCAGTGACGGTAAGGGCGGTTCCAGCCACGAGAGCCAGAGAGGTCATACGTAGATTTATCAACTAGAAAACTCCTGTGTGGGTTTGTAAGAAGGTAGTTTGCGGGTCATATATGACGCTTTCATGACAAATAGTAAAATTCTTCGGGTAGGATTTGCTCAGGGGAATACCAGTCTCTTAGTATTAGGTTAAATATTCAATTATATCAAATATTTAATATTTTTTAGCGAGGTTTTACATCGCCACAGTATTGCCTGGCGAATCCGGTGATTGCTGGATTATTGTGTGTTCAGCGGGAAAGATAATGGTAAACCGTGTGCCTTCGCCCGGCGTGCTTTCAATGTCGATCCGGCCCTGGTGGCGATGAACAATATGTTTGACGATGGACAGACCGAGCCCGGTACCCCCGGATTCGCGTGAATGTTCGCTGTCTACCCGGTAAAAGCGCTCGGTGATATGGTTCAGGTGCTGCACTTCTATTCCCGGGCCGTCGTCTTCAACAGTGAGAATGCCGCTTCCATCGGCTGTCTGCTCCCAGCGGATATTTATTGTGGTGCCAGCGGGGGTGTGCTGGATCGCGTTGTGACAAAGGTTGCTGCAGACGCTCCTGATCTCGACTTCACTGCCACGCAGCCACAAGCCGGGGTCTGCATTGAGCACAATATGGTGACTGCTGTGCTCAGGCAGGTCACTGACGGTCGTCTCAAGTATGCAGGTGATGTCGAGACTGGTCAGTTGTTTTGAGTCGAGTTGCTGGTTTTCCAGCCGTGATAGTGTCAGCAGATCAGTAACAATATCGCTCATCCGATTGGCGTGATTTTTTGCCAGCAGTACTTTTCTTTTTACTTCTTCCGGCAGGCTATGTTCATCTGCCAGCATTTCCAGATAACCGCTGACAACCGTTAACGGGGTTTTAAGTTCGTGTGAAGCGTTGGCGACAAACGCTTGCCTGGTTTCTCTTAGTTGTACCCGCTGACTGACATCCCGGGCACTGAATAAAAACAGGTTTTCGGCATAGGCAACGCGGCGAATGGACAGCGTCATGTTGCGGTTAACCGGGGATGATATTTCGATTTCAAGAGTGTCCTGATTGTTGTTTTGGACGAACGCCTGAAACTCAGGGTCCCGGACCAGGTTATCTATGCGCTGGCCGTTGTCACGGGAACTGCGAATACCCAGAAAGCTCAGCGCGGCTTCGTTGGACCATACAATCTCATAGTTGTCGTCAGTCACCACTGTGCCGTCAGGCAGAGCTTCTGCTGAGCGGTTATACCAGCCAACAATTTTTTTCAAACGGGCTTTACGGTCTAAGTCGCTTTGTTTGCGTCGAAAAACCAGTTGTTCAATGTGCCCGATAACACCGTCGGTATCGGGGGCTTCGGATCGGCGCGCGCCCTTTTGCAGCCACTCATCAACCTGTCGAGCCTGGTGTAAAAGCCATGCGCTGTACAGCATAAAGGTGATCGTCAGACCCAGCCATACGCGGCCGATTACCAGGCCTATTATCAGGCCAAGGCCCGCTAACAGCAGGTAGCGTACTTTTTCACCGGACCAATGTGAGTGGACTGCCATACATGCTCTGTAATTTGGGGTCTGCACGAATCCCGGAACCTGTCCGAGAATGAATGATCAACTGCTCAAGCGCTGTATCTGCCGGCAGTCAGGCAGGAGTCAGACGATATCCAGCGCCGCGAACCGTGTCAATGATGTTGTTTACCCCGTGTTTTCGCAAGGCTTTGCGCAACCGCAGAATGTGTACATCGACGGTGCGTTCCTCGACAAAGTGGTTCACACCCCAGACACTGTCTAACAACTGAGCGCGACTGTACACTCTGTCAGGGTTGGATAACATAAAGTGCAACAATCGATACTCGATTTGGCCCAAATCGACAGTTTCATCGGCGATGCTGACACGATGTGAGGCGGTATCAAGGGTGAGATCACCGTTTTGCAGAACGGTGTGCTTGCTGTGGCCCTGCTTGCGTCGCAGCATTGCCCTGACACGCGATACCAGCTCGCGGGTAGAGAATGGTTTGGTCAGGTAGTCATCAGCGCCGGCTTCAAGCCCGCGGATGGTGTCATCTTCGCTCGCCCTTGCGGTGAGCATGATGATCGGCAGGCTCTGAGTAACTTCTGCAAGTCGAATCTCGCGAATCAGCTGCAGTCCACTGGTTTGCGGCAACATCCAGTCGACAATGGCGATATCAGGCATTTTTTCGGCGATTGCGGCGCGCGCGACCTGTGCATTGCGGGCGGCGGTCACCTCGAAACCCTGTTCCGATAAGGCATCCTGAACCAGCTGTCTGATCCCTGATTCATCCTCGACAATCAGGATATGGGCTGTCATCAAATTTCCTGTAGATCGGTATTAACCAAGTTTGGCACTAGTTTATGACAGTTCCATGAATCTTCAACGTTGTGGCAGCCTTTCCCGGAGAGTAACAACTCTTTTCACATCCCGGGCTGCGTCGCTGTGCGTAAAATATCACTTCTCGCTGCGACTCTCATTCCCGCACAGGCTGCAGGTTTTCGCGAAGGTGGTGATTGCCGGAATAAAGTAAGACTTAATGTGAGATTGTCCTTGAAAGAAAACGGCCAAACCCTGACAATGGAGGATTGGTTAATGGTGCTTTGCATCGGCCCTCTCGCGACGATAAGCCGTGAACCCCGTCAGGCCCGGAAGGGAGCAGCGGCAGCGGTGGACTCGGGTGCCGGGATGTGGCTGGTGTGAAGTGCCACCATCAACTCTACATTTTCTTTGATGTGGTTTTCGCGTTAGATTTTTCCGTGAAGGATAGATTGATCACAACATGATTCGATGCCTGCTGATCGCCTGTCCTGACACCACACAACTGGCAGTGACAGCGCATGAGCTATGAAGCACTGGCGCGGCGCTGGCGCCCGCGTAAATTTGAAGACATGCTTGGTCAGGAGCACGTGCTGCGTGCCTTAACCAATGCGCTTGATCAGGATCGTCTGCATCATGCCTATCTGTTTACCGGTACGCGCGGGGTTGGCAAAACCACCATTGCCAGAATTTTCGCCAAAAGCCTCAATTGTGAATCCGGCATTAGTTCAACACCCTGTGGTGAGTGTTCTGCCTGCAAACAGGTAGATGAAGGCAGATTTCTTGACTTAATTGAAGTCGATGCCGCCTCGCGAACCGGTGTCGATGATACCCGCGAGCTATTAGACAACGTCGCCTATGCGCCAGGCAGTGGTCGTTACAAGGTCTATCTGATCGACGAAGTACACATGTTCTCAAAGAGCAGTTTCAACGCACTGCTGAAAACCCTTGAAGAACCGCCACCGCACGTTAAATTTTTACTGGCCACAACCGATCCACAAAAACTACCGGTGACGGTATTGTCGCGTTGCCTGCAATTTAATCTCAAGCAACTTCCTGATCAGCTATTGAAGCCCTATCTGGGAAAACTGCTGGACGCTGAAAAAGTCACCTACGATGACGCCGCAGTGGCGCACATCGCGCAGGCAGCAGATGGCAGTGTTCGAGACTCATTAAGCTTGCTCGATCAGGCAATCGCCTACGGGCAGGGCAAAGTTGAAGCGGCAGAAGTCGAGGCCATGCTTGGCCGGTTTTCACCATCACGACTGTATGACTTGTTAGATGCGCTGGCGCAGGGTAAGGGCGACCTCATCTTTGAACATGTCGAGTCACTGGCTGAATACGTACCTGACTACAGCTATGTGCTGGGTGAGATACTTGTGGTGTTGCACCAGATCGCGTTGCTGCAAGCGGTAGATAAAGCGCCGGCGGGTGATATTCACGATGAAAAGCGGCTGCGGGAGTTTGCTAAAAATATTCCGCCACAAGACGTACAGCTGTGGTATCAGATTGGCTTGCTGGGCAGACGTGACATGCCATTTGCCCCCAGCCATCGACAAGCACTTGAAATGACGCTAATCCGTATGTTGGCGTTTAAACCGGTGGGAGTAACAGGCCAGCCTCAGATAGCGCCTGCTGCAGCTGCAGCCCGGGCGCCTGTGGCAAGTCCGGTGGCGAGTGCCGCGGCGCAGCCGGCTGTGAATACAACACCAGCACCACCAGCACCGCAACCAAAAGAACAAGCAGCCAAGCGCAAAGCCAGCGTGCCTCAGGACCCGGCACCTCAACAGGCTGCACCGGAAGCGGCTGCACCGGAGCCCGAGACACCGCCGCTACCGCCAGCTGATTTAGCATGGAAACCGGAAGACTGGCCCGAGATTGTCGCCGCATTGCCGGTGTCCGGTATGCCGTTGCAGCTGGCTCGCAACTGTGTTTTGGCCAGCGCGCAGGGAGATAAAGTGCATCTGATGCTTGACCCTGAATACGACACCCTCGCAGCACCGCGATGGAAAGACCGTCTGCGTGAAAAAATGTCGGTGTACGCGCAGGGGCAAATTGAACTTAAGGTGGAAGTGCCTAAAGAGCTGTCTGCAGGGACACCGGCGGTGGTTGAAAAACAAGCTGAAAACGACAAACTGCAAAGTGCACGCAACGCCATCGCCGATGATCCGGTGGTGCAGGAGATCTGTGAAAAATTCGGTGGCACCGTCAGCACCGGCAGTATTAAACCGGTCGACCCTGAGGCGGATTCCGGTAATACCTGATTGCGTTTAAAATTGTGAAAGCAGATTGATTTAGTAAAATTCAAACACAGTTTCTCAACAGAGATTAATCCATTGGCAAAAAACAGGTGCAGACATGAAAGGTGGTTTAGGCGCAATGATGAAACAAGCGCAGCAGATGCAAGAAAAAATGCAGAAGGCGCAACAAGAAGTAGCAAACCTGGAAGTAGAGGGCCAGTCCGGTGGTGGACTCGTGAAAGTCTTAATGACGGGTCGCCACGAACTTCGCAAAGTCGATATAGACACAAGCTTAATGGGTGAAGATAAAGAAATGCTTGAAGATCTGCTTGCTGCGGCAGTCAACGATGCCACACAACGACTTGAAAACCAGACTCGCGACATGATGGCCGGTGCCACGGAAGGGCTGGAGCTACCACCCGGCATGAAGTTACCGTTCTAGTGATGCGGCACACTTATAGGCTAATCCGCTCAGTAAACTATTGCGCTGAATTCTGATGGCAGAATCACTGTTAGATGAACTGATAGAATCCCTGCGTTGTCTTCCGGGGGTTGGTCCGAAATCAGCGCAACGCATGGCCTACCACCTGTTGCAGCGTAACCGCAATGGCGGAACGCGTTTGTCTGACATGCTGCGTATGGCCATGGAGCGCATAGGCCACTGCGATGTTTGTCGAAACTTCACCGAAGAAAGCACTTGCCGGATCTGCGCGGACGCCAGTCGTGAGCACGGCAAGCTATGTATTGTTGAGTCACCATCGGACATGGCGGCACTTGAGAAAGCAACCGATTATCGCGGGCTGTACTTTGTGTTGCACGGCAAATTATCACCGCTTGATGGCATTGGTCCCGGGCAGCTGGGACTGGAAGTATTGTGTGAGCGGTTCGACAGCGGCGATGTGACAGAAATTATACTGGCGACAAACTCGACGGTCGAGGGTGAGGCCACGGCGCACTACATTGGTGAGCTGGCACGCAGTCGCGGTTTATCAGTTATGCGAATCGCCCACGGTGTGCCACTGGGAGGGGAGCTTGAATATGTCGATGGCGGAACCCTGTCACACGCCTTTGCAGGCCGAACGCCGGTTTAGTTTGCGTTGTTTAGCCGACGCTATCAGCTGCTGATTCCGAATTCACAGCAGATATAACAACGAACAAAAAAAGCGGCGTTACGCCAGGCGGCTGTAGAGCTTGCCCGGTGCTCGCCACCCTAGCTTATGTTCCCGCCGCAATACCCACTGAACATAAGTATTGCTGTTGGGGCCGGGCCAGTATCTGTATTGGCGGCACCATGGGTATTGTTGTGGCGATGTCTCTATCCGCCGGGCCAGCCTGACAGCGTCTTCACCTGTCCACTGTTGATGAAGTTGTGGTGTGTCTTTATGTGGCCACGCCGCCGGTGGCAAAAGGTTTCGATGCAGGTGTCCCCAGCTTTCATCACCACCGGCGTTAGTACTTTGCCAGACCTCCCAGCGGGTTTGCTTTCCTGCATTACTCACCACAAACCAGTGATGCAGCGCGACGTAGCCAACGAATGGCACTTGAGCGGCCCACAGGAAAACGTCAGTGCCTGTCGATGGCGGGTTACTAGCGGGTGGTTGTTTCAATGCGCTGGTTTCTGCTTTTTAAGTCAAATATAAAAAGCAATGCTGATCGCTTGCTATTTGAATTGATTGATTAATTGTCATGTGCCACTAAATGTTGCAATTAGAACTGCATCAGTAAGGTTGTGTCGCACAACCAGCTGTCCTTTTTGTTAACTGATATTTCCAACATTCTTGTCACTTCGCCTGCATGCAATCGGTCTTTATTAGCTGTTATTGATTGAAAAGTGTAAATAATCACACCGATTTGCTCAAGTTCACAGATTCTTTCTTTGTATCCACTAGGATGACTGGCTGTATATATGTCCGGTTGTGGACAAATAGTACGAAACTCCGGCCAGTGTTTGATTTAGGCTGGCTGTAAGAACCTGAATTGGAGGTTTGGACAGCGTCTCAGGATGATACGCAAAATGCCAGCCTCGGTTTAAATGGAGGTTACGATAATATGAAAAACGCTCTGGCTCTTTGCTTTCTAACCGCAGCTTGCACTGTGCAATCCGCAGATATCAACCAGAAAGTTGCCAACGCCTACAACGAGGGCATTGTGCGGTGCAGTAATGCCGAATGTGCCTCCTATTTGTATGCTTGTTTTCGCACTTATGCGACCAGCACGCTGGGTGACTTTCTGGCATGCGGCAGTCAGGCTTCGCGTCTGAATGGCAATGAATTCGTGGTGGCACCTGTTGATCAGACAGCCAATGCCCGGCCGACAGAGTAATATCGGGGCTGAATTGGCCTGCACTTTCCGGTTCGCTTAGTATGGCGGGTTGCCGGCGGGTTGCCCGGGTTCTTATATTCTTTACAGGGTACTGTAAAAAGTTTCCTACCGTCGCGGTGGCCGATCTACTAGAATTCACGGTCAACCCGACAGCTGACAGACATGCCCAAGCCAAAGTCCACATACGACTACAACAAACTTAGCAAGCGCCTGCGGCGTAATACCGCCGAGGCGATTGTCGATTACAACATGATTGAGCAGGGTGATCGGATCATGGTCTGCCTGTCCGGTGGCAAAGACTCCTACACCATGCTTGATATGCTGTTGAGTCTGTCTAAAAGTGCGCCAATTGATTTTTCTTTAACTGCGGTAAATCTCGATCAGAAACAGCCTAATTTCCCAGCGCATGTGCTGCCCGAATACCTGGCATCCATGGGGGTCGATTATCACATCATCGAAAGAGATACTTATTCGGTCGTCAAGCGTGTCATACCCGAAGGCAAAACCACCTGCGGTTTGTGTTCGCGCTTAAGGCGCGGCACATTGTACGGTTACGCCGAAGAACATGGTTACAACAAAATAGCGCTGGGCCATCATCGCGATGATCTTATAGAGACGCTATTTCTTAATATGTTTCATGGTGGAAGCCTGCAGTCTATGCCACCAAAGCTACGTAGTAATGATGGCAAAAATATCGTTATCAGACCGTTGGCGTACTGCAAAGAGAAAGATATTGTGCAGTATGCTCAGCAAAAGCAATTTCCGATTATTCCCTGTGATCTGTGCGGCTCACAACCCAATCTGCAACGTCAGCTCACCAAGGAAATGTTGCAGGAGTGGGATAAAAAATTCCCCGGTCGCGTTGAATCAATTTTTACCGCAATGACCAATGTTAAGCCATCGCAGTTGGCGGATCGGCGATTGTTTGATTTTGAAGGGCTGGAATTGAACAGAGAACAGGGTGACGGCGAAGGTCGTGTTGATGAAAAAGTACTGAAGTGGATGCCCGGGGGGCCTGTGCTCGCCGCTACTGATCTGGCCGCGGAAATATAGGACGGCCAGAGAGCCCGTGCTCATACCTCAGGCATTTTTTTCACAATTTTCGAGAAGGTTGCTCCTGACATTTTTGCTAATTTCGACATTTTCGAAAAAATTTCTCAGCGCTATACAGTCACCAAGACCCCCATTTTCTGGGTAGCGGTAAAGCCGCTTATCTGGTGTCAATGAGCCAAGATATACCAGTGTATTTATTTTATTTTTCACCAGTAGCACCCCGTATTTCAACTCAGCTGTATTTTCAATTGAGTAAGACGGGCCGTTATCATGATCAGCAGGGTTTTGTTTTGCGTGAAGTCTCCTTAGCTCATGCCAGGTTCTTTTTTCGATGCCGGGCTTATATACCGCTAAGTAATAAAATAGAAAAACGACTACAAAAACTGCCAGCGCGGCCTGAATATATTTCATCATCTACAAACAGTTTTTTGATGTGGTTAGCTGCGATTGAAGCCGTCAAGTATGGTACCGGGCGGTAAGGTTTGACCCTGACGAATTGAGTGCAATCCTGCCACTACAAACAGTTCACCCGATCCTCGAAATTCTCCTGCCTAAAAAGCAGATCAAAAACAGCAGCGAATACTTGTCTGTCGTACCTGACCCTGAAGTCTGTTCTGAAGAATTAACGACACTATTCGATTGATCTTCGGTACTAACCGTACCAGGTGAATTATTTCCTGCAGCACCCGACGAATCATCGACAGTAAAGCAATAGTTATGAAGCTTCAACCCGAGGACGTCTTCTCGCTACGCGGACTCCTGGTCGTAACTAAACTTTGGTTGCCAGCCGTCTGCGCCTTCGGGCAGCATGTCCAGCAGATGCCAGACCGCGCAAAAGTCATCGCCCGGACCAAAAGCGGTATTCGCTACTCGATGAATGTCATCGCCCTGCTTTTTGAAAGCGGATACACCGGGCAAAAAGCCGTTGTCGTTCTGGTATCCCATGTCTTCGCTGAAAGAGGAGTCTTCAGCGGAGACCATGGTGAAGTTCCATTGTCGGCTTGCCCTGAAAGTCTCTTGTGCCTCCGGACTATCTGGTGAGCAGATCACGACAG
>CAKZVB010000095.1 GCA_937922015.1 uncultured Granulosicoccaceae bacterium
AAATAGAAAAGCCAAAACCAGAGAATAATTACTGGCGAAGATTTATTCCCGCGGACGATACATCTCTTGAAACATCACACATGCGAATAGCACAGCAGCAGTTGTTTCGAACCCCGGCAGATTTTACATTCGTTATTACGGGCAATGTTGATGCGGATATTCTTGCGCGTGAGCTCAGACGTCTTGAGCGGCATTCTGAAAGAAGTAATTCAGCCATTATGGCTCAGCAGGCTATGTTTGTTGGACATAGTGGCGATAAGCTGGTCATGGAGTCGAGCACTGATAAATACCTTCAGCGCATGAATGTCAGTTTGTTTCATGCCTGTATGGTGCCATCGGGCGTGCATGAGGAGGTCAGCCTTAAGCTGCAACTACTGTCAGATATTATTGAACGACGGTTAAGATACGATATCAGAGAAAGCAGCGGTTTGAGCTATCAGCTGGAATCGCGATTGCTAACTGACAACACAGGTGATGGGCGCCGGTATCATCAGATCGATTATTCGGTACGCTCTCAGGATGCATCGCGGGCGCAGGTGTTGGTTGCATCGGTGCTTAATGCGATAGGGCAGACCGGGGTCACTGAAAAGGAGTTGCAGTTTTCCCTGAAGCGAGAGCGCAAGCGCAGGCGGGATTTAGAGTTTGATTATTTGGCATACGCAACAGAAATGGCTTATCTGGTGCAAAACGGTGATTCAATTCAGGATAGGCTTGTCGATGTGTCATTGCCGGATGTGAATTTAATGGCGAGGTGTTTCTCATCTGACAACGGGACGTTCGTTGCTAATAAGGGTGTGTCGGATAATCAACTTATCTTGTCTTTTGATTAATCGGATGCGGTGTAGAGTGCGTCTACGTTTTTTGATCTTGCGATGCTGCCGTGTTCGAAATATTGTTCGTGATTCTTTTCGATTTGATCGAGATCGTATAGGTAGTTGACCATCATGGAATACGACTGGGCGATACCACGTTCGCTCGTGTCGGCCCGCCAGTTAATTTGTTTTACCAGAGCACCATTTGAGAGATGAAAATGCGCCACCGAATCCAAAGCCCGGGTGTTGTTCCTTTTCTCGTTCATAATATAACGTGCTGCCAGCGGGATTAATATTTCCCGCATTGCCGTAGCCAGAGGTTCTTCGTCAATCCACTCCGGGGTTTCCAGCAATTGTTCGATAGATTGATCGCTGAGTGCGTTGATTGATTCTCGATTCTGCGGCGTTATAACTGAATCTGCATCATCTGCTATTGTGCGCATCAGCCACTCTGAGAAGCCCGGTATTGGCGACAGGGTGCTGAATACATTGAGCTGGGGCAGTTCACGACGCAGTTCATCGGTGACTCGTTTAATAAGAAAATCACCAAGACTGATACCCAATAGTCCTTGTTGGGTACTGCTTATAGAGTAGAAAATGGCGGTGTGATCATTATCGCCAATGTTTTCGCTCTGGCTGGTGTCCAACAGGGTATTTACGTTGTCTGATAATTCTTCAACCAATGCTACCCAGACAAAAATCAGTGGTTCGTCGGGCATTCGAGGATGAAAAAATGCAAAGCATCGTCTGTTGTCGGCTAGCCGGTGATGCAGGTCAATCCATGACTGAACCCTGTGTACAGCTTCGTAGGCGATCAGTCTTTCGAGCAGCGATGCCGGAGCGTTCCAGTCAATCCGTTTCAGGTCCAGAAAACCGATATCAAACCAACTGGACAGCTGATCGCGAAGTTCGGATTCTATCGGCGCAAGCGAGGGATGTTTATTTTTCAGTTTAAGCAGGTCGGCACGCAGGTCTACCAGAAACTTTAATCCTTTTGGTAGTGCATTAAATTGAGTGAGCAGGGTAAGGTAGGGGGGAGTTAGTTGTTTTCTGAGTTGTTGTTCGGCATTCCAGCGCTCTGTGCTGCCTAAATCGGCGAAAAGAGATTCTGCTGACTGCCTGATTTGATCATGATCTACTCCAAACTCTTCGGCCAGTAGTATCAGGTATTTTTCTTTGCCTTCATCATTAAGACCAATGTAGGCTTTACCGAGCTCGGCGGCGCGTGCGCGTGCTGAAACCTGCCCGCCTTTGGAATCGAGACAAGCTTGAATCTTCTCTCGCAGGCTCGGTAATTCGTCCTCATGCAGATACGGGCTTAACTCGAGTCGCTTACCCGAGAACGGGCTTGATATGCCTTTCCAGGTATTTAAAAAATTAGAAATCAGGCGATTGCTGACCCGCTTCTTGTTTTGCATCAACTGCTTGCTATCTCCGCCGTGTGGCTGTGTATATTTTATTGGTGTAGTCTACTGCCGCAAATTACTTCTCGCTAGTAGAGTACTGGCTCGCGTTCCAGCGTCACACCAAATCGTTTCAGGATGTCTTTTTTGATCTGCTCGGCGAGTATTGCAATCTGCTGACCATTGCCGCCACCATGATTCACTAAAACCAAAGCTTGTGCTTTATGCACGCCTACCGGCCCTGAACGATGACCTTTCCAGCCGGCCTGATCGATCAACCACGCTGCAGGTACCTTAAAATTGTCATTTGCTTGTGGAAAGTGCGGAAGTTTTTCATTGATTTTCAGTATGGCGTCAAGCTGTTGGCGACTGATTACGGGGTTTTTAAAAAAGCTTCCTGCATTACCCAGTCGGGTGGGATCAGGTAATTTAGCCTGTCTGATCTCACACACAGTATCGAACACTTGCTGGCAGCCGGGGTTTTCAATACCGCGACTTTGCAATGTTTGCTGCAGCGCTTTGTATTGAATATTCGGCATGTCCTGACGAGACAGCTTAAGGTTGATGGCGGTCACGATAAAATCGCTCCCGGCCGGAGTCTTGAAAAGGCTGTGGCGGTACCCGAGGTCACAATCACTGGCGCTAAGTGTTAGTTGTTCGCCACTTTTTCTATTGAGCACTTCCACGCTGGTTAGTATGTCGCCGATTTCAGTACCATAAGCACCGATATTTTGAATAGGTGCTGCACCCGCGCAGCCTGGAATTAACGCCAGATTCTCAAGTCCGAAGAGGTTCCTGCTGAGGGCTTCTATAACCAGCTGATGCCAGTTGACACCGGCACCTGCTTTTATTGTTGCTGTTGCGTGGTCGATTGTGGTGGCGGTGGGTAATTCAATCCCCGGGATTGCTATGTGTATAACCAGTCCGGCTACATTGCGAGTAAATACGCAGTTGCTGCCGCCGCCTAAAATAAAAACGGGGTAGTGGTGTTGTTTGCTCCATTCAAGCGCTTCGGCAAGGCTTTCTGTGTTCTGCACGCTGATGAAATGCTCAGCGTTTATATCAAAGCCGAAACTATTGTACGGGCGAAGCGACTTGTTGGACTCAATGTTCAATGGTGGTTGTTTATAGCGATCAGCTTTTGTTGGTGTCAGCGCTGTTTTTGAGTATAGCGGGCATATATTGTAACAGGGTTATCGCACGCATCACCATGAAGAGACAGAAGGTCAGCCATAGCGCCTTACTACCGAGAAAGGGTAGCAGTAACTCTGTGCTGCAATAGAATAACACTGAAGATATAATCATCGCGTTACGCATTTCCCGGGAATGGGTAGTGCCAATAAAAATACCGTCCAGCTGATAGCACCACACCGAGAGTACAGGCAGCAATATCAGCCATGGCAGGGATTGCAGGGCCAGATCAATTACGGCAAGCTGATTGGTAAACAAGCCAATGATCCAGGCTCCGGTCAGGTAGATTAGTGCAGACATAAATAGCGCAACAACCATTGATTGTATCGTTGAGGCTTTAATGGCTTGCAGGAAATGTGAGTGCTTTTTACTGCCCCAGGCGTGACCTGTTAGTGTTTCGACTGCGTGTGCAAATCCGTCCAGAGCGTAGGAGCAGATGTGTAGAATTTGCAACAAAATGGCATTGGCCGCCAGTGCGGTGGCCCCCAGTCTTGCGCTGCATGCATTGAAATAAAAGAACGATAACACCAGCAGGAACGTGCGGATAAAAATATTGCTGTTAAGGGTAAACAGGCTCAATAGACCCGGGCGATTTAATAAACTGGTGTAGGTGACTGATGAGGCTGCCTGTCTTAGTTGCCTTCGAATTAGATAGAGTCCGAAAGCAAGTGCGGCGTACTCACTGATCAACGTAGCCAGTGCCACACCTCTGATTCCCCAACCCCATATCGGAACAAATAGAATATCCAGACAGACATTCAGAATGTTTAATAATAGTTGAAGGGCCAGTACCGAGCGCATTCTTTGCAGGCCGATCAATGTGCCCAGTACCACGTAGTTTGCCAGGGTAGCGGGGGCTGCCCAAATCCGGGTGCTGTAGTAGATGCTGGTGTAGTCGTATAATTTTTCACTTGCGTCCAGCAAGCCAAAGCAAAGGCTGAGCAGCGGCTTTTGCAGCGCGATAACTACTGCGCCGAGTATGGTGGCCAAAAACAAAGACCGACACAGTGTGAGTTGAATGGTTGACTGATTATTTGCCCCCAGAGCTTGTGCAACAACGCCACTGGTGCCCATGCGAAGAAAGCCGAAAGTCCAGAATACCAGGCTGAAGATTGACGCGCCGATGGCCACTGCACCAATAAGCTCAACCTCATCAAGGTGACCCACTACCGCCGTATCGACAGCACCCACCAGGGGGACGGTAATATTGGATAGTATTATTGGCAGTGCGAGCATCAATACTCGTTTGTGCCAGTGGGCAGGATCTATTGAATTGAAAGGAGTGGTCGACATACCGAATTATAATGCAGTCTGTCTGCACTGGCGATGTCTGATCTTTTAATTGATGGTGAGCATTACGGGGACAGGATCGCTAATGGACACCGCAGGCCTGATGAGCAGGCTGGCCGCGGATGGATATCCGCGGCCGTCTGATTTACGCTTGTCGTCGACCTATGCAATAGTAAGTAATGCCCTGTTCGGCGAGTACGTCCGGCTCGTAGAGGTTGCGGCCATCAAATATAACCGGCGCTTTCAGTCCGTCTTTTATTCCCTGCCAGTCCGGGCTTCGAAACTCATGCCATTCCGTACAAATAATGAGTGCATCTGCGCCTTCAACTGCATCGAGTGCAGAGTCTGCAAGTACCAGGTTGTCGTTGCCCGGATACAGGTGTTTGGTTTCTTCCATAGCGACCGGATCATAAGCTTGTATTTTTGCGCCTTTCTCCCACAGTGCTTCCATGACAACACGGCTTGGTGCTTCCCGCATATCATCGGTATTGGGTTTAAATGCCAGACCCCAAAGTGCGAAGGTCTTGTCTTTTAAGTCGCCGCCGAAGTGTTTGTCTATTTTTGCGTGCAGAACATGTTTTTGTTTTTCGTTAACGGCTTCAACTGATTCAAGTAATTCAGCCTTGTATCCCACTTCCCGAGCGGTAGCAACCAGTGCTTTTACGTCTTTTGGGAAACAAGAGCCGCCATACCCGCAACCGGGATAAATAAAACTGTAGCCGATACGCGGATCCGATCCGATGCCGATGCGCACGTGCTCAATATCTGCACCCAGAGAATCTGCAAGGTTCGATAATTCGTTCATGAAGCTGATTTTTGTTGCAAGCATTGAGTTTGCCGCGTACTTCGTCAGTTCGGACGATCGAATATCCATGAAAATCAGGCGATCATGATTGCGGCAGAATGGTGCGTATAGTTTTCTCATTTGCTCGCGCGCATAGGGGTTCTGAGTTCCGACTACTATTCGGTCCGGCTTGCGAAAATCGTCGATTGCCGCCCCTTCTTTTAAAAATTCCGGGTTCGATATAGTGGTGTACTGGAAATCTTCGCCTCTTTTTTCCAGTACCTCTTTCATTCTTGCGGCTACCTTGTCGGAGGTGCCAACGGGTACTGTCGATTTTGTGACAACCAACTTCAAACCATCCATGCGTTCCGCAATGGTTTGGGCTACTGCCAGAACGTGTTTCAGGTCTGCTGAGCCGTCTTCATCGGGTGGTGTACCAACGGCGATAAACTGCATTTCACTATGGGCAACTGCTTTGTCCATATCGGTGGTGAATTGCAAGCGGCCGATTTCGACGTTACGCTTGATAATCTCATCAAGACCCGGCTCATGAATAGGGATGATGCCATTGTTAAGGTTTTCGACTTTCTTTTCGTCGATATCTACACACAAAACGTCGTTTCCGACATCGGCGAGTAAAGATCCAGTCACCAGGCCCACATAACCTGAACCGTAGAGCGTTACATTCATTAATTAATTTCCGTTACCAATTGCTGTTAGGAATAGTGAATTCTATGTTCAAAAATTGCAGCGATTAAGCCTGTGTGACAGCCGATAGTACAGTATCAGTGCGGGCTACTTGTCAATCTGCCTTAGAATTATAATTCTGAGGCTATTCCGTGTGCGGTATGATTTATGCCCAATCCTACAATGTTGCAAGCTTCTTGCCGATGAGTGACGGTCAATCAGGTTCGCGCGATTTTGATAGTGTAATATGCATCACAGTGTTTAACATTTTGTGAAGCTGCGTGAGACAGATGACAAAGCAATCAACCAATAGCAGATTTGAAGCCCTGTGGGGACGCAATGACGCTGCTGTGAACGGTACAGATTTCAACGGCGCAGAGATCGCTGCAGCATTGCAGCGATTCTACAATGAAGCGGAGCGTCATTACCATACAATGGATCACATTGATTTTTGTCTCGGCTTGTTTGATAAAGTACGCGATCAATGTGCCAACCCCGACGCTGTCGAGCTGGCTATCTGGTTTCATGATGCTGTATACAATTTTCCCATCGAGGAAAACGAACGACTGAGCGCAGAGTATTTCTGGAGTGTCTCCGAAGGACATTTGCCGGAGGAACTTCGCCAGAATATCTTTGATCAGGTCATTGCCACAGATCATCGGCAGCGTCCGGCAGACAACGACCAGCAGATTCTTGTGGATATCGATTTATCCAGTTTCGGCAGACCCTGGGATCAATTTATCCAGGACGGTAAAAAAGTTCGTCTTGAACTGGCCTATCTGGACGACGCTGAGTTTTATCGTGGCCAGATTGGTTTTATGAAAGGATTGGTAGAGCGGGAGAATTTTTATAATACTCCCTGGTTTCAGAAACAATTTGAAGCGATCGCCAGATCCAATTTGTCGCGTTATCTTGAGGAGTTAGGGCGGCAGGGGTACGCCGTTAACTAGAAAATTTGCACCTGGTTGCGACGTTTGGAATGCGCTCGGGACGACTATTGCCGGTACGCTATAAGTACCTCTCGCTTTCCGGGCGGGCCTTTTCGTTTTTCCCATAAGAAGCCCGCTTCCTGCAACGCATCCTTGAAAGTTCGATTGACGCTGTAAGTGGCGAGCTTTCCGGTCGGTTTTAAAGCGGCGTGCAGTTTACCAAGGAATGTTGTGGTCCACAGATCAGGGTTGGTTTTACTACTGAATGCATCAAGGTAGATAGCATCAAAGGATTGATTTGCTAAAACTGCCTGTCGTGCATCTTCCAATCTTAAATTCAGTGTGATTATCTGTTCAATCGTAAGCGGTGGTTGTTCAGCTTTGATGCGTTTTTCAAGGTATCGCGCGAGTGTTTCTACCATTGGTGCCTGCCCGGGGATGTTATGTCTGAGCAGCGCTGTACTAAGAGACACGGGCGGTGGACTGTATTCCAGCGCCTCGTAGGTCAGTGAGCAGTTGTGATCCCCGGCGATTTCAGCAGTCAGCAGGAAGTTGAGTCCGGTACCAAATCCAACTTCCAGAATGCTACTGGGCTGCTGACTTTGCAGTCGATGAAATATCCCCGAGTTTTTAACAAAGACTTCCCGCGATTCTGTGACCGCACCGAAATGCGAATGATAGGTTTCGCTGTGTTCGAAGGGTTTTAAGGTGGCGCTGCCATCCTCTGTGTTGATCAGTTGATGACTGTTCTGATTGTTGTTTAACGCCCACACGGGTGCCGGTATCTTGATTAGGTGGCTTTTTTTATCGGACGGGGGATACGCTGAGTCGCTTCTTTGTACTGATTGCATTCTGCAAGAAACAACTCAGTGCTGGTTTGCATAGGCACCCGCGCAAGTGCAACCCATTCGATCAGCGATTTGCAATCATACAGCAGCTTGGTGCCGGTGCTGTGTAGCCAGGCAGGCATGTGGGGATCGCTGTAGGGTTGTCCGGGGAATTCAGCCAGTCTTTCGCTAGCCGAGACAAACTCCGGCCAAATGACAAAATTGTTGTCAGAATCGCTGCGCATAGTTTCACATTCATACTTAGCCGCAGTGGCGAAGTAGTCGATGAGTGCGTCAGCACCTTCAAATGAGGGCAATGGTTCCAGTACTGCCTTCATGGTGTCGGCGACGGTGTCGATATTTTTCATCGCCTGCGCGATTTTGATAAAGCGTGATTCGTAAAATTGCGCCAGGGGTACCGAAAAAGCGCGGAACGGTTCGCCCCATAATTCATCAATGCCTTCCTGTCCGCTGTAGTGTTTTACTTGTTTTCCAAGTTCCAGCGCTTCGCGGAAGCATTGACCGCACTCTCGCATGAGTTCGTTGTCGCGGCTTATGTGTACGCCTTTTGCGCCCAGATCAACTACCGTGCGGAAAATGTCTGTAGCACGATTAAAAAGAGCGCCCGCCAGCATTGCCGCATTTACCCGTTTTTTGCGGGGGTCTGTTTCTCTCTCATGAGCGGTGCGTGCACCTTCCAGGCAACGACCCGGGGTGTTTATGCCGTGTTCGGTGTGGTGGAATGTGCGTCTTGTCAGTGACTCGATAAGCGTTTTTCGAGCTTCCAGTGTGTCTTCTGGTGGTTGGTAGTAGCGAATCCAGTAGTCGTCGTAGTAGACAAAGGTTTGCCCGTCGACAACGCGCTGCGTACCGTTCTCCGGTGCAAAACTGCGATCCGGCCAATTCGGGCTGCGCTCTGGCTTGGTCCATTGCGAACAGCGTCGAAAGGTTTTTGAGTTGCAGGAAAAATCCATGGTTACTTAGTTTCCGGACTTTTCAAAAAATTGAATATTCAAGCTGTTCTACGCATGTAATGAGTTTGTGGCCATGGATGGACCACCAGTGCGGCGCGAATTATTGCATAATGTTAAATGCAATGCAGTGTCTGATCTGGCGAAGGCACAATATTTGTGCCGCACTTTGCGTAAAAACAGCGGCTTACGGCGAAATATATTATTTCCCAGCGATAACAATTGCCCGTATTGGTGCTGGATAGCCCTCAATAGTGTAGTTGCTATTGAGCGGATCGAGGGCGTGTTGAAGGGAGTGAAAGGTCATCCAGTCAGTTGGACGCTGTTCTTTTATAGTGGTTTGCGTCACATCCACGCACTCGGCAGAGCTAAATCCCGCTTCGTCCAGTTGTTGTAACAGTAATGGTACAGTCGGCAGCGACCAGACATTTTTCATGTTCGCATAGCGATTGTCCGGAACCATCTCTTGTGAATTTTCACCCTCTATTATTAATGTTTCCAGCACCAGTTGACCGCCTTCGATCAGGCAGGAGTTAAGAAGCCGCAAATGCTCGACAGGTTGACGGCGGTGGTAAAGCACACCCATGGAAAACACGCTGTCAAATTGATACCGGTGGTCCGCCAGCGCTTCGACACCAATGGGCAGCACGCATGCCTGATCTTGTTTTGTGAAGTGATTTATTGCCTGGAACTGTGTGCAGTAAAGGAGGCTTGTATCCACGCCGACGACAGTTTTTGCCCCTGCGCCTAACATGCGTAAGCAGTAGTAACCATTGCCACTGCCAACGTCCAGGATACGATGGCCGGACAGATCAATGTGAGGGGCGAGCCTTGCCCATTTTTTATCACAACGCCATTCACAGTCGATAAAAACACCGTGTAGATTGAAGGGACCCTTGCGCCATGGGTGCAAGCCCATCAGTCCGTCTTTAATTAATTGAAGTGTATTGTCATCCAGTGCCTGGCCCGTCGTCGTCACGGCATCCTGATTGAGATCTGATGTTGCTGTGTCGAGGGTTGGTAAACTATTAAGCGCTGCGAGCCAGCGCGGAAAGTTTCGCTGGCTGTTCGGGTCAAGTCTGGCGTTAATTGCAGGCAGCAGTGAAGTGATCCAGTCAGCGAATGCCGGCTGATCGATAGCGCTGATAAAATTATCGATGTTAAAAGTATTCAAGAAAATTACCAGAGTGCATTGATGCGTTGATTGCTAATCAGGTATTGTAATGCGATAAATCAATTTGTGTTAGAGAATCAGTTAACGAGAGACAGCCGTGCTGGATGTCTCTGGTTGTACATCCGGTATTAAATGGTTCAGTACCAATTTCAAGCAGGCAACTCATGGTAAAGACACCAGGTAGCTACTCATTGTCCGTGGCACAGCGTCATTTGAGCAAGGTGGATACAACCATGGCGTTGCTCATGAAAAAAGTGGGCCCGACAAAGGTACGCAGTGAGGCTGACTCAACGTTGTTTGAATCATTAGCGCGTGCGATTGTTTATCAAATGCTGTCAACTAAATCTGCTGCCGCAATCCACGGGCGTCTGGTAGAAGGTTGCGGAGGTGTTGTAACCCCCGAAAAAATAGAGTCTCTCGGTGAAAGTAAACTACGTGAGATCGGATTCTCTCGCGCTAAAGTCGCTTCAATACTGGATTTGGCCGGTAAAATACAAAGCGGCCTGATACCCGCCGATGAAGTACTAACCGGTATGCAGGACGATGAGCTTGTCGCCTGTTTGACTCAGGTTAAGGGCATTGGTGAGTGGAGTGTGCAAATGCTGATGGTTTTTAATTTGGCTCGTGCTGATGTCTTTCCGGCGACAGATTTAGGCGTACGTCGTGGACATATGCTCGCTTATGGACTGGAGGAGATGCTTTCGGCAAAACAATTACTTGAAGCGTCTGTGGTTTGGAAACCCTATCGGACAGTAGCAACCTGGTATTTGTGGCGCGCAACTGACAGCGTAGTATGGTCATAGGGTTGTGTGTTACTGGTAGCGCTTGTTAGTCAGTCATGAAGCTGATATTAAGTCGCAAAGGCATAGACAGCAGTGCTGGCGGATTTGCCAGTCCCATTTTTTCTGACGGCAGTATGTTATCTATTGCCATACCGGACAAACGCTCACCAATTCGTTATCGTGATTTGAACAGTGCCTGTGATGGTCGGGTGCAAATGAGCACGCTGGTAAAGCACTTGAGCAACGGTAGGGTAACTGGCAAAGATGCAGTTCATCTCGACCCTGATCTGATGGCGTGCTCAGTTGATCGAAACGAATCTTATCAGCCATTGTTTGGTCAGTGCGGTGCGGCACAAAGCCATCTTGAAAGTCACAGCGTGGGGCGGGGAGACTTGTTTCTGTTCTTCGGTTGGTTTCGAGAAGTTGAGTTTTATAAAAAACGCTGGCGTTACGTGTCTGGTGCACCTGATCGACATGTTCTTTATGGTTGGCTGCAAATAAATCAGGTGGTGGCAGTTGAGAAAATAAATTGTAGTTCTATACAGAAGTCAGCTGTTAATCATCCACATTGTCACGGCGAATTCAGTGGTACTAATTCAATTTACAGTGCGGCAAAAACACTATCGCTGAAAAAAAGCTTACCCGGGGCAGGGGTGTTCAATAAGTATCTTCCGCAGCGCTGCCTGAGCGCAGAAAATTGCAGTAGATCAATTTGGCATGTACCTGCGTGGATGCATCCGCAAGGCCGTGACAGTGCATTGAGTTACCACAGTGATCCCAGGCGCTGGAGCCACTATGATGAGACTAAGGTTCAGCTAAGATCAGCAGCCCGTGGTCAGGAGTTCGTATTGAATCTTGATCACTACCCTGAAGGAAAAATGTGGGTGAAGGATCTTTTTGCACCATAGTATTAAGCGCCTGAAGGCTCGATTTTACATTGTCAGGGTAAAGTGATTAAGTCAGAGGATGATCGTTTGAACTGGATTCTTTTTCAGGATTGGTGTCATCGTCCAGTGTTAGCTGTGCCCGGGTTTGCGCGGCGTCAGACGGCGGAAGTATTTCAGCATCGCTTACCTCGACTTCCCCGGCTTCAAGAAGTTTATATTCCGGGCCTTCCAGTGCGTCTTGTCTGCGAGAGCGTGCAAGATAGCCCCCGACGGCTCCGCCAGCGGTCGTGAGAGTGAGCAGGCCCAGTGTGACGAACTGCGTAAACATCATCACCAGGCCAAATCCGGCGGCAACCGCCAATGCGGTGCCGATTTTAACATTGGCGGTGGATTTGGCGCGTCTGGCCTGCAATTCAATTTCTTTTTGAGTTTTCTTAACCAGTTTGTCTTTGGCGCGCTCAGCATTGATGTTGAGCTTTTCTTTTTCCGACGCGAAGCGCTTCTTTAAGTTGGCGACTCGTTTGTCACCCAATTGTTTTGCGATGGTGCTGAACCACAGACTGATTACTGTTGATAGCAGCAGGATAGAAAATATCAGTGGCAGTAAGGTGTCGAGCGCTGTACCACCCGGGTACAGCCATATCATCAGAGCGGTTGCTACCTGCGCAAGTGTGATACCAAGGAAGAACCTGAACATTGGGGTTAATCGTTTACTTTGTAGGCGGTCATTCTAGCCTAGTCTGGCCCCGTTGCGGTTGCAGAGTGGCGGTATTGTAAAGAGTGTTCACCCGTCAGATGTCAGTTTTTCGACTAAAGATAACTATTTGACGGACGATTTGTTAGTGGTGTGGAATAACAAGAAAAAACGAAAATGATCAAATCTAGCGTGGTACGAGCAATCTGCCTGTGTGCCGGTACTTTGGTGTGCAATGTCACGACAGCTGAGATTCTTCAACTTCCGAATGGGTCGCTGGGTGTTACGCAGTCGGCTTCAGTGCCGCAGCGCGGTGCCAGAGAGGCGGACGTTTTCGCGAAATTTGGTGAGCCGGTCCATCGACACAGGGCTGTAGGTACACCTGCTATTTCCAGTTGGGAATACGAGCGATTTGAAGTTTATTTTGAAAATGGCGTAGTTATACATTCAGTGTATCGCGGATTGTAACCAGGCGTCTGAAGTATCCACAAGAGGGCGTTTTCTTCCAGCCCGGCTGACCTTGCCATTGGCAACATATTAACTCGAGCAACATGACATGTGGCCGTGGTCGATAGTCGGAGTGTTCGCCAAACTGCAATACCCGGTATCAGACCGTAATGAACGGTTCTACACAAACCTCTGTCGCTAATTGAATCGCGATTGAAAAGAGTGGTTTACGGCCGCCGCAGATTCTGTTTCTATAGCAGAACCTCCCTTTGCTTTTGATGTTAATGGTCAGTCAAATGTCTCCCCGCCGTGCCGAGTTTTTACTCGGCGCGCGCGATACCATTCCCATGATTGTCGGTGCGATACCATTTGGTGTTTTATTCGGCGCGCTGGCAGTAACGGCCGGGCTGTCTGTCGCTGGTGCTATGGGCATGTCGCTTTTCGTCTTTGCAGGTTCATCACAGTTTGTTGCGGCAACCATGCTGACGCAGGGAGCCGGCATCGTTGTCATTGTGCTCACAACCTTTATTGTCAATGTCCGCCATGCACTGTATGCAGCATCACTGGGACCGCATGTCCGGCATCTGCCACAGCGCTGGTTGATGCCACTGGGTTTTTTTCTGACCGATGAAACTTTTGCGATAGTCATCAAGCGCTATAGCGCAGGTGATGGTCAAGAGAATAGTCATTGGTACTATTTAGGCTCTGCGCTTGCCATGTATGTGAATTGGCAAATTTGCACTCTGGCGGGTATCTATGCTGGCAGTAGATTGCAGGGCCTTGCCGATTGGGGTCTGGAGTTTGCCATGGTGGTGACGTTTATCGGGATAGTGGTTCCTTTGGTGACTGATCGCCCGATGCTGTTAACCGCCATAGTAGCGGTAGTCACTGGACTACTGACCCGTGACTGGCCGCATAATTCCGGGCTGATCTTCGCGTCACTGGCTGCCATAGCGGTCGGCTATGTGGCCGAATCTATTAGTTTGAGGAAAAAGCCATGAAAGAGCTGTTATTAGTAGTTGGAATGGCAGCCGTAACTTTCGGCGTTCGATATCCGGTTTTGGCGTTGCTAGGCAGAATCGATATGCCGGAACCGATCATGCGTGCGTTGCGGTTTGTCCCGGTAGCTGTGCTGTGCGCGTTGTCAGCGCCGATGGTTTTCATTGATGGGGGTGACTGGTTTATTTCTGTATACAATCCAGCGCTGGTTGGCAGTGTAGTTGCCGGGCTGGTGGCCTGGAAGACACGCCACCTGTTATTGACTATTGCCACCGGTATGGCGGTTTTTATTGCAATGAGATTATTTTTCAGTGCAGGGTAAGGGTTGCAATAACGACGATAGGCAGGGTGTCCTAGTCGCCTTCAAACTCGCAAATACTAAATACATCAATCCCGGAATCCTGCAATTTCTTTGACCCACCCAAATCGGGTAAATCGATAATTGCCGCCGCTTCAATGATGCTTCCACCCAGCCGTTCAATTAATGCACTGGCAGCCAGCATGGTACCGCCGGTGGCGATCAGATCATCCAGCAACAGCACTTTTTGTCCCTTGCCTACTGCATCTTTGTGTAGTTCTACCTCAGCTTTTCCGTATTCAAGTTCATAAGACTCACTGACCGTGTCGAAGGGTAGCTTGCCGCGCTTACGAATGGGCACCATGCTGGTGCTCAGCTCATAAGCAAGCGCACCACCGATAATAAACCCACGCGCGTCGATGCAGGCCAGTACGTCAATGTCGTAGTCGTAGTAGCGATGCACAAAGCAATCAACCAACCTGCGAAAAGTTGCGGGGTTTTGCATCAGCGGTGTGATGTCGCGAAACTGCACGCCTTCAATGGGCCAGTCCGGGATGGTGCGAACCCGGGAGTGGATATATTCACTGAAGTACCTGTCTTGTTCTGTTTGATCCATAAGTGGCAGTCTTACTCAGGCGTTACTTTTAAATCGTTTAGTCAGCGGCGCTGCTAGCTGCTCGGACATGCTTGCCATCAGTTTTTCGGTCGTCGGCCAGTCGATACATTCATCAGTGATGGAAACGCCGGGTGTCAGTGCCGATGGGTCATTGCCGAGTTTCTGATTGCCCTTATCAAGATGGCTTTCGAGCATTATTCCTATGATGGAGTTATTGCCTTCGGTGATCTGTTTGCAAACATTGTCGGCCACCAGTGGCTGGAGCTCGTAGTTTTTGTGTGAATTAGCGTGGCTGCAATCAACCACCAGATTATCGGCAAGGTTTGCTTTAGCAAGGGCCTGTTCTGCCAGTGCCACCGAGACTGAATCGTAGTTTGGCTCAGAGCCACCGCGCAGAATGACGTGGCCGAAAGCATTACCGCGAGTTTCGAGCCTGGTAACTTGTCCGTCCTTGTTGATACCCAGAAATCGATGTGGTGATGATGCTGATTTCATCGCGTTAATGGCAATATCCAGACTGCCGTCTGTGCCGTTTTTAAACCCGACGGGAGTCGATAAACCGCTGGACATTTCACGGTGTGTTTGTGATTCAGAGGTTCTGGCGCCAATGGCTGTCCATGCGAAAAGATCTGACAAATATTGAGGGCTGATCGGGTCCAGTGCTTCGGTGCCGGCTGGCAACCCGAGCTCGGCAAGCCAGATTAATAATTCACGGGCCTGGCGTAGTCCTTTTTCGATATCGAAGGAGTCATTTAAGTCCGGGTCGTTGATGAAACCTTTCCAGCCAACGGTAGTTCGAGGTTTCTCAAAATAAACCCGCATCACGATATAAAGGGTGTCTGAATATTGGTCGTGAAGTTTTTTTAGTCGCCTTGCGTATTCTTTGGCGGCATCAATGTCATGTATGGAGCACGGACCAACGACCACCAGCAGTCGCGAATCGCGGCGATCTAAAATAGATTCCACAGCTCGCCGTGCAGTTTCAACGGTTCGGGTGGCCGTTTCAGTGCGTGGCAACGAGTCGCTAAGTTCTGCTGGAGTAATCAATACGGATTCGGAGACAATATTAACGTTACTGAGTTTTTTGCTCATATTGGGATGACATTTTTTTGCGTGCGAGGCAAGCAGTGTATGAAAGTTAGACTGTGAATAACAGTGCTTTTGACGGTAAACGCTGCAGATTTTAAAGCACGGCTGCGGTAATCGGATTTGCGCACTTATTCTGTGATGGTTAATTCACCATCGACAAAGCTTAACTGACGTTCGCCATCCAGCACCTGGCAAATCGCTTTACCGATCAACTGACCTCTCCAGCCCTGCATTATCGACGTGTCTCTGTTGCCCTTGATCAGGTCTTCAAGTGATTTGCGCGGCGCAAGAATTGACGGGTTGATGCGCAATTGAGCCGCGTGTGATTTTGCAACCGCAGACAGAACATCGAGTGATGCATCCTGCATGGCAGATAGTTTGACTTTACGCGGTGGTATTATCAGGTCTTCAGGTTTGGTGTCCCGTGCCTTTTTGATCAGCGCTGTAATAGCACTGCCATGTTGTCGTCGCAGACCATCGGATAATCCGCGAATGTGTTTTAGCTCTTCTTCGTCGGTGGGCATTTGTTTGGCCAGGTCAACCAGTACATCGTCCTTTAACAACCAGCTACGCGGCAGGTTTCGATCGCGTGCTGTCAATTCCCGCCACTCGGCCAAATGTTGCGCAGTGGCTAATCTCGGGCCTTTTAATTTGTCTATCTGACGTAATTTTTTCCACATTTGTGCGGCGGGTTTTTCATAGAGGTCCGGGTCGGTCAGATCTTTCCAATCCTGATCAAGCCAGCTTTGCCTGCCTAGTGATTTTAGTTCCTGCTGCATGATCGGGTACATCTGTGCCAGGTAAATTACATCATCTGCAGCGTAGTCGAGTTGTTTGGCAGGGAGAGGGCGACGGGTCCAGTCGGCTCGTGAATGTGCCTTGCTGAGGTCTACCCCCAGTATTTCCTTGACCAGGTTGCCATAACCGATTTGCTCCTGGTAGCCGAGCAGCGGTGCAGCAATCTGGGTATCAAAAAGGTTGTCGGGGACGCTTCCCCGCAGCCAGTAAAAAATTTCCAGATCCTGCCCCGCAGCGTGCAATACTTTGGTGATTGACGGCTGGTAGATTACATCGAGCAGGCTGTCAATGTTGTCCAGAGCCAGGGGATCAACGCAGGCAAGAATGTCCCCTGCGGAAATTTGTAGAAGACACAGCTCCGGTCGATAAGTGCGTTCCCGGAGGAATTCCGTATCGAGTGCTATCCAGGTTTCTGATGCGATTGCGCCGGCCAGTTTGTTCAGCGCGTCAGGAGTGTCTATATATTCTATGGTGCGGTCAGAGCTCATACATGGGGCCAGAGGGATAGACCATCCATGATACCGATAAGTGCAGTGTCATTCATGTAAAGTTAATGCTGCACGGCAAGGGCTTGCTGCAAGCCCTTGTTGATCTAACCGACGGGCTTAGCCCAGCTGGCGAGGGTCACCGGTGCCAAAGAATCTGTGTGACATAGTTACGTATTCGTGGTCGTCATTAGCAGCCTCCAGCTTCGTCAGGCTGTCTCGCAGTTCGTCTGCCTCGTCGAGTCTGTTTGCTGCAACCAGCGCGTTCATGAGTATCTTTCGTGCTTGTGATGCGTTGACGCTGGTTGTTTCAGCGCTGCTTTGCAGTATGTCGCAGGCTTTGTCGTAGTTACCGCGTGCAAGCTCAACGCTGGCCAGGCCCACAGGACCGGCAGTGTGGCCGGGCGCAGACTCTGAGATTAGTTCGAATGCAGGTTGTGCCTGGTCAACGAGACCAGTTGCAAGGCAGCTGATCGCCAGTGTATTGAGATACGTTAGTTCTTTTGAGTCCATTATCATCCCCAGTC
The DNA here is from genome assembly GCA_937922015.1 of uncultured Granulosicoccaceae bacterium. Taxonomy (GTDB): domain Bacteria; phylum Pseudomonadota; class Gammaproteobacteria; order Granulosicoccales; family Granulosicoccaceae. Next base: position 17,691 of record CAKZVB010000095.1, read on the forward strand.
ATTGCTGTGGCTCGATCGCATTGATTGCCTGGATTTGCAAAAATAGCCGAGTCATTTTTGTTATATCAGCAAGAGTTATCGGCGTCGTGAGCAATGAACTTGACCTATTTGAGTGGGCAGGCCCGCATTTTCCTAAAGTGGTGTTTTCAGTCATATTTTTGAATAGGAGCGTTATGATACCCGGCAGTCGCATTAACAACTCGGCAATAACTCTTCTGATCTCGCGGTAAACTTGTCGGGACAGGGGTGTTATTGTATCGAGTCGATTACCTTTTTAATTCGAAGAATACCAACTGGATCGGGCCATGAGGTTGCGAGACTGGTTGGTCTGCAGATCGTCTGTGACCTGTGACACGCGTGGTCGGGGCGGTTAAGAGAAATAGAGGCTGCGAACAATGCAGCAGGCCGGGTTGAGTATGTCAGTTGCCAGAATAACGCTTGAAGAATTCGAGAACATTGTCAGTGAACGGCTGCCTTTCGCTCGTTTAATGGGGCTGCGTCTCGAAGAGATAACCTATGACTATGCCTTGATGCGTGCTTGCTATAGCGAGGAGTTTCTCCGCCCCGGGGGTACCATTGCAGGGCCGGTCATGATGGGGCTTGCCGATGCCGCAATGTATGCCATGGTGCTGGCGCGAGTCGGTCCGGTTGAGCTGGCAGTTACCACCAGTCTTAACATTAATTTTCTGCGAAAACCCGCTCCGGGAGATATGTTGGCGCGCGCTACCCTATTGAAGTTTGGCAAGCGTTTGGTGATTGGAGAGATCGAAATGTACAGTGCCAGCTCAGTTGATGAAGTAGTGGCTCATGCAACCGCGACATATTCAGTACCTCCGGAATCTCCTGTCAGGGACTGATGATTACTTTTAATTCATGATTGTTACACGGAGTACCAATGACAAAAACATCAAGTGAAAGAGACATCAAAGCCTGTGTGTTTGATGCCTATGGGACCCTTTTTGATGTTCATTCGGCTGTCGGGAAGCACCGCCAAAGGTTAGGCAAACGCGCTAACGATGTTTCGGCGACATGGCGAACCAAACAGCTTGAGTACACATGGCTTAGAAGCCTGATGGGGGACTATACAGATTTCTGGCAGGTGACCGGTGATGCATTAGACTACTCTCTTGATGCCCACGAGATCAAAGATCAGACCCTGCGGGATGATCTTATGCAGGCCTATCTTAATCTGACTGCATACGAGGAAGTACCAGAAGTTCTGGCGGCACTTAAAGAGGCGGGCTACAAGACGGCGATACTAAGTAATGGTGAGCCCGCGATGCTGGATGCTGCGGTACAAGGTGCGGGGCTTTCGTCTTTGCTGGACGAGTGTTTGAGCGTAGATACCCTGAAAGTTTTCAAGCCTGACCCCGGTGTGTATCAACTGGCTTCTGATGCCTTTGGTATACAGCCGTCGCAAGTGATGTTTCAGTCGTCTAATGCCTGGGATGCTGCAGGTGCGGCTTATTTTGGATTCAGGGTGTTGTGGGTTAATCGATTCGGACAACGGCCTGAAAGACTGCCATCAAAGCCGGATTATGAAGCGGCAAATTTAAATCAACTGTTAGAAATACTGGGGATTTAACGGCGTTTTTGTAGAAGAGAGAAAAGTTATAGTGCGGCGAGATGCCGCACTATTAAGTTGATCGCATCGATCCTGGAATTGTTTTTCTTCGCCAGTACTGCCCACTAACTGTTAATGCCAACCTTCTTGAGCGAGGTTTATGCTGTTATTCTGTGGTCTGATTTATGATCTTTGAATCGTCTACTTGCTGGTAGCTGAGTAAGTATGCTGATCTTTGCCAAGGCCTGATTTGAAAATTGTAAAACAAATACAATTAGCCAATCAGACAACGCCTCGACTGACAGCTTGAACGGCTGATTGGTGGACAAATTTAGGTGTTAACACGGTAGTTGTTTATAAACTACTATCAGTTACCCTGATAAAGGTATTGATATAGTTATCATTAAAGGTTTGCAGGAATTTACAGTAAATTACTCGTTTTGCGATGCGACCGACGCCGCGCTTGCGGCGTCTTTACTCGCAGCGATCACAGCGATTTGTGTGACCCGTCACACAGTGGCGACTTGCCTGACTGTTTGCAAGCGCAGAAAAACACTTTGCCATCATCTTCGGCGGTGTATTTGACCGGGGTAAAATCCGATCCTTTATGTGAACCGTCACAGAAAGGCTGCCTGGTGCTTTTTCCGCAAGAGCACCAATAATAATCTTTGCCTTTTTCAACATCGACCGGTAGTGGAGAGGTTCCGGCAATTTCAGCGTCGCTCATGGTAGTTATTCTCTTGTGATTTATTGAAGATAATGAATGGCAAAGGTTTTCTTTTAAAGAGAACCCAGCTGCCAATTAATGTAGTGCTGCTCCACCATAACAGACAGATGCCAGCGACTACCATTGCCAATCCGGATGGCAGCAATACGATGCAAACAACAACACCCCCGCAAAGTAACCAGAATGAAAGGATTTGCCATTTCAAGTGTGAATATAAATAGGTACCGCGGGTTTTGTGTAGGTGAGTGTGGTTGATTATTACACCAATCAGTGCGGTTATTCCGAAGACTATCCCCAGTCCATACAGTAGGTAACCCAGGGTGGCGATTTTATGGGCGGCTTCGGAAGTGGCGGGTGGTTCTTGTGGCAAGGTTTAATCGAACAGTCAAGTTTAGATAGCTAAATAGTGAGGTTAAATCAGCGATTTACAATCAGGTCTTACGAATTGTTGCAATCTTGTTTTTAGCACTCTGTTGGTAACCTGGATGTCGGCGCTGGTTTAAGGTTGTTCCTCCAACACAAGCATGGCGGGCGTCAATTATGGAAAGTGCGAGCCTTTTATCTGCTCACCAGGGCGCGGCCTATTACCAGTCTTTGAATATCGGAAGTGCCTTCGTAAATCTGACATACCCGTACATCTCTGGCGATTCGTTCTACCGGGAAGTCCGTCAGGTAGCCGTAGCCACCGTGAATTTGAATGGCATCGGAACAAACTTTTTCTGCCATTTCACTTGCGAACAGTTTCGCCATTGACGCTTCGGTCAGGCAGGGTTCGTGTTCGTCGCGCAGGCTGGCTGCCCGGTGGACTAATAGTCTGGCTGCATCGATCTGTGTTGCCATATCCGCAAGTTTGAATGCGATAACCTGCTGGGCAAACAGGGGTTTGCCAAAGGCTTCGCGTTCCTGTGCGTAAGCCAGTGCGTGCTCATAGGCGGCTCTGGCCATGCCCACCGATTGGGCGGCAATTCCTATTCGACCGCCTTCCAGATTACTCAGTGCTATGCGGTAGCCCTGGCCTTCCTCTCCCAGTAGATTGCCTGCCGGAATTACGCAGTCGTTAAAAATAATCTGGCAGGTGTCTGAGGCACGCTGCCCCATTTTTTTCTCGACAGATGCCACTTCGTAACCTGTGGTATCGGTCGGTACGATAAAAGCGCTGATGCCTTTTTTTCCGGCTTCGGGGTCGGTTACCGCAAACACAATGGCCAGATCTGCGTTTTTGCCTGAGGTGATAAACTGCTTAACGCCGTTCAGCTGGTAGCACGGCCCCTGTTCAGTCCGGATCAGTTTTGCGCTTGTTTTTAATGCGGCTGCATCTGATCCGGCCTGGGGTTCGGTTAAGCAAAATGCACCGAGCAATTGTCCCGTGGCAAGCTTTGGCAGCCACTGATCCTTTTGCACGTCACTGCCATAGCGGTAAATTGGCATACAGGCAACCGAGTTATGAACGCTCATGATGGTTGAACATGCGCCGTCACCGGCGGCAATCTCCTCAAGTGCCATGGCGTAGGCAATACTGTCAGTTTGTGAGCCCTGGAATTCTTCAGGTACCACCATTCCCAGTAGGCCAAGTTCACCCATTTCCCGAATCGCCGCGGCAGGAAATTCGGCTTGTTGATCCCACTTTGCAGCGTTGGGCGCTAGCTTGTCCCTGGCAAACTGGCGGGCCATTTCACGTACCATGATTTGTTCATCGGAGTATTTCATACTTATCCACTGGTGATGAATGAGGCGGTGATTGTCAGGCGTCAGTCGTTCAGTTCTATTGCCATGGCGGTTGCTTCACCGCCACCAATGCATAGTGAGGCCATGCCTTTTTTTAGACCTTTTTCCTGTAGCGCGTGCAGTAGGGTGACAAGGATGCGGGCACCCGAAGCACCGATCGGGTGGCCCAGCGCACATGCTCCTCCATGAATGTTCACCCGATCAGCCGGCAGATCAAGTTCTTTTATTGCAGCCATTGTAACCACAGCAAACGCTTCGTTAACTTCGTAGAGATCCATGTCCTTTTGGCTGCAGTTCAGTTTTTCGAACAACTTGCGCATGGCATGTACAGGCGCTGTGGTAAACCACTGAGGCTCGTGCGCGTGAGTGGTATGCCCCAGCACGGTTGCCAGTGGTTTGAGGCCTCGCGCGTCAGCTTCACTGCGGCGCATCATGACCAGTGCTGCGGCACCGTCTGATATCGAGCTTGAATTTGCCGCAGTGACGGTACCGTCTTTGGCGAAGGCGGGGCGCAGTTGTGGGATTTTGTCTGTATTTGCTTTGTGAGGTTGTTCGTCGGTTTCAACAACCACTTCACCCTTGCGATTTTTGATGGTGCATGCACTTACCTGACTGGTGAAAGCACCGGAATCAATAGCCGCTCGGGCGCGCGTTAAAGACTGGATGGCAAATTCGTCCTGTTCCTCGCGTGAAAACCGGTAGTGTCCTGCGCAGTCCTCTGCGAAAGTCCCCATCAGGCGACCTTTGTCGTAGGCGTCTTCCAGTCCGTCCAGAAACATATGGTCGAGCACTTGTCCGTGGCCCATGCGCATTCCACCGCGCGCCTTTGGCAGCAAATAGGGTGCATTGGTCATGCTTTCCATGCCGCCGGCAATGGCAACTGTAGCCGAACCGGCGAGAATCAGGTCGTGGGCGAACATCGCCGCCTTCATGCCTGAGCCGCACATTTTGTTGATCGTGGTGCTGTTTGTGCCCAGTGGAAGACCGGCGCCCAATGCTGCCTGGCGTGCAGGTGCCTGACCCTGACCCGCGGGCAGCACACAACCCATGACCACCTCATCAATCGAATCGCCGGAGAGTTGACTGTGTGCCAAAGATGCTTTGATGGCAACTGCACCGAGTTCTGATGCGGTTAACTCTGAAAGAGCACCCTGGAACCCGCCAAGTGGTGTGCGCATGGCGCCAGTAATAACAATTGGGTCTTTGGTAGACATGGCAAAAAATCCTGTTTATAGGTTGTCGAAGTCAGGGCCTGTGGCCGGGTTGATTGTGAGTCAGGCGACGTTTTCGTCGCCCTTTATAGAAGAGATACGTGCCAGACAGCGTTTTTCAATGGTGTCCAGATCCTGCATCGAGGCTTCTATGTCTCGCTTTTGCTGCTCCAGTTGAGTGCGGCTTTCTTCCACCTTGCGGCAGGTGTATTCAAGTTGCTGAAGTTCTCCCTGGTGGCCGGCGTCATACATGTCCAGCACGGTTCGGATTTCCTCCAGAGGCCAGCCCAGCCGCTTGCCTCGCAGCACCAGTTTCAGCCGAATTCGATCCGATCGGTTGAAAACTCTCTTTTTACCCTCTCGATCGGGATTAAGTAGTTGTTTATCCTCGTAAAAGCGAATGGCCCGAGTGGTGATGCCAAACTCTTTTCCGAGCTCGGAAATGGTGAAAGTTTCCTGCATAGTCAGCCGCCATCAGTAGAAAGGGTCTGGTTGAGAAAGTATCGATTATCAGTATATTGACGTTTACGTAAACGTCAATATACTGATTGCGTCTGGACTAAGTTCGGCTTGAGCTTATAGCGGCTTAAATTGAGAGAAAAATACTGTATGGCTACCTCTGCAAGTAAGATTATCCAAATGCCGGTTAGTGGCGCTGACACCGCGCAGCACGTTCGATTTGTCACAGCAGCCAGTCTTTTTGACGGTCACGATGCATCGATCAATATTATGCGTCGCATTTTGCAGGGCGCGGGCGCAGAGGTAATTCATTTAGGCCACAATCGTTCTGTAGCGGAAATTGTTACGGCCGCAATTCAAGAAGATGTTCAGGGTATCGCCATCAGTTCTTATCAAGGTGGTCATGTCGAATATTTTAAATATATGGTCGACATGCTGCGCGAAAGGGGGGCTGATCATATTCAGGTATTCGGCGGTGGCGGCGGGGTAATCGTCGCCTGCGAAATTGATGAGCTTCATCAGCACGGAGTGGCACGAATTTACACGCCACAGGATGGTCAGCAAATCGGTTTGCAAGGCATGATCGATGACATGCTCTCACGATGTGATTTTGATCCCGGTGAACTGGCTGGTGGTGATTTTTCCAGATTGGAAAGTGATAGCTATCGACCGCTGGCAAGTATAATCACCGCTCTTGAAAATGGTAGCTATCCCGCTGCCATGCGCGACAGCCTTCTTGCGGCGGCACAAGCGACTGATCAAAGCCCGGTGTTTGGTATTACGGGTACCGGCGGTTCCGGCAAGTCATCGTTAACGGATGAAATTATCAGACGCTTCCGGCTTGATCATGGCGATCAATTAAAGATTGCGGTACTGGCTATAGACCCGACCAGACGCAAAACAGGTGGGGCGCTGTTGGGTGATCGTATACGCATGAATGCAATCGATCATGAAAACATCTTTATGCGTTCAATTGCCACACGTGATTCGGGTGGTGATGTTCCACCGCAACTGTCGGATATCATCGCTGCTACTCAGCTGGGTGGCTTTGATTTGATTATTGTAGAAACTCCCGGTATCGGCCAGGGCGACGCGGGTATCGTGCCCTATTGTGATGTTTCCATGTACGTGATGACACCGGAGTTTGGTGCAGCGAGCCAGCTTGAAAAAATTGATATGCTCGATTTTGCAGACGTCATAGCAATCAACAAATTTGATCGCAAGGGCGCTGCAGATGCTTTGCGGGATGTTGCCAAACAAGTGCAGCGTAACCGTGAAGCTTTTAGTCAGTCGCCAGAGACAATGCCTGTGTTTGGCACGATGGCCGCGAGGTTTAACGACAATGGCGTGAGTGCAGTCTACCAGCATATTAATGAAGCTTTAAAAGAGAAGGGTTTTAGTTATGAGGGTGGCAGGCTGGCAAAGGTGTCAACAAGATGTTCTACCGATGATTCAGTAATTCTGCCTTCCAATAGACTTCGCTACCTTGCAGAAATCGCCGAGACTGTAAGAAATTACCACGCCACATCTGAAAGCCAGGCGGTAATTGCAAGGCAATGTCAGCAATTGGGTGCCGTGGGTTTGATGCTGTCAGAAAGCGGTGTAAGCGTTGATGATGATGGACTGACCGGACTGATTGCAACAAAACAGCAGAGCCTTAGTACCGAGGCAAAAGAGTTACTGGAGCAGTGGCCGGAAATAGCCGCGCGATATGCTGCAGACGAATATGTAGTGACAGTACGTGGCAAAGAAATAAAGACATCACTCAACAATGAAACGTTGAGTGGCAGTATCATTAATAAAGTATCGCTGCCGCGCTTCAGTGACCACGGTGATTTATTACGCTGGTTGCTGCGTGAAAATCTGCCAGGTTACTTTCCGTTCACTGCCGGCGTGTTCCCTTTTAAGCGTGAAGGCGAAGACCCTACCCGTATGTTTGCCGGAGAGGGCGATGCGTTTCGCACCAACACAAGATTTAAATCGTTGTCTGAGCACTCCAGTGCAAAGCGACTGTCAACAGCTTTTGATTCTGTTACGCTGTACGGTAATGATCCTCATGAGCGACCAGACATATATGGCAAGGTTGGCAACTCCGGGGTATCGATTGCCACTGTAGAAGATATGCAGGCGCTGTATGATGGCTTTGATCTGTGTGACCCGACTACTTCCGTGTCAATGACAATTAACGGTCCTGCGCCAACAATTTTAGCGTTCTATTTTAATACTGCTTTTCAACAGCAAAGAGAAAAATTTGTACAACAGCAGGGCCGTGAGCCTGATGAAAAAGAGATGGCCGAATTGCGCACCTGGACTCTTGCTAATGTGCGCGGAACCGTTCAGGCAGATATTCTAAAGGAAGATCAGGGGCAGAATACCTGTATCTTTTCAACCGAATTCAGCTTGAAGGTCATGGCCGATATTCAAGAGTACTTTGTTGAAAATAATGTCCGGAATTTTTATTCAGTGTCTATCTCCGGCTACCACATTGCCGAAGCCGGTGCTAACCCGATCAGCCAATTGGCCTTTACGTTGTCTAACGGATTTACCTATGTAGAGTCATATCTTGCACGGGGCATGAAGATAGATGATTTTGCAGCAAACCTGTCGTTCTTTTTTAGCAATGGAATGGACCCTGAGTATACGGTGATGGGCAGGGTGGCCAGGCGTATCTGGGCGGTTGCCATGCGTGAGAGATACGGTGCCAACGAACGCAGCCAGAAATTGAAATACCATATTCAGACATCAGGTCGCTCCTTGCATGCGCAGGAAATGGCGTTTAATGACATTCGCACGACATTGCAGGCGCTGATAGCGATTTACGATAATTGCAATTCACTGCATACCAACGCCTATGATGAGGCGGTAACCACACCGACTGAAGAATCTGTTCGCCGGGCGATCGCAATACAGCTGATTATTAACCGCGAATGGGGTTTGGCAAAAAATGAAAACCCGAACCAGGGCAGTTTTGTTATCGATGAACTAACCGATCTGGTCGAAGAGGCAGTGTTGCTTGAGTTCGAAAGAATCTCAGAGCGCGGCGGCGTATTGGGTGCTATGGAGACCGGCTACCAACGAGGTAAAATACAAGAAGAATCGCTGTTGTATGAACATAGAAAACACGATGGATCGCTGCCGATTATAGGGGTTAACACATTTACCAACCCGGCAGATGAACCGTCGGAGCAAACGGTCGAACTGGCCAGATCCACTGAACAGGAAAAACAATCGCAAATAGAAAGGTTGCGAGATTTTCAACAGCGCAACAGCAGCCAGGCCGAAACGGCACTTGCCAGCGTCCGTGAGGCCGCCATCAATAATGAAAATGTATTTTCAGCGCTGGTAGAAGCTGTGCGGTACTGTTCGCTTGGCCAAATTACCGATGCACTGTTTGAGGTTGGTGGTAAGTACCGTCGGAATATGTAGCCGCTGTTTGATTGCAGTGGTAATGTGAGTCGTGTAGAGGAAACCAGGCGCTGCAGCGAACATGAAAGTAATGATAATTACCGGCGCCAGCCGGGGCATTGGTGCAGCCACCGCACTTGCCGCAGCCCGGGAGGGGTACTCGGTTTGTGTAAACTATCGCAGCGATAAAAAATCGGCTGAGTCAATTGTGCAGCAAATTGAGCAGCTGGGCTCGCAGGCTATAGCGGTTGAGGCTGATGTAGCGTCCGAGAGCGATGTGGTTGAGCTATTCAGTACCACAGTCGACAACCTCGGGGTGCCGACGGTGCTGGTCAATAACGCTGGCATACTGGAAGCCGGCGGTCTGGAAAAAATAGACACCAATCGTTTGCGCCGGATATTTGAAACAAATGTTTACGGTTCATTTTATTGCGCACGTGAGGCAGTAGGCTTAATGTCTACCAGGCATGGTGGCAAAGGGGGCTCGATTGTGAATATGTCTTCTGTTGCTGCCAAGCTCGGAGCGCCAAAGGAATACGTTGACTATGCGGCAAGTAAGGGTGCTATTGATACGATGACAATCGGTCTTGCAAAAGAGCTGGCCAGTGACGAAATTCGAGTGAATGCGGTGCGACCCGGTGTGATTTACACAGACATTCATGCCAGTGGAGGAGAGCCAGACAGAGTAGACAGAGTGAAGAGCAATGTACCGATGCGACGAGGGGGGGTTGCATCAGAAGTAGCATCTGCGGTTATGTGGCTGGCTTCTGATCAAGCATCCTATTGCACCGGCACGTTTATCGATGTTAGTGGTGGCCGGTAGTCTGGATGGTCCTGACTCGATATAAAAATAATTCCGATTTTATTCGTCAATTTTGTCTGGGATATCGCCTGGAGCGATCAGGTCGCAAAATTGTTATTAAAAAAATCCTGGCTGAAATCAGCTTTGAAACGTTGTAGATTCAAGGATTGGTGATTTATGGGTGATAAGTCAAAAAAAAACTTGAGTTGCATACGTTGTCAATGCAGCAAAAATGGTTTAATTTCCTGCTAGGATAAACGTAGTTCATCTGAGGTCGAAGGCGAAAATGACAGTGGAAGAAGCAAGACTTAACACTCTAATCAGTGTGAAGTTGAATGTGGTCAACGTCAAAATAAGCAGACAGATTGGTCAGGCTGTTCAGAAGCTGGAGAATTTGCGCCTGCCTGAATGGCGGATACTGGCATTGCTGGCCAGTGCAGGTGCACTGAGTCAGGCCGACATACGCGTCCAGATCGGTATGGACAAGGGACAGATCAGTCGTACTGTGAAGAATATGCTCGCCAATAATCTGGTCGCCAGTGAGAATGGCTCAACCAAATCACGAAATGTTCGCCTGTGTCTGACTGACAGCGGCCGTGCGGTGCACCAACGGGTGGATGTCCTGATGGAGCAGCGTAACGCTCAGTTGCTGACCGACATGTCTGCCGACGAAAAACAACTGTTTTGCGACGGCCTTGATCGTATAGAAAAGGCCGTTGATAAGTGGACTATGTGAAGCCATTTCTGAAGCAGATTGCGCCTCATGTCTAACGCTGACTTTGTTTGATTGCGTGTTACTTTGTAGACGCTGTGCACGGTTAACGTGGTGTTAAAATGCGACACTACGGTTCCCGGCAGATTGATGGTGCGTCCCAGCTGTAGCTCAAATGACTGCCTTTTATCCTGTTATCTGATTGAAATAAGGTTGTATGGCAGCAACAACAGCACCTGCAGGGCACACACGCAATGCTGCCCTGAAAGACCGGCACCTGGTTTATCGGGCCGGTACCCTTGCGTATTCCAATAGTCTGCAGCTTGAGTCGCCGACGCAGCTGGTTGGTCGTCGTGATGAAGACTTTTTCTCCACCCATAGCTCTGACCTTGTCCGCGAGGCTGAATTGCGGATTCTTGCCACTGGCACGCCCGAAATATCCGATGGAATTACCCTAAGCCCGCTGTTGAACGGACTGTTCGTGCTGCGCAGCCCGGTAGTAAACGCTGAGCAGGAAATTACAGGTGTCGAAGTTAATCTTGTGTCTGCTGCGCAGTTGCAGCAAAGCTGCCGGAAACTATTTACCCGACAGAATCAATATAAAGAGCTGTTAGATCAAATACCTTTCGGATTGTTAGTGCATCGGGACAGCAAGGCGCTCTACCGGAACGAGCAGTGGTCTGTGTTTGTTGGCTCAAGTCAACCTGTCGGCGGCGAAGCTGAGGCATTGTTGAGCAGGGTAAACCAGTTTGAGTTAAACGCCGACGCGGATGGCCGTGAGTTGGCTACCGGGACAATTGAGCTTCACGGGCGTCAACTGCACCTTGAAAGCCGGCAATTGCGCTGGAACGAAGCGCCCGCGACACTAGTGGTGTGTATGGAGCGCAACAGTTTGCCGGACAACGAGGGAGCTGCGCCAAACTTCGTCGAAAAACGACTGGGAGTCCGCCGCGATATACCGGTTGCGGATAATCTTGAATTGCAATTCAAGGATAAAACGGCCGAGGCTGCGTTGTTCAACACGCTGAAGCACCCGGTGTTTGTCTGCAGCAATTGGCTGCCTCTGCACGCAAACTCGGCAGCAGATTATTTTCTGAAAAATATTTCGCAAGACCCTGCAGAGGTTTCAGGCCACTACCCATCGATTGAAAGCTGGTTTACGGACCGCGAAAAGGCAGATATCGAAACGATGATTCGACAGCGGGATTTGGTCGATTCATCAGTGTCGGTGTCACTGCGGCTGGAATCTCAACGCTATCTTGCATCCGTGAGTCCTACAGTCTGGCAGGGACGAAGTGCATTGCTGGTATCGATGCAAATAGAAACTGCCCGCCAGCGTGAGCTCGATGACCTGGGTGAACAGTTAAGCAAGTTAAAAGATTTTGCTTCTTCTGCCGGTGATTTCTTCTGGGAAATGGACAGCGAGCTTCGACTGACTCATCTTTCAGCCAGTCTTCAACCAGTGCTTGGGGTCGACAATTCGGAGGTGTTGGGTGTTCCACTTGAGTTAATTATTGAACGCTATGTCGTGTCGGAAGATATGGCAGAGTGGAGCGGGCTGGCGGTTGATATGCGTAACCACAAGCCTTTTCGTGATCGTGAATTTAAATGGCAACAACAGGACGGTGATAAACGTGTTGTGCGGCTATCCGGAGTACCGGTTCGCAACGCAGATAAGGTTTTTATTGGTTACCGCGGTATTGGCAGTGACTATACGTCAGCGTTTAACGATGCCAGTGCAGTTGCCTTTCATGCCAGCCATGACTCGCTCACCGGGCTGGTAAATCGTCGAGAATTTGAAGTCCGTTGCGATGAAGCGATTCTGTCTGCCAGGTCGACTCAGCGCACACATGCTTTATGCTTTATGGATCTCGATAATTTTAAAATTGTTAATGACACCTGTGGTCATCTTGCGGGGGATGAGTTACTTAGGCAGTTGTCGGCACTGTTTTCAAGTCTGGTGCGAAAGAGTGATGTGTTGGCGCGACTGGGTGGTGATGAATTTGGTGTATTGATTTTTGATGTGGGATTGAAGGAGGCCATGCGACTGGCCGATCAGTTGCGAGCCGAAGTTGAAAGCTTCCAGTTTCTTTGGGAAGACAATCGGTTTACGGTAGGAGCCAGCATTGGAATTGTCATTATCGATGATCACTGGGAAAGCAGATCCTCGTTATTCGGTGCTGCAGATGCGATGTGTTATGAAGCGAAGAACCAGGGGCGCAATCGGGTTGCGGTCTACACGGACTCCGGTTCAGATGCGCAGTTCGCAGCTGGTGCGAATAAATGGGTAGAGAGCATTAATTCTGCGATCCGCGATAATCGTATTCGATTGTGCATGCAAAAAATAATTTCACTGGAGACCTGGGACAGATCCGCCAATAACGTCGAGCTCCTAATGCGCATGGTGTCACCGACCGGTGAAATAATAAGCCCCAGTGCCTTTCTGCCGGCTGCGGACAGACATGGGTTGTCAATTACCCTTGATCGTGTGGTGGTAGAACTGGCCATAGACTGGCTTGAGAGTCAGCCTCATATCACTGAATCAATGGAATTGTGCACCATCAATCTGCATGGTCGGTCTATAGCAGATGAAGACTTCACCCGGTTTTTACTGGCAGCGTTAAAAGTTGCTAAATTCGATGTTTCCATTCTTTGTTTTGAAATTACCGAAACTGCAGCAATTGCCAACCTGTCTGCGGCAACGTTGTTTATGAAGCGGGTCGGGGATCTCGGTTGTCAGTTTGCTTTAGACGATTTTGGTAGTGGATTGTCGTCTTTTGCCTACCTGAAGAATCTGCCGGTAAAATATCTGAAGATTGATGGCATGTTTGTCAAAGGGATTCTTGAAGACTCAATTGACTTTGCGATGGTGAAAGCCATAAATGAAATCGGTCAGACACTGGGTAAAAAGACGATCGCGGAATTTGTCGAAAATGACGACGTGCTGGATAAGTTGCGTGATATGGGAATAAATCTGGCCCAGGGATATCATATAGGCAGACCCGAGATTATCGATTTTTAGGCTGGTTTTAGTGGCTCCGGCTGATCAATATAGCTAATCAAATTTACTAAGAAACAGGTTAAAGCCCAGTCAGCTGCTGAGCTTACAATGCAGCTGCTGAGCTTACAATGTCCAACGGAAGCTATCACAACAACACGGATCACGATACGCGGCTTGTATAATAGGCAACGCAACCGCACACGGTGGCAGGCAGGTACCGCGACGAAACCACTAGCCTGCATTATTCACAAGGCGACCGACGAAATTTGCTCGTATATCTTTATTTAAGTGTTTGCAGTGAATTTATGGTCAATCCTGAAATGACAGACTGTCT
>CAKZVB010000096.1 GCA_937922015.1 uncultured Granulosicoccaceae bacterium
GGGTGTGGCTACGCTACACCCTGTTTTGCATACATAAAGACGTATCAGATACAGGAACCCGCGCCTAACCTGCCGCATTTCTGGACCGACCAACCAACCTGTAAGAACCTGAATGGAATTTGGCCCTCACTTATTTCTGGCATCACTTGAAGGTGCTATAAGCGCGGCAGTGCTGGCGCTCATGGCCGTCGGGCTGAGTCTTGTGTTTGGTATTATGCGGGTAGTAAACGTTGCCCACGGCGAGTTTTATATGCTGGGTGCCGTGATCGCCTGGTGGATCACTTCGTTGATTGGTGGTCATCCAGCCATCGGCTTTTTAGCTGCACTGATACTCGCACCAATACTGGTAGGCATTATCGCAGCGCTGGCAGATCACCTGATCTTACGTCGCATCAATTATGACCCCGAACGCACCATTGTCGCGACAATCGGACTTTTATATGTTCTGCAACAATCCACTCTGATGACTTTCGGTCCCGAAGCCAGACCGGTAGAAGCACCGTTTAACCAGCGTATCGCCCTGCCCTGGTTTGAGTATGGTGCTGACGGTTTTGCCATGTACTGGCCCTGGGGCCTGAGCACTACAACCTACAAACTTGCCGTTGTCGCTGCGGCCGTTGTCATCCTGGTGGGTCTTTGGCTGTTAATGACGCGCAGTCGCATCGGCTTAATTATGCGCGCCACTCAACTCGATCGGGACATGGCACTTGCCCACGGCATCCATGTAGACAAGATCTATGCACTGGTTTTCGGACTGGGTGCAGGCCTGGCAGGTCTGGCTGCAGTACTCATTGTACCAATTCAACAGGCACATTATCTGATGGGCGGCGATCCGCTGTTATTGTCATTTATTGTGGTGATTATCGGTGGTCTTGGCAGCATACCCGGCACTATAGTGGCGGCCATTCTTATCGGTATGAGCGACGGTATTATCTCGGTATTCTTTTCCCCGACGCTTGCGAAAATCATTGCTACCCTGCTGGTCGCCTTTGTACTGATACTCCGGCCACAGGGACTATTTGGCAAACGCAGCGCATGAGCACCGCACACACCAGAAATCTGTTATTGCACCTGTTTATTATCGCTGTATTGGCCGGTGCATTTTTCCTGCTGCCCGAATACCACAGCGGCATCATCGCCCGGGTGATGGTACTGGCTATCTATGCGATGGGATATAACCTGTTATTCGGCTACACCGGGTTGCTGAGTCTGGGCCATGCGCTTTTCTTCGCATCAGGTATGTATGGACTGGGGCTGGTGATGTACCACCTCGGCGCACCACCGCTTGTAGGGTTACTGGCCGGTATTTCATTCGCACTGTTTATCTCTGCCATTGCAGGATTTCTTGCACTGCGCACTACCGGTGTCGCCTTTATGATTGTGACACTCATGTTTGCACAAGCCGGTTTTTTAACTATTCTGCTAATGGGTAAATACACGCGTGGTGACGAAGGTTTTGTGCTTAAACAAAGCGAAAGAATCATTGCAGGTATCGATCTCACTCAGGCAGGCAATCGCTACTATGCGGCGTTGTTGTTATTTGCCATATGCCTGTTACTGATCGGATGGATAGTACAAAGCGGCTTCGGCAAAACACTGGTTGCCATCCGTGAAAACGAAGAACGTGCCCGCATGCTTGGCTACGATGTTCAACGGCATAAGTGGATTGCGGTGATAGTCTCCGGCACAATTTCAGGCACAGCAGGCGCAGCCTATGCGCTGTTGTTTGGTTATGTCGGCGCTACCTTTGCCACCGTTCAATATTCAATTTTTCCACTGCTCTATGTGTTGCTGGGTGGTGCCGGCACCACAATCGGCCCGTTGATAGGCACCCTGTTTATGTTCTATCTCATTGATATTTCCAGTCAGTTTACCAGTGCCTACCTGTTGATTGCAGGGGTTGCACTAATACTACTGACTTTATTTGCACCACAGGGGCTGGTGGGTGTGCTTCGCAAGAGACTACTACCGTGGCTGCCATGACTCTGCTTTCAACCCGTGGACTCACTAAACACTACTCGGGACTCACCGCCGTCAGCAATGTTGATTTCGAATTGCCGCAGGGTCAGGTGCGTGCACTGATCGGCCCCAATGGTGCCGGTAAATCTACCTTTGTAGGAATGCTCAGCGGTAGAATTCCCTCAAGCAGCGGAACGGTTATTTTTAATGATCAGAACATCACTGCACTACCGGCACATAAACGAATTTCTCTGGGGATGGCCTACACGTTTCAGATCACTTCCATTTTTTCTGCGCTGTCTGTGCATGAAAACGTCGCACTGGCAGCCCGCCGCCAGGATAACGCCCACCATCTTGATCTGACCGTGGATCAGCGTGTTGCAGATGCACTGCTGCGCGTAAACCTGTCGCAGAGAAGCACACAGATAGCTGGCGATCTAAGCTACGGTCATCAGCGACTGCTGGAAATCGCAATGGGACTGGCACAGTCGCCGAAGCTATTCATACTCGATGAACCAACCCAGGGATTGTCGACTAACGAGATAGACAGTTTTATCACATTAATACGCAACATGGCCGGCGATACCACCGTGTTGCTCATCGAACATAATATGGATGTAGTAATGGCAGCTTCTGACTATATCACTGTACTTAACTTCGGTGAGGTGTTGGCCGAGGGAACACCCGAAGACATACGCGCAAACGATTCAGTGCAGGCAGCCTACCTCGGTACTGCAAATGCTTGAAGTTGACAATATTGAAGTTACCTACGATCAGGTGCAAGTGCTGTTCGGCATATCATTAGACGCCAGAGCTGGCGAGATACTTTGCCTGCTGGGTCGCAACGGGGCAGGTAAAACCACCATATTAAAATCCATTATGGGATTGCTGCCGCTTAAATCAGGCACCATACAATTTAACAACGAGCCGCTAAGCGTATTACCCGCCCACCAGATTCCCAAACGCGGAATCGGCTATGTGCCACAGGGGCGAAGATTATTTTCAGAACTGACGGTAGCTCAAAACATTGAAATCGGCCTGATGGCCAACGGATCTAAAAACGGCTCGGTAAAGCATACCCGCGAGCGGGTACTGGACATGTTCCCGCGCCTGCAGGAACGCCTTAAACAGCGCGCCGAGACACTATCCGGTGGTGAACAACAAATGTTAGCCATGGCCCGTGCTCTAAGCATGCAACCAACACTGCTGTTACTGGACGAACCGACAGAAGGGCTGCAACCGTCAATGATACAACTGATACAGGATGTCATTGTTCAAATGAAAGAACAGGGCGTGGCCATTGTGTTAGTCGAACACCACCTGGAAACCGTATTGTCGATCACAGATCGGGTAGCGTTTATCGAAAACGGGCGCTGCCCTGAGATAACTGATGTCGCAGAGCTGAAAATGTCACCACAAAAAATACAGGGATATCTGGGTGTAGGCTAGCGTAGAGCAGCGCGCCGAAACACCCATCACAACCGACAACCCCAAATAACTGATAACTATTAAGTTTGTAATTCCTCTCGATCTTAAACTAACAGTTCACACTTCCAATGCCGCTATGCTACCGCAACGCGGAGCAACACCAATTGATCAGTTAAATCTGAAAACCCGGCCACCTGCAATCAAAGCCACTCATCGTTCGTTGTTATTATCGACAGGCGAACTTTTCCACCGGGACACCATCCAACACCCCACCCGAGCCCTTTCGGGTTCCAAACAGGCCGAAAGTACCATTATGCGCAGTGGCAAATCCATAGACATTGACATTCTGAACGCGGGCTATCGTTATGCGCTGTCGCTTTGCCCCAACCGTCAGGACGCCGAAGACATCGTGCATGACGCGTGGATACGGCTTGACAAACGATACAGAAAAATCCCCGAAAAGCCCCTGCTCTACCGGACCATTCGCAACCTCTACATTGACAGATATCGTCGCGAACAAAAAATTAACTTTAGCGAGTTTAATGAGTTAACCTGCCCCCCGGAAGCTACCGCTAGCCAGGACCTGACTCCTGAAGAAATGATGCATTTTCTCAATCAACTCCGCGATGTTGAGCGTGAAGCGTTGTATTTATCAGTGGTTGAGGGCTATACCGCCGACGAGATAGCCCGGATGACTTCCACCGCCAGGGGCTCGGTACTCAGTCTGATCCACCGTTCAAAAACAAAACTGCGAACCTGGATGACCGGAGCAAAAGTCAAAGACGTCGAAGTGTTTGAACTAATCACAGGGGGCAAATCCGATGAGTGATAACGGACGCCGGAAACCGGAAGACGAACTGATCAACTTCTTCCAGTCGCAACAAATCAGCAACGATCGGATGCACGCAATAGTTAAAGACACCGAATCCAACCGGCGCAGGCGCGGCTTCGGTCTTGCAATTGCCGCATGTGCGGCACTGATGGCTTTCTCTGTGTTGCTGCACCAGAACCAGCTGACATCACAGCGTACCGATTTAGTGCTACGGGAGGCAGCTCTCAATCACGCGACCAAATTGCGTATGGATGCACAGGCCGACACGGTGATCGGTTTACAGCAAGGACTTGGTGAGTTGCCATTTGACATCAAACTGCCGGAATCCGATTTTTATAAAAAGCTGGTTCTGGTTGGCGGTCGCTACTGCACAATCAGTGGAAATCTGGCTGCACATTTAAAACTGGCAAGCCCCGATAAATCAAAACAATACAGCTTATTTCTGACCCCCTACGCAGAAAATCTGAAATCAATGAACAGTTTAGAAGCAAAGATCGAAGGCGTAGCGGTAAAGCTGTGGCAGGAACAGAACGTGGTATATGCATTTGCCAAAGCGACCGGCGAAGAAATATGAACCGTATTATCCGGATCGCAAAGCTGTCCGGCCTTTTGACTATCAGCCTGCTAGCCAACCCGGTTGCTGCTCAGCAATCGCACAACAATGAGCTCAGCTCCCCGCTGGCCGCAATAGACGAGAAACTAAGCAGTGATTTGTTAGAGATCTACAAGGCAAGACGCAATGACTACAAGCCACGTACCCAACACTTTGCTAACGACGGTACACCGCTGTACATTAATCGACTGATTAAAGAAGATTCCCCGTACCTTCTACAACATGCCCACAACCCGGTTAACTGGTACGCATGGGGCAATGAAGCCTTTGAAACCGCCACAACACAGAACAAACCTGTGTTCCTGTCCATCGGTTACGCAACATGCCATTGGTGTCATGTGATGGAAAGGGAGAGTTTTGAAAATGAAGAGATTGCACGTCAGCTTAATGAACAATTTATCGCTATCAAAGTCGACCGTGAACAACTCCCCGATGTAGATGCCATGTACATGATGGGAGTACAAGTCACGACCGGCAGCGGTGGCTGGCCATTATCCGGCTTTCTACAACCAGATGGCAAACTCTTTCACGGTGCCACCTACATGCCGCCAGACATATTCAGCCAGGTGATGCATCAAGTCAGCGATGTTTGGCAGGCTGACCGCGAAAAGATTAGCGAGTATGCCAATAACCTGTCCGTCGCTATCCAGGAAAACACCAATCTCACCGGTGAAGCGCGCAGCGTTGGTGAACTTGAAATCGCACAGGGACGTGATTCACAGCTGTTAAGTTTTGACAGCTTTCAGGGTGGCTTTGGTCCGGCACCCAAATTCCCCCGCGAAGCGACATTGTTATTTCTGCTTGACCTTGCACAGAGAAATACAGATGCCAAATCCCTGGAGGCAGCTGATTTCACACTAAAGCGCATGAGTGCTGGCGGCATCCACGATCAGATCGGTGGTGGATTTCATCGCTACGCGGTAGACGATGACTGGTTAATCCCGCATTTTGAAAAAATGCTTTATACACAGGCCAGCCTGCTACAGGCATACCTGCAGGCATTTGAACTCACCGGTAATCGCGAGCACGCTCGAACCGCCCGTCGTATAGCAGATTATGTAATCAGAGACATGACATCTGACAGAGGCGGGTTTTACTCGGCAACGGATGCAGACTCCGAAGGAGAGGAAGGTACCTACTTTATATGGGAGCCAGCCGAGCTAACTGAAATATTAGGCGAATCCGATGCTGCGCTGGCGCAGTCTGTCTGGGGAGTAACACCGGAGGGGAACTTTGAAGACAAAAACATTCTGCACCTTCAGGATACCATCGAAAATGTCGCTGCCATGCATAGCCTTGATGCGGATACATTAGCAATCAAACTAAACGAATTCTCTGATCAGTTGTTGCAGCACAGAACCCAGCGGGTACCACCCTTAACCGACCGTAAAATTATCACTGCCTGGAATGCCATGATGAGTACAGCGCTAATCAAGGCTGGACAAACGTTAAATGAACCCCGCTATACCGCTGCTGCTACTCGTTCAATTGATTTCCTGTTGAAGCACAATAGACAACCGGATGGCTTGCTATGGCGGGCGCACTTTGACAATCGCTCTACTACGCCTGCATCTCAGGCCGACTACGCCTATTTGTCCCAGGCGCTATTGGCGCTATATGACGACACAGGTCAGAAAAAATGGCTGAATACTGCTATTGCGCTGGTAAACGACATGGACAAACAATTCCGAGACAAAGACAATGGCGGCTATTTTGTCGGACCAGCTGAAATATCAGGTGCCCGCTTGCCGGTACGTCCAAAGAATCTGTTTGACAATGCCGCCCCTACCGGTAACTCGGTCGCACTGCGAGTACTGGCACAACTCTGGCACAGAACAGGAGAAGATGCATACCGGGTTCATGCAGAATCTCTAATCGCATCGTTTTCCAGCTGGCTGGCAAAAGACGCGAGTGGTTTCAGCTATTTTCTGGTGGGCATGAACGACTTGTTAAACGGTGAAGTCGGCGCACACAGATATGCCGCCAAGGGCAAAGTCAAAGCGACGGTATCAACGACCTACGGCAAAGAAATTAAGGTGCAAATTGATGTGGCTCCCGGATGGCATATCAATTCAAACAAACCCCTGCAGGACTATTTGATTCCATCTAAATTGAGTCTGAAAAATAACACGCCATTAGCGAGCGTCAGTTACCCTAAGGCAATTACCAGAAAGCTGGGCTTTCAACAATCCAGTTTAAGTTTGTATGAGGGCAGTGTTGTGTTAACCGCAGCATTACCTGAAAACCACAACAATCAAGCTATCGCAGAAAACGCCACCGCAGCCACCGCCGATATCGAGCTGCAACTGCAGGCGTGCAGCGATGAAATATGCCTCGCCCCTGAAACCTTACTTTTCAAAGTGCCGTTAGCTCAGCTGAATTCTGATTTCTAAATTTTTCCGCAGGTATTATTGTAAATAATGCACTGCATCGTTAGAGTCCGCCGTAGCAGGTGTAATGATCCTACAATCAGAGCTTTTTCTTTTTAGTCGTTCTGACGGATGCCATTGCAGCTGTTGGATCATCCGGCCAATTGTGTTTTGGATAGCGGCCTCTCATCTCTTTTTTAATTTCTTCATAACTGCCACGCCAGAAACCGGCGATATCCTGCGTTACCTGGATGGGGCGGCGTGCCGGCGATAACAGGGCAACTTTTAACAAAGTACCATTGTTAATAGATGGGTGTATTGTGCAGCCCAACATCTCCTGTAATTTTACTCCCAGCACCGGAGGAAACTGGCTGTAATCGAGATTGATTTTTGAACCGGAGGGAACCGTATAGCTGACCGGCGCCAGCTTATCCATCTGGCGGCGTAACTCCCACGGCAGCAATACATCGATAACCGCCTTTAAATCAATTTTCGCAAAATGATTAACATGCGAGACGTTATCAAGCCAGGGCAACAGCCACTCTTCAATGCCAGCCAGTAAACCTTCATCACTCAGATCCGGCCATTGAACACTATCGGCTCTGGATTCCCCGGCAGCCTTGTTATCTGCCATTCTCAAAAAGGCAATCCGGTGTCGAAGTGCCATCAGTTGATCGGTCCAGGGCAGAATTTTCAAGCCTTTCTTACGAATGAATGCCGCCACCGCCCTTGAACGTTCCGGCGACAGCGCGTCATTCAAAGGCTCAGCCCTGAGCACTATTTTTCCAATGCACCACTGACGCTCTGATAGTAACGCTGCACTGCCCGCCGCCCATTCAACACGATTACTACTGTGCACCAAGGTGGCTAATTCATCGTCAAACAAAACCGGATTGATGTCGGCAGCCAGATACGCGTTATCTGTTGTGTTCGAACTCACACCTCCGACGTGGGCCACAGCCAGCCATTCATTTTGCCCCAATGGATCGTCGCCACGTAACCGCACCATACGACCATTAGCCAGCTGATATTCTCCATTGCCGCGTTTGCGCGCCACACGATCCGGATAGGCACAGGCGACTAACATTCCAAGAGCCTGGTCAGCACCACACTGCGTTAACTCAGTTTCGTTGCGTTTATAATCCATACAGATTTTTGCATACTGTGCGGCTTGAAGCTTTATCTCGCGCACAGTGTGACGATACTGCGCCGGCACATTACCTGACTCCAGCAGATCAATACGTTGATTTATATCTGCCCCCGCATCACGCACAATATCCCGTGATGACAACAGCGCAGCCAGCTGGCTTGCAAGTGTTAACAAGCCGTAGCGACAAGCGAATATCAGCATATGAGCCAATCGAGGATGCACCGGCAGGCTTGCCATTATCTCGCCGTGTTTTGTTAACACATATCGGGGCAGCTCGTTACCTGACGAAACTTTCTGCAATGCGTTAAGAGATTCAAGCAAGCTCAATGCCTGTGAATACGCACCGGCCGGAGGTGGATCTAACCAACTCAATTCATCGGGATCGACCACACCAAACTGATACAACGACAGGGCCACGGGTGCGAGATCGGCCTGGGTGATTTGCGGAGCCGTATATTTCACCAGACTGTTGTGCTGATCGTGTGACCAGAGACGGTAACAAACCCCGGGTTCTGTGCGACCAGCCCGTCCGGCACGCTGCACACTGGACGCCCGTGACACTCGCCTGGTGACCAACCTTGTCATCGCCGTTTTGGGGTCAAACTCGGGAAGGCGTGATAAACCGCTGTCAACCACAACCCGTACACCATCAATGGTTAAACTGGTTTCCGCAATTGAAGTGGCAAGTACTATTTTTCTTGCCCCCGGCTTGCACGGTGCAACCGCTACTCGTTGATCCGCCAGCTTCATGTCGCCATGAAGTGGCAGCACTAACGGTGCGTCTGGATTAGACGGGTTAAAGTGTTCGGTTAATAGTTTCTGTGTACGAGTAATCTCTCGCTTACCGGGTAGAAAAGCCAGAATACTCCCCTGTTGTGATTCCACAGCCTCTTTTATGGTGCTTACCATCAACGGCTCAATGGCCGTGCCCGCAGCAGGAGCGTTGCCATGTATTATCTCTACCTCATGACTGCGACCCTTTGAAGAGATGACCGGGGCGTCGCCCAGAAGCTGCGCGACCGCAGCGCCGTCGAGCGTCGCAGACATCACCAATAGTTTTAGCGGATCGCGGCTCTCGCGAAATAATTCACGCCCATACAATGTTAACGCGAGTCCAAGATCAGAATCGATATTGCGTTCATGGTATTCATCAAATATCACCACGGTGGTTTGCTCCAAACCGGGATCAGTTTGCAGCATACGAGTGAGCACCCCCTCTGTGATTACCTCGATGCGGGTACGGGAAGACACCTTTGACTCCCCCCTGATACGAAAGCCAACCCGCTCTCCTACAGACTCCCCTAGAGTATGTGCCATGCGTTCGGCCGCGGCCTTTACCGCAAGCCGACGCGGCTCAAGCATGAGTATTTTCCCTGACGCCGCTACACCTGATTCCAGCAACGCCAGCGGCACACGAGTGGTTTTACCAGCACCGGGTGGCGCTTCCAGCACGGCACTGTCGCTCTCGGTCAGGGCATTGATCAGATCTGCAATGACCGCTTCAACAGGGAGTTGCATACCTGCTATTTTCCCCGCGACCAATTTTCCCTGGCGTTCAAAACAGTCTTAACATCGTTGTACGCTACTGCCCATTGTTCTGTCTGTTTAAATTCGATAGTCGCCGGGTCTGCTACGTAGTCGTCATCTGTGTCGCTTAGCTCAACGGACTCCTCGCAGGCCAGAAGCGCTTTGCGGCGTGCCATCAAAGAACCCGTGTGCATTGACTCCAGCTCGGCTTTCGACAGAACTTTAACTCTCGAGGGCATCAGTATCACCGACCTTGTCTAATTTAACTTCTGCGGCTAACTCGAAAACCCCGGAGTATCTAAACATCTCACCGAACAACGAGTGAGATATGGACATTTTCATTGAAAAAGACTGATCGTCAACAGGGCGCTCTTCCACGTAGACCCTGCCCATTAACCAACGTCCGGGGATAGCAAGGTCATGGCCAAAAAGTCTCCAGATGTAGCCGACATCGCGAAATATCAGCGCACTGTTTTCCTCGGTCACGTTTAACCGAATCCCCATTCCGAAGCGCACAAACTCTATTACTTCATTTTTTTTAACCGGCTCCATATGGGATTTAAAATGGTAGTCTCCCCGGTTGAACTTAAACACCCTGTCCCAATAGATATTGGAGTTATCAACACTGGCGTTATAGTGAACATCAATCGGAATATTGCGGCCTTTGTACGGAACCAGCGCGCCAAAGACCATGCCGAACGGAATCAACAGTTTGCCAACCATCGAGTGATGAACTTCCACCATTTCACCGGTGACACAAATATAGTCTGTAGAATTTGGTTTCAGATAATAATGCCGACGGATAATATCTCCCAGATTATTCCAGTCATCTCCCAGCACTTTTTCAAATACGGTCTTATCATTCATCTGTAATTAGCTTGTCCGCTTTTTTGCCATTCACTTCTAACCTGCCCTGCTACCATTTGGCACGGCGAGTTCCGGCACAGCCAAGCAGGGTTTGAGCTTGTCAGCGTAACCAATATCGAAAAGCATGCCCTGTGAAATTTCACCAGCCATTTTGCGTTCCGGTAAATTAACAACAAATAAAGCCTGTCTGCCTTCAATTTCGCAGGAATTTTCACGTTCCTTTTTAATACCAGCTAAAATGGTACGAGTGTGGTCTCCGAAATCTACGGTGAGCTTCATGAGTTTGTCAGAATCTTTGACTTCCTCGACCGCGGTAATGGTACCTGCCCGAATATCCAGTTTTTCGAAATGCTCGAAGCTAATCAGATCTTTAACAGGTGCCGGGGTCATCTCACGTCTCTTTTGAAAATCCTGGAATAATCGTTTTACTTATATTCTCTCTAAGGCTTCAATGCCCAGCAATTCCAACCCGCCACTAATTGTGCGTGCGGTTAAATCACTAAGCTGCAGACGACTTTGCTGTAGCTCTGCGGACGCTGCATCCCGCACCGGGCACTGATCAAAAAACCGTGCGAACAGCTGCGCAAGATCAAACAGGTAGTTACATAAGAGATTCGGTTTGTACTCGATCAGTACATCGTTCAGGACTTCACTGTAGCGCAACAACTGCACCGCCAGCTGACGCTCAACGGTTTCTTCAAAGATAAATTCACCCGGTGTATCGCGCAGCGACCGTGGATTGATATCAAGATTACGCAATATTCCATGGACGCGTGCATTGGCATACTGTAAATATGTCGCTGTGTTGCCGCGTAACGCCAGCATTTTATCGTAACTGAATTTGTAATCTGATGACCGGTTCTGAGATAGATCAGCGTACTTTAATGCCCCGATACCCACTACCCTGCCGATTTCCAGCTGACGATCTTCTTCCAGCTGTGAGTTTTGCTCACGCGCAATTGCAAGCGCACGGGATTCCGCTTCATCAAGCAGCCCTTCAAGACCAACGGTATCACCCGCACGGGTTTTGAACGGTTTGCCATCATCACCAAGTACAGTACCGAAGCTGACATGAGTGAGCTCTGCGTCTTTATGGCCCCACAAACGCGCGGCATCAAAAAGTTTATCGAAGTGATCGTGTTGTCTGTGATCAACAACATATAACATGGCGTCTGCCTGCCATTCTTTAATTCTGTATTGTATTGTCGCCAGGTCTGTTGTCGGGTATAGGTAGGCACCATCTTTTTTACGGATGATCATTGGCGCTTCATAGCCGTCAAGGAACACACATATTGCGCCATCGCTTTCACGTGCCAGTTTTTTATCGATAAAGTCATCGACGACCGCTGCCAGTTGATCATGATAGAAACTCTCACCCAGAATATGATCAAAACTGATGTTAAGACGGCTGTACAGTCGCTGAATGTCTTCCAGGCAATAAGGTAGAAATTTGTCCCACAGCGATTTATTTTCTACATCACCCTGGTGTAACTTTACGGTTTCTGCCAATACGGCGGCAGCGATATCAGAATGTTTTTCTGCGACGGCCTGCAACTGTGCATCACTGTCTACTGTCTCAATAGTGGCACCATGACTGTCAAGTAGCGCACGCTGGTCCGCCAGTTTCTCATTTAAGCGATTGATGTCCTTCTTTTGTTGTTTGACCTTACCTTTGTTGTCGCCATGATCTTCTGATTGAATCCGTTCAAGAGCCGCCTGTTGTTTTTCCAGAGTCTCCTGCACTTCGGGCAGCTTCGTTTTCGCACCGTGGTAATCCATGATTACCCGCACATACTTATACAAGCGCCCGAGTTCCGAGACCGGATTAGTCTCATACGCTTGTGCATCAACAAAATGCTTGTAGCCATAAATAATCATACCGAACTGGGTTCCCCAGTCTCCCAGATGATTGTCTGTGATTACCCGATGACCCAGAAACCGGTGGATTTTTGCCAATGCATCTCCAATTACCGTAGACCTGATATGCCCTACATGCATGGGCTTGGCTACATTGGGTGATGAGAAGTCGATCACCACCGTGCGTGGATTATCTGTTTTGGCAACGCCCAGCTGCTCATCGACGAGTGCAATACGCAGCTGATCTTTCAGCCAGCTGTCAGACAAAGTCAGATTGATGAATCCCGGACCAGCCACCTCTACATTGCTGCACAGGTCGACAAGGTTTGCGCCTTCGACCAGCTCTGAGGCGATCTCTCTGGGGGCTTTGCCCAGCTGTTTGCCCAACGGCATGGCGCAGTTGGCCTGGTAGTCACCAAACTTGTCGTCCTGCGCGGGGCGAATCATGCCAAGCAATGATTGCAATTGCGCTTCAGAGGCATCAGCACCCAGTCTGGCGGTCAATATTTCAGCAAAACGACTCTTAAGGTGTTCCAGAGCATTCATAAAAAGGTATTCATAAAGTTGAGGGATCCGGCTTACGGATTCGAGATACGGTATTGTAATTCACAACTCGACTTCGCGCTGACTGGTTTTTCCTGTCGCCGGGAGCCTGCGAGGTAGATGTTTATAGATCGGGTTTTTAGATTGGGTAAAGAATCTGCGGCACTGGTCGATATACTCGCCAGTGCCGGCAGCGAATCGGCAGATATTACCAATAATTATCAAGGTTTCATCATGCGGGCCAGACACAAACACCACAAATATCTCGCCGCCATATCTCTTTGCCTGCTGATCAGCGGCAATTCCAGCGCTGCGCGAGAAGCCCCCCTTCCAGAGCAATTCGAGTCCATTAAAGAGTTTTTGCTCAACACAGTATCCGAGTCGCAACGAGTCGGCGCTTCGACCACCTATGCGCTGCTGCGTGAAAACCTGTCTGCCTTTCGGCATCTGAAAGTACGAGTGGATGAGGCAACACATATTGATCATGTTATTGATGATCTGTCAGCAGAGCTCGACAACATTGCCACCAACTTCGAGCAAGCTGCCAGACTCCGGGGTGAATACGCACAGCATACTGCTGAAAGCGACCGCGACCTGCACAATAAACGGCGACAGACCAGAGCTGCTATTGCCGAGATCGAACGACGTATTTCGATCACTCAGGATGAACTTGCCGCCGCCAGAATAGCGGCGGCAAACGCCACCGCCAACGCCAACAGTATCGACTACGAACGCAGTCAAATCACTATAAGCGCCAATACCAGTGTGCTCAATTCATTGCAGGCTCAAATTGAAATCTGGCAGCGTTTTGAGATGGCTCAGGAGCGGCTGGTGTCGACGCTGAAAATCAGTACAGAGAGAGTTGATTTTGTGTTATTCGTCTTGGAGAAAAATGCCCGGGTTTATCGCGAAGCATCAAATACCGCACAACTGAGGCGCAACGTCCGCCTTGCGTTGAACGATCTGCAGGCACTGGGCGCGATTGAAAGCTCGCTGACCGATCTCGCCGCCAGCTGGCGTGAGGTTGATCAGATCGTCAGCGAGATTGGCCGGCAGGAGTTTGGCTATGCGGGCAGCTAACAGAGGCAATGCACTTACGGTGGTGCTGGTGCTGTTGGTCTTTGGCATCGCTTTGAGTTTTGCGGGTTACCATTACCGCCAGCATCAACAGGCCAAACAAATCACCTGGCAGGATGTCAACGTCACTCTGCAGAATGTTGAAGACGCAAAGCAGGACTTGTTTCGATCAATGAATGCGAAAAGCGGCAGCTAGGAGTCTGCGCGGTAGAAGTCTGCGTAGCGAGAACGTGCCATGGGGAGGGCCCTTATCTTAGTAAATGATGGTACGATCATTTGAGGTGCATAGTTGTTCATACGTAACGAAAATGATCGATAATTACCATCGCCCCGGACGCACCGACAGGGCGCGTTCGCAGTAGCAGAGGTTCTACCACGCAGACGCCAAGGCCATCTGGCGCCCCGGCCTCTATCATTCAACGATTTAGAAGTTCCATAGTCACATTTGCACCTATACTTGACTGACGACCTGTTAAAAATCTCATGCACTACCCTTTCCCGGACCGTTTACCGTCAGAAATCCATAGGTCAACAATCACAACATAACCGTTGTAATTGGGCAGAAACGCCGCCAATTGTTATGCTTACGATCTTTCGTTCTAAAATTACCCCCACGGCGTTATTCCTATCGATGGGCATTCAACACTGGTTTTCAAAAAAAGCGACTACCGAAAAACAGACTCTCGGTCTGATACTCCCAGGTGGTGGCGCTCGCAATGCTTATCAGGTGGGCGTGCTTAAAGCGGTTGAAGAACTGATCCCCACTGGTCAGCCATCACCGTTTCGAGTAGTCACCGGCACTTCTGCCGGCTCACTGAATGCAGGCATGATTGCCAGCCGCTCTGCAAACTTTACAGACGGCATGGAAAGACTGCTGGGCATGTGGGAAAACCTTCACATGAACATGGTGGTTCGAACGGATGCAAAGACCACCACTCGTACCGGCGCACGCTGGGTCTGGTCTTTTGCCAGTGGCGGTATGGGCAAAACACAGCCTGACTCACTTCTGGATAACACCCCGCTTCGTTCGCTGATTGAAAATCACGTTAACCTGGCGCGCATGCGTCAGTGCATGGAAACCGGTCATTTAGACGCCCTTGGCATCACTGCGTCCTCTTATAGTCGCGGTGCTTCAATCACCTATTACGAAGGACTGGAAACATTACAAAAATGGCAGAGAACCAGACGTTTTGGCGTCCCTGCAAGATTGAGAATTGATCACTTTATGGCATCCATCGCGATACCAGTGGTTTTTCCGGCCATAAAGATAAGCAACGAATATCACGGCGATGGCTCTATGCGGGAAGCGGCGCCACTAAGCCCCGCTTTGCATCTCGGGGCAAACAAACTTTTGATCGTCAGTGTGCGCAACCCGCAGATTGATCACGCCCCCACCAGCGAACCGGTCTACCCAAATCTGGGCCAGATTGCCGGCTACATGTTCGACACCTTATTCATTGACCGGCTGGACTCCGATATCGAACGTTTGCAACGAATAAATTTCGCACTGTCACAAGCCAGACAGCCCAGTTTCCAGCACGAAGACGCGCTGCTGCGTCCGGTGGAATTTCTGGTAATCTCACCCAGCGTTGATATCCGCGACATTGTCGCAAAACACGTCCGATCTTTTCCCCGCTCTATGAAAATTTTACTCAGCGGACTGGGCGCAATGACAAAAGAAGGCAGACCGCTAACCAGCTACCTGCTATTTGATTCAGGGTTTGCGCGGGATCTGATCGAACTGGGTTACAAAGACGGCTACGCACAGAGAGAGAAACTACAGGAACTACTGGAATTGTAGTTGATTTCTACACCGGGCAGTTCGTCGCACAAAACCCTTTACCTTGAACTATAGCTGTGTTGTGATGCGACCATCTACAAATCGGACGCAAACATGACAGTCAAAATCGGCGACACTATTCCTTCTGGTACTCTGGCATTTCTGGGTGAAAAAGGCCCTGAAACCATCACCACCGATGAACTTTTCACGGGCAAAAAAATCGTGCTGTTCGCCGTGCCGGGAGCCTTCACCCCGACCTGCACACAGGCACACCTGCCAAGCTTTGTCGCTAATGCAGACAAAATTACCGAAAAGGGCGTTGATCGTATCGTGTGCATGTCTGTCAATGACCCTTTTGTTATGGGCGCATGGGGCAAAAGCCAGAATGCAGAGCACCTGTTGATGGCGGCAGATGGCAGTGCCACATTTACAAAGGCGCTGGGTCTGGAACTGGATCTGATTGAACGCGGACTGGGAATTCGTTCGCAACGTTTTTCAATGATCGTGGACGACGGAAAAATCACCCACCTCAACATTGAGGAAGGACCAGCGTTCGAAGTGAGCTCGGCAGAGAAAATTCTCGAACAGCTGTAACGATCAAACCGTTTCGCGGGCAGCTAAGTGCTGCTCGCGTACAACACCCGCAGCGGGCTGTACCAGGTAAGTCGCGCCAGCCCTTTCCCGCCGGATTTGACTATTCAAGCGTACTGATCCCCTCATTGATCATGTACACTGCTAGCCATATTCTTAAACACAGATCAAAGCGATGGCCGCTACAGCGGCGCCGGGAAAATACCAATCTGCCTGTACGACTGCCTGTTTCCGGCCTGCCCTGACGACCGACGCTGTGATTACTTTGTTCAGGAACAGATTGGACAACCCACTTATCGTGTATCGACCTCATAAATTATTAGGAGTTTTCAATGAATCTACTTGAGTCACTGCTGGGTAATGACAGCCAAAACGTAGTAAGCGAACTAGCCAGGCAACTGGGTGTAGGTGAAACAGAGGCTCGCACGGCCGCCGGCGAGCTGATTCCGGCACTTGCACGCGGTCTGCAAAATAACAGCAGAACAGACCAGGGCCTGGATAGCCTGATCGGTGCGTTAACGAAGGGCAAGCACGCGGGCTACCTCGATAACCCGGCAACTCTCGGTCAAAAATCTACCATTGAAGAAGGTAATTCAATACTAGGTCATATTTTCGGCAGTAAGGATGTTAGCCGCAACGTCGCAAACTACGGTGCGCAAAAATCGGGCTTATCATCCACACTACTGAAAAAAGCACTGCCAATTCTGGCCTCGCTGGTAATGAGTTCGCTGAGCAAGAAATTTCTCGGTGGCGGAGCAAAGAAAAGCTCAGGCGGACTTGGTGGACTTTTTGGCGGCAACAACAACGGAGACATCTTCAGCTCGGGCGTAGCGGCCAATCAAAACCGCGGTTTGCTGGAATCGTTTCTCGACGCTGACAAAGACGGCTCTATTATGGACGATCTCCTGAGCATGGCAGTAAAAGCCGCGATCTCCTGAACAAATCCGACCCACTTGCAGCGCCGGTGGGTCGCACTATTCTGCTTGAGAAACATCAATAAAAACAAGCGACTGGAATACCGATTGCGTCGTGAATTTTGTGATACATATCTTTAAGACGATATACAGAACATGTATCATTCCCCACTGCACAACCATTCCCTGCACATTTGTAATCACTGACTAGACACGATCTTGAGATGCTTTCAGTTGTTGCCTTGAAATACAAAGGTTTGTCCGTAGAGACATGAAAAAATATAAGAAATACCTGCTGCTTGCCAGCATAACTTCCATCCTGTTGCTGCTTCTGAGCGGATGCAACAGCGGCCCTGCCGATGACGAAACAGACCAGATCGCAGACAACTCACAGACCGGCGACACTGGCAATGACAGCAACACCGGCAATGACAGTTCATCACAATGCACCGGCACTGCAAGCCCCAACGACATAACCGATGTCATCCTGGCGACAGGCCAGTCCAATCTGATCGGGCCGGATACCACCGTTGCAGCGACCCTTGATCGCTTCGGTAAAGTAAGTGAATTTCATCAGCCGGACAAACCACACCCCTACGTTTTCGCATGGACAGTCGACTCCAGAGCCGACAATGCCGGCACCGGCTGGAAGCAAGCCAATCTTACACAAAGCTGGCACGACACCGATCCCGGTGCGGGTGGCATTGCACACAACAACTTTGCCTTTCACTTTGCCAAACAGGTCGCCGACAGATCATCAGGCTGCAGAATCGTAGGTATCGTGATGGTTTCAGAAGGTGGCAAGGGCATCGCCCACTGGGACTACGGCCAACCTGGCTGGCTGGAAATCAAACGGCATACCGGCGAAGCATTATCTGCAATAGGCAGAAGTAGTATTGACGGCATCTTGTGGCATCAGGGAGAATCAGACTGGATTGCTGATGGCACCTGCTATCCGGAATCCGTGTGCAACAACAATGCACCTGACTTCTACGCACAAAAACTGTTCAGCAAAGTTGCCGATCCAAATATCGACAACCCGGTTGGAGATCTGGCCCTTATCGATAGATTGCGTAAAGAAGGCTGGTTCGGTTTCAGTAAACCGTTTATTGCCGCACAAACCGTAAAAGCCCCCGTCAATGTACACCTTGATAAACTAAATAATGACGGCGACTACTGGACCGCCACAGTACGCGGTGACGCCGCTTCAGGTTTGGAAATTAACGAAACTGATCCTTTCAGGAATCACTACAGTGCTCAGGGATTGCGTGATCTGGGTGCCAGATATGCGACCGAATACATGCAGATGAAGGGTTACTAAGTTTTGTGGTGGTAGCCCTTCTAACAACTACAGCGGCGTAATGACTACAGCGGCAGGCATAGGCCGCTTTTACTTACCGTCAGGCATTTCCACCAGTTTTATTTGTTCTTTGCTAAGCAGTATCAAACGGCTTTTATACAAAGCACCGATCGCATGTTTGTAGGCTTTTTTACTGATACCGTAGGTATTATAAATCTCCGCCGGAGGGCTTTTGTCTGTTAATCGAGATACGCCGTTGTTCTTTTTAAGGTTATCGAGTATCCGGTTTTCGATTTCACTTCGTGCCTGAATTCCGGGCTTTTGCAGTATCAAATCAATCTTGCCATCTTCGCGTAACGCTTTTACGTATCCCTTTTGTTGATCACCGACCACAAGCGGTTTAAAAATCTCATTGTGATATAACATCCCCAGATGTGTTCCATTAACCACGGCTCGATAGCCCAGATCCGTTCGCTGACTAATAATAAGTTCAACCTGCTGATCTGCATTGAAGGTCTGATTATTTTCTTCAGACAGATAATTGTACAAGCGACTACTGGCGATCATTCGTTGATTTTCTTCATCAACCAGTGCCACAACTACGCAAGAACTGCCAACACTGGTATCACCCAATTGCTCAGAACGCGGTAAAAACAAATCAGCCTTTAAACCCCAATCCAAAAAAGCCCCACTGCCGGTAAGAGCTACCACTTTTAAACTGCCGCACTGCCCTGCCACAATGGCAGGCAACTGAGTGGTGGCAACCAGCGTATCATCGGAATCAATATACAAAAAAGCTCTGAGCTTTTCTCCAGGTTCAAACTTCGGGTGTGAAGGGTCCCGCAACAACATCGCCTCACCAAAGCGACCACCGTCCAGAAAAGTGCTGTACGGGGAGATTCGGCTCACGGTTAATTCGTTTAGTTTTCCCAGCTCTGGCATGGTTTGACTTCAGTTATCGGCTTATTGCAGTAGTGTACATGGGTGGGGGTTGTTGCGCTAAATGGTCTATTTTTTTGCAGCGTGCTTTTCACCATCGGCTTGATCAGGCATTCGAGGCCGCCCTCGTCGTTACACCTCTGCTATCGCTATTGCGCTCAGTCTATCTCAGGCCTGTTAAAGATGTACATACGGCAGGCCCCGGTCTTTCACACAGCCCCATGGGTCTAAGCGCGTTGCAGCGGACTTTCCTCGGTAGCCAGTTTATGCGCCACATTGACGGCCAGTAGTGATTCAAACGCTGCTTTCAGATCTGTTTTCTTCTCAAACAGGCTTCTCAGGTCTGCAGCCCGCCATTCTATGTATCTGGAAGGCACAGAAAACACGGTGTCAGCGGAGGCAGCAGAGCCAGTCATAAACCCGATCTCGCCGATAAAACTGCCCGGTCCTCGATAGGCCAGGGTTTGGTCATTACGTTTAATAGTCAGGTTACCAGCGAACAGTAAATACAAGTACTCTGGATCGCCTCCATATTTTGTCAGCGTGTCTCCCGGCGCGCCCTCACACCAACGGCCACAACGCAACAACGCTGCTGTCTCGCGGGTGGTCAGATGCCTGAAGACCATATCTTTTAAACTGGTTTCATCCTCTGTAAGCGGTACCGGCCGGCGTGCGCGAATCAGAATAATAAGATTAAATAGGTTGATTAAAACAAACGCCGACTGCCAGAACAACGCTGAGTACATCACTTGCGGCTGCATAAAAAAATATGGCATCGTGCTGGATGCAGCAATAATCGTCAGGATTCTGAGCCAATAGATATCCCTCACTAAATACGCCAGGGCATAGAACAAGTTTGCGATGAAAAACAGCACTACTACACTGGAGGACGTCAATACTCTAATCCTGCAAAATAAACGGTCAGTCCGAGAGTCAACTTTAGTAACGCCCCCGTCTATCTCTGCAGGATCACTGTGTTAACTACAAGCAGATGGTACTACCCATACAGTATCATCTGCATTGCAATAAGCGCCATAGTAATGATCCCTATGACTACACAGCTTTGCGAATAGATTCTCCGGCAGTAGCCGGCATCGCTTCACCAGGCAGACTTGCAGCGACAATGTCACCTACCATTTCAGCTGTGACAGCGGACAGCGTCCAGCCCAGATGCCCATGCCCGGTGTTGTAGTAGACACCGTCTTTCTTGCCCTGCCCGATTCGCGGCATCATATTGGGCATCATCGGACGAAGCCCCGCCCACGACACGACATGCTCAGTGTTAACGGCTGGAAAATAGCGCCGACACCAGTCAATTAAGGGTTGAATACGGTCGTCTCTGATGTCTTTGTTGATGCCGTTAAATTCTGCCGTGCCGGCGATCCTGAACCGGTCATCACCCAATCGACTGGTGACAATCTTCGCCTCGTCATCAAGTAGACTGACCCAGGGGGCAGCCTGCCGGCTGTCGGTGTCAGACAAAGGCACGGTGATCGAATATCCCTTTACCGGGTAGATATTAACTCTGTCACCCAGCTTCGAGGCAAGGTCACGACTCCCTATACCAGCACACACAACTACGCCGTCAAAATGTTCTGTGTCGCTATTCGCCGCACCGCCTGGTTCCGTGCCAACAAACCTCAGCTCAACACCACTGCCGGTATGCTTTAAATCATCCACACTGGTATCGCACAAAAATCGCGCACCACGACGTACACAGGCATCGGCCAGACCGCGAGTGTACTTATGAATATCGCCGGTGGAATCACTTGCCGTGTAGTAGCCACCATAAAAATCACCCTGCAACGATGGCTCAATCGATTTCATTTCTTCGCTTGTCAGCGCTTCACGCTGCAGACCACCACGCTCAAGCAACTGGTTAACTCGCGTAGCATGATCGTATTCCTTTTTACTTGAATAGATATGTAAAATGCCGCGCTGCTCATAGTCGAAATCTATGCCTTCGCTTGCAGCCCAGTCCTGTAGATGCACGCGTGCAGCAATGGCCAGGCGGGTAGTCTCTACGGTGTTGTTTTCGTAGTGCGGTATGCTGCCAATGAACTCGGCCATCCAGGACAACTTATGCCAGTCCGGACGCGGATGAACCAATAGCGGCGCGTCCTTTCTCAGCATCCACTTCAGCCCTTTCAGCACCGTGGATGCCTGAGTCCAGACTTCCGCATTGGACGCAGATAACTGGCCGCCATTAGCAAACGACGTGGCCATTGCGGGGTAACGATGGCGATCAAAAACAGTGACATTGTAGCCGCGACGCAGCAGCGCATAACAGGTAGTGACGCCGGTAATTCCAGCACCCAGGACAGCGATATTTTTCATAATGGTTCTCCAACAATACAGGTGAAGATTGCAATGCAACCTTTTTCATCCCATCTGTCTTGGAACCTGAGAGCTTGGCGCAGCTGTAAATGTGCGCGTACCCCTTCGGTGGACGCCGGCGGTGTGGCCAACGTCGCTCTCCAGATGTCTCTACTCAATGTGGTCCTTTTGCCTGAGAGTTTCCTGGGTGTTGCTCCTTCGGCGTCGACACTCGCCCAACGGATGATGTCGATCTCTCCCACAATGTGTCTCATTGAGCATTTCGCCCAATGCGAGACTGACGGCAGAATGCACTACAAAATAGCCCTTGGCAAGCAATGTTCTGCTTTTTTATTGCCCGTTTAAACATTTTTATCAATTACGGATTCAGGCTCCGGAAAAGATTCCCACGGGTATCGACAGCTATCGCGGTTTCCTGAGCCTTGTTGCGTGCCGGCAATGCCACGCGGTTCACGCTCTAGTAATATAATCGTCTCTTTCCTGCAACCAGCAGCAATCCTCGCTCTATGAAAACATCACTCAGTGCCCCGGTGGCTGACAAACAACCGCTGCAATGCAAAGCCCACGGCACAAAATGGATAGACGATTACGCCTGGCTTAGAGCTGACAACTGGCAGCAGGCGATGAAAACCCCACAGACCCTGCCAGAGCCCATTAAGCGGTTGCTGCAACAGGAAAACGAATATTTCAGCAAAGTGATGGCGGATACAGAAACTCTGCAACAACAACTGATTGCAGAAATGCGCGGACGGATTCTGGAAGATGAAGACTCCATACCCGACAAAGATGGTCCCTATGAATATTCTTATCGCTACATAAAGGACGCTGAGCACCCGATTTATTTACGTAAAAAACCGGGAAGCGAAAAAGAACAAATCACCCTGGACATCAATCATGAAGCAAAAGACCACGACTACTTTGATCATGACCTGGTGGAACATAGCCCCGATCACAAACACATGCTGTGGAGCAGAGACACCACCGGCGCGGAATACTATTGTGCATCAATTAGAGATTTGGACACCGGCAAAGACAGCCAATATACTATCGATGATGTAGATACCGCAGCGTGGGCAGACAATACTACACTGTTCTATACCAGGGTCGACGATAACCACCGGCCCAACCGGGTTTTCCGACACACACTAGGCGATGATCCAGCATTAGACAGACTGGTTTACGAAGAACACGATGCACGTTTTTATTGCAGCGTCTATCCAAGTGCATCGAAATCATTCATATTCATCTCTACCGGCATGAATGATCAGGATGAGGTTTGGTATATCCCGACGGACAATGCACAGAGCCCCCCTGTAATTATAGAACCGCGCAGCGACGAAGTAGAATACAGTGTTGAACATCAAAACGACCGGTTTTTAATATTAACCAATGCAGACAACGCCATTGATTTTAAAATCGTTGAAACGCCGGTTCACGCGCCTGCAAGAGCAAACTGGAAAGACCTGATCCCTCACCGACAGGGTTCTATGTTGCGAAGCCTCGAGGTTTACGAAAACTGGTTTCTGTTTTTTGTTGTCGAAAACGCACTTCCAAAAATATGTTATTCAAACAACGACGACAACATACGCAGCATTTCTTTTCAGGAAGAAGCCTACGCGCTATCGATGACTACAGGCTACGAGTTCAACGCCAATACTATTCGCTTCACCTATGCATCACCAACCACGCCGGATCAAACCTACGAATACAACCTGGAGAATTCAAAGCGGGTACTCCTCAAGCAACAGATCATTCCATCCGGACACGACAGCAACAACTATATAACCAGACGAATCACCGCCACCTCACACGATGACGCCGAAGTCCCGGTGACCCTTCTATATCATAAAGACACCGTCATCGATGGAAGTGCTCCC
The DNA here is from genome assembly GCA_937922015.1 of uncultured Granulosicoccaceae bacterium. GTDB lineage: Bacteria > Pseudomonadota > Gammaproteobacteria > Granulosicoccales > Granulosicoccaceae. The sequence goes on from CAKZVB010000096.1 coordinate 23,961, forward strand.
TGTCTGTTATATGGCTATGGTTCATACGGATCATCGATACCTGCGGATTTTTCAGGCAACCGCCTGTCACTGGTTGATCGTGGATTTGTCTATGCAATAGCGCATGTACGCGGCGGTCAGGAGAAAGGCCGGAGCTGGTATGAAGAGGCGAAATTCGGTAAAAAAATAAACAGCTTTTACGATTTTATCGCCGCTGGCGAAACATTGATCAGCGAGGGTTATACAGCACAGGGCAAGATCACTATTGAAGGCGGCTCAGCAGGGGGATTATTAGTGGGTGCCGTACTAAACATGCGCCCCGGGTTATTTGGCGGCGCCATTGCAGACGTTCCATTTGTTGATGTATTAAACACAATTCTCGACGACACCCTGCCCCTCACACCCGGTGAATGGTCACAGTGGGGAAATCCAATAGAAAGTGAGCAGGCATTTAACGATATTCGCGCCTATTCGCCATACGACAACGTAACCGCCCAGGCCTATCCACCGATTCTGGTCACAGCCGGAGTGTCTGATCCAAGAGTCACCTACTGGGAGCCCGCTAAATGGGTGGCAAAATTAAGAGACACTAAAACGGATGATAACGTATTGCTTTTAAAGACTAACATGTCGTCTGGTCACTTTGGAAAGACCGGCCGATTTGCCGAGCTCGAAGATTCAGCATTGTCTTATGTGTTTGCTATTCGCGTTGCGCAGGAATTTTCAGTTCAATAGTTAGCTGACAGTGTCTGTTTGAGGGATCCTCTGATTTTTTACTTCTTGGATGGCTATTCTTTCATTCTGCTGTAACGTGACATCCCTGGCGCTTTGACCCGACTCCGGATGTTTTCATAAAACAAGGCAGACACTGTTATCGGGGAGGTCCGGTGTTATCAACTTTGTTTGAGATAACAGCGCTGGCAGCGCTTCGAGATGACAAATCGGGATCATGGTATTTTCCCTGAAACTCTCTGTGAACAACTGCGTCGATTACTGGACGTTTGCTACTGGAATGCTAGTCTTCCCTTACCGAAACAGTAAAGGTGATTATCATTAATCCATGGGTTTCAATCTGGTTTTCGCCAGGCAAAACGATGGACTGGTTGCGGGATCATAAGCCGTATTACGGAGTGTTGATCATTATCGCTCTCACCATTGCGCTGAGAATTATTGCCAGATATATCGGTGTCTATGATTCAGCAATTGAATTGTCGCAGGCTAAGAAAATCGGGCGGATCATTGATTCGGTATTTTTTCCTCTGCTTGGGATTTATGTATTTTATAAAGTCGGGCAACTTCTCGGCGGAATTGCCAGCCTCTCACACATCGTCACCGTGTTGGTGTGGAGCCAGTTGCCGGTATTGGTATTGTCTGCGTTAGAGATCATCGCAACACTGGCCGGCTTAACGTTTATTGGTCCGGTCTATCTCAACATGGTGGCGATGGTCGATGACAACCCCGTTTTTACTCCTGATAAGCTGACCATTGATTTTCTGGCCCTGGCGTATTTCATTATCAGTACTGTTTTCTATCTCTGGTCCTTCCAGATTCTTTTAACAGGGTTGGCCAGGGTCGAAAAATTCACCATGAAGCAGGCGATATGGCTGGTGACTCTGGCAGCAGTTTTACTGATGTTGCTGCGTCTGCCCGTGACCTTTATTCTGGGTGATCTGTCACTATTGGATTATCTGGGCTTAGCCGAAGTCATCGAGGTAAAACGATAGCGACAATGGTGGTTACTCAATGATTTTCAGTAATCAACCGGACCGGTAGCTGGTAATTTTCAAGTCTGTCCTGCAGAAAAGTATATTCTGATCTGGCACGTTGTATTTCTGCCTTATTGAGTTCAAAGACTGTCAATTGTTCTGCGTGCTCTTCAAACGTACAGGGCGGGTTGCGCTCATCGATCCAGGGAGTGCAAAACACAGAGCTACCAAAGTGCTTGCCTGCCCGGTTCAAACTTAAAAAATAGAGCTGATTCTCCAGCGCTCTTGTGACTGCAAAGGCACGCCAGCTATAAAACGACGGATCGCGGGAGTAGGCACTGGTGTGTAATATACAATCAACACCGTGATCAACAGCCAGGGTACGGCAAAGCTCCGGAGCACGGATGTCATAACAAATGATCGGTGCAATTCGAAAATCGTTAATCTCTGCGATCAGTATTTTCTGTTCACCTGCAGTAAAGTACTCCTTCTCCATTGAATCGCCAAACTGCGCAAGATGCTGCTTGTGATAAACACCGGTCAACTCCCCCTTACGGTTCACCAGCGCCGTTGCTATCGAGAATTTGCCACCATGCTCGTGTGCAAATCCATACGCCACCCAGCATTTGTTTTTAATGGCGATACGTCGCCAGATGGCTAGTGAATCCCCTTCTGCCGGCTCGCCCAAAGCCGCGAGATTTGCGAAAGCTTCGCGACTGTAGTGAATCGATGAGAGTTCCGGCAACACCACCAAATCAACCGATTGGGCAGACAGCCGATCGTCCACCAGCGCACTGGTGCGCAGCAAGTGCGCCCGCCGATCTGATGCAGAGGACATGACAGGAATATCAATCTGACAGGCAAGGATTTTTATACTCATAAGCTGCGATCCCGACCGGAGAGAACATCAATGGAAATTTTGATTATACATGCCGGGCCGGTAACTGCTTATGCGCACAGAGTCAATGTTTTGGCTCTATACGCAATCCTTAAAACAACGTGAAAAACCAACCTCCCTGGCGGAGTGATTCAAGCCATATTCCTGTACTCTTATATACTCACTACAGACTTCCTTTAAGTACCGGCATCTGATGAAAAACACTAATACAGGCATCAAACGAATAATCTCCGCCGGCAGCTTCTCAGCCAGCGGACTTATCGCTGCCTATCGGAATGAAACTGCCTTTCGACAGGAAACATGGCTGGCGATTATTTTGATACCACTGGCATTGTGGCTGGGAGAAACCTGGCCGGAGAAAACGTGGCTGATCGCTTCGGTGCTATTGCTTTTAATTGTCGAATTGCTTAATTCAGCCATTGAAACAGTGGTCGATCGGGTTGGAGATGAATACCACGAGTTATCCGGCCGTGCCAAAGACATGGGCTCTGCCGCTGTTCTCCTAACCATTATCCTCACCGCGATGGTCTGGATTACTACTATTTTCACTTAATGACAAATGAAAGACTTTTGTGTTTTTGAAACTGATTCACATCCGTCCTGACCGGGCAACAATGCAGAGCACCAAAATTGCTACCACCAAACCTATCGAACATCGAATGCCAGCACAACATTGCCCGTATCCGGTACAAGCGAAGTGAAGCTATAAAATGAATTCAACTGCCAGGTTCGCACTGTTTTTTGCACCCTCAGACGACTCTCCTCTGGGCGTGTATGGCGCGACTGTGTTACGACGCAAGGCACAGAGCCCATCGGAATGGGTGAACCCGTCTATCCCGGTGAACTTTGAAAATACACCAGTCTGGCGTTCATGCGTTGAGGTGCCTGCACACTATGGTTTTCATGCCACCATTCAAGCGCCGTTTGAGCTGCAAAGCAGCTATGCGGTTAGTGAATTGCAACGCGATCTGGCTGATTTTTGCACCCACCAGAAGCCCTTGAGCCTTGAGGGTTTAGGACCAAGACGCACACAACGCTATGAAGCACTGGCCTTTGAACAGCAACCGCCGGAGGTAAAGAATTTCGCGGCTGCCTGCATTGAGCAATTTAACCAATACCGGGCACCACTGAGTGACGAAGACCTGTGCCGCCGACAAAAAAAGGCCCTGTCACCATCGCAGATCGGCTACCTTGAAGACTTCGGTTATCCCTATGTATTTGATGACTTCAACTTTCACATGACGTTATCCGGCAATATGCCGGAAAACGAAAACGGCTACTACCTGCAATGGCTGACCGCACTGTACGCTGTGATGGTACCCGAGCCGCCGATTCTCGACCGGCTGAGCCTGTTTCAACAAACCGATCGGAAGTCACCTTTTGTGAGAATTGCCGAGTATCCGTTTGCGCAGGTATAAGGAATTCAACGGCTGACCCGGTGACTCCGCATCACTTTTGAAATTACCCATTTTGTGCGGGTGAAAACAGCGCATTGACGTGCTATAGGTACGCGATTCTGAGCACTACTGATGGGCTATTCTGGAGAGCTATTTTGGTGAATTATTGGTGCCCGGGGCCGGAATCGAACCGGCACGGTATTTCTACCGAGGGATTTTAAGTCCCTTGCGTCTACCAATTTCGCCACCCGGGCTTTTTACTTCGCAGGATTGTATTGGAGGCTGA